>NZ_JBVIJT010000007.1:0-523096 GCF_055581265.1 Streptomyces sp. NPDC031466
GGGGACCCTGTGGGAGAGTAGGACGCCGCCGAACTAATTTTGATAAAGCCTCAGGCCCTGGACATTGTCCGGGGCCTGAGGCTTTTTTGCGTTCAAGGGAACTTCGCCTTCAGGGCGTTCCTAAAGGCGGCCGGCTGCCTTCAGGGAGAGGTACGCGTCGGCCAGGGCGGGAGCCAGGCTCTCGGGTGTGGCGTCCACGACGGTGACGCCGTGGCGGGTGAGTTGTTCCGCCGTACGGTGGCGTTCCGATTGGGCCTGGGCCGCCGCTGCCGCTTCATACACCGCTTCCGCCGTTCCGCGTCCGGAGGCCATTTTCTCGATGTGCGGGTCGGCCACGGAGACGACCAGAACCTTGTGTCGCCTGGTGAGACGGGAAAGCACGGGCAGGAGACCCTCTTCGACGGGTGCGGTGTCGAGGCTTGTGAGCAGCACGATCAGGGAACCACGGGGCGCTGTGCGCAGGGCCGTCGACGTCAAGCCTCGTGTGTCGGTCTCCAGAAGTTCCGGCTCCAGCGTTGCCAGGGCGTTGACCAGGGAAGGAAGGACGTCACCTGCTGAGCTGCCCTGGACGAGGGCGCGTACCCGGCGGTCGTACGCGAGGAGATCCACGCGGTCGCCGGCCCGGGAGGCCAGCGCGGCCAGGAGCAGGGCGGCGTCCATGGAGGCGTCCAGGCGCGGGGTGTCGCCGACGCGGCCGGCCGAGGTGCGGCCCGTGTCGAGGACGAGGAGGATGTGCCGGTCGCGCTCCGGGCGCCAGGTGCGGACCGCGACGGCGGCCTGTCGGGCCGTGGCACGCCAGTCGATGGAGCGGGTGTCGTCGCCGGGAACGTAGTCGCGGAGGCTGTCGAACTCGGTGCCCTGGCCGCGCGTCAGCACACTGGTGCGGCCGTCGAGTTCCCGTAGGCGGGCCAGTTTGGAGGGGAGATGCTTCCGGCTGGTGAAGGGCGGCAGGACACGCACCGACCAGGGAACCCGGTGGGAGCCCTGGCGGGCGAAGAGACGCAGGGGGCCGTACGAGCGGATGGTCACGCGGTCGGAGTGGTGGTCGCCGCGACGGGTGGGGCGCAAGGTGGTCGTGATGCGGCGGCGTTCCCCGGCCGGGATCGTCAGGTGGTGGCGGGTCGCCGTGCCGTCGGCGGTCGACTGCCGGCTGCTGGGGGGCCAGGCGTCGCGGAGGTGCGCGCGCAGGGGGCGGGCCGAGGGGTTGGTGACGGTGAGTTCCACGTCGGCGGTCTGGCCCAGGCGTACGGAGGTCGCGCCGGAGCGCGTCAGGGCGAGGCGGCGTACGGGGGCGGCCAGGGCGGCGTCGCAGGCGCAGGCCAGGGCCAGCGGGGCGTTGACGGCGAGGATGCCCGTCCAGCCGGGGTCCCAGAGGCCCACGGGGAGGCTGCCGAGGGCCGCCAGGAGGGCCGCGCGTCCGGTGAGGGCCATCAGCGGGGCACCGGGACGTGGGTGAGGATCGCGTTGATGACGGAGTCCGCGGTGATGCCCTCCATCTCCGCTTCCGGGCGGAGCTGGACGCGGTGGCGGAGCGTGGGCAGGGCGAGGGCTTTGACGTCGTCGGGGATGACGTAGTCGCGGCCGGTGAGCCAGGCCCAGGCGCGTGCCGTGGAGAGGAGCGCCGTGGCGCCTCGGGGAGAGACGCCGAGGGTGAGGGAGGGCGATTCACGGGTCGCGCGGCACACGTCCACCACGTAGGCGGTGATCTCGGGGGAGACGGAGGTCTTGGCGACGGCCCCGCGGGCGGCCTCCAGGTCGGCGGGGCCCGCCACGGGGCGTACGCCGGCGGCGCGCAGGTCGCGGGGGTTGAAGCCCTCGGCGTGGCGGGTGAGGACGTCGATCTCGTCCTGGCGGGACGGGAGAGGCACCGTCAGTTTGAGGAGGAAGCGGTCCAGCTGGGCTTCGGGGAGGGGGTAGGTGCCTTCGTGCTCGACGGGGTTCTGGGTCGCCGCCACGAGGAAGGGGTCGGGGAGGGCGCGGGGCGTGCCGTCGACCGTGACCTGGCGTTCCTCCATCGCTTCGAGGAGCGCGGACTGGGTCTTGGGCGGGGTGCGGTTGATCTCGTCGGCGAGGAGGAGGTTGGTGAAGACCGGGCCCGGCTGGAAGGAGAACTCCGTGGTGCGGGCGTCGTAGACGAGGGAGCCCGTGACGTCGCTCGGCATGAGGTCGGGGGTGAACTGGACGCGCTTGGTGTCGAGTTCGAGGCTCGCGGCGAGGGCGCGGACGAGCAGTGTCTTGGCCACCCCGGGGACCCCCTCAAGCAGGACGTGGCCGCGGCAGAGGAGAGCGACGACGAGGCCGGTGACGGCGGGGTCCTGGCCGACCACGGCCTTGGAGATCTCCGTGCGCAGGGCTTCGAGGGAAGCGCGTGCGTCGCGGGGAGCTCCGGCGGGTCCGGTGGTGGGCCCGTTGTCAGTGGTCGGGTCCATCATGAGTGGCGTACCTCACTTTCGAGGGCGTCGAGTCGGTCGGCCAGGGCGATGAGGGCTGTGTCGTCGCCCGGCGGCGGACCGAAGAGAAGGGGGTGTGGGTCGTGGTCGAGGGTGCGAAGGCGCGTGGACAGTGCCGGGATCAGCGTCTGGGGCGTGTGGGCCTGGGCGGGGGGCACGCCGACGAGGGGAGCGAGGCGGGCGCGGGTGGCGGTGCGCAGGGCCTCGGCCGCGCGGTCGCGGGCGTTCGCCTTGGCATACAGGCGGGCCCGGCCTTCGACCGTCTCTGAGGCGCGGATGGCGACGGGCAGGCGTTCGACGACGAGGGGACCGAAGCGGCGGGCGCGCCACAGGGCGGCGAGTACGGCGGCGACGGCCAGTTGCAGGGTGCCCCATCGCCAGCCGGAGGGGATCAGGTCGAAGAAGCCACGGCGCTCGGAGTCGGTTGCCGTCGCGTCGTCGGCGAGGGAAGGCAGGTACCACACCAAGTGGGGGCGTGAGCCGAGGAGTTGCAGGGCGAGAGAGGCGTTGCCCTGCTGGTCGAGGCGGTCGTTGTAGAGGACGTCGGGGGCGCCGAGGACGACGGTGTCGCCCTTTCCGTGGGGGGCGGGGAGATGGAGCAGGCTGGGGAGGCCGTCGCTGAGGTAGCAGGCCTCGGCGTTCGGGGCGGAGGTGTCGTAGCGGATGCCGCCCATCTCGGCCGGGCCCGCTCGGCGGGCGGCCGGGAGGGAGCAGGCCGGGGAGAGCGTGGAGTGCTCGGCGGGCTTGGCGTGCGCGGTGACCCCCGGGGCGAAGGCCTTGAGGGAGGAGGTGCCGGGAGTGACGAGGACGGTCCGGCCCCCGGAGTCCTTGGTGGCGGTGTGCAGGCGGGAGCGCCGGCCGTCGGTGAGCAGGTCCGGGTCGGCTACGAGGAGGGTGGTGTCGGGGCCGGCCGCGGCTCGCGCCGCTTGGGTGGTGGTGACCACGCGGGTGGACACGCCTTGGTCGGCGAGGAGTTCGGCGACGGCCCGGCTGCCGTGGGGGGCGGCGGAGCGGGGGTCGAGGCGGCCGTGTTCGCCGCCGGAGCGGACCGCGGCCATGATGACGGCCGCCGCCAGGAGGACGAGCAGGGCGAGGGCGATGCCCCGGGAGCGCGTCCAGAGCTGGCCGGGCGTGGGCGTGACCGAGGTGGAGGGCGATGGGGCGTCGGGCTGCCGCTCGGCGGCGGGGGGCGTGACGGCGTGGGGTGGTTCGGTGGGCTCGGGGGAGCCGGCCGCTCGGTGGCTCTGTGGGTGTTGCTGCTCGGTGGCGGGGCGTGTGGTGGCCTGGGGTGGCTCGGTGGGGTGGAGGGAGCCGGTCATGTGGCGGCCCTGTGCGTGCTGTTGCTCGGCGGCGTGGGGCGGTTCCGTCGGGTGGGGGGAGTCGGCCGCTCGGTGGCTCTCCGGGGGTTGCTGCTCGGTGGCGGGAGGCGTGGCGGCGTGGGGCGGTTCGGTGGGGTCGGGGGAGCCGGTCATTCGGCGGCTCCGTGGGTGCTGCTGGGCGGGGTGGTGTGGGCGCTGTCGGCCAGGGCCGGCTTGGTGCGCTCCAGGTCGTGGTCGAGTTCGGTCAGGCGAAGGTACGCGGGCTCGTCGGCGGTGCGGCCGCCGTATGTGACGTCGTCGAACTCGTGGGCGGCGGCGCGGAGTCGGCCGGTGTGGGCGGGGAGGGTGCGGCCCGCTTCCGCCGCGGCTTCGTCGGCGGTGCGGCCGGGGCGCGGGTCGAGGAGGGCGCGTTCCTCCAGGGCGCGGACGAGGGCGCGCATGCGTTCCTGGACGGCCTGGTTCCAGTGGCCCCGGGCGGCGTGCGCCGCGGCGGCGGCACGGTGTTCGGCGGCGCTGCGGGGGCGGTCGTCGAAGAGGGGCGGCGTGCCGGCGGGGGTCCGGGTGGGGGTGCCGAGGCGCCACCAGAGGGCGACGCCGAGGAGTACGACGGCCAGGACGATGACGAGGAGGCCGAACCCGCCGCCCGGGGTGGCCCCCGAGGCGGCGGTGAACAGGCCGTCGACCCAGGACCAGAAGCGGTTCAGGGCGCGCTGGAGGACCCCGGGGTCCTGCTCGTGGTACATCGGCTTGGACAGTTCGCGCTCGGCGGCTTCCCGCGCGGGATCGCGGGGGATCGTCACCGGCGGGTCGTCGCCGGCCCGCGGCAGGAGCGGTGCCGCTCCGAACCTCATGAGCGCTGCCCCCGCCGCGGTCACCGCATCAGCTCCCCGATGTGCCGGACGGGCCGGGGCCCTGGCCGGGCAGGCCGGCGGCGCGGGCGAGTTCGAGGTCGAGGGCCTCGCGCCGGATCCGCTGGTCGATGTAGAGGAGCACGGTGACGCCGGCCGTGATCGGGAACGTCAGCATGGAGCCGATCACGGACCCGACGCCGCTGATGATCAGGAACGTCCAGCCCAGTTCGCCGGTGTTGTCGAGGAAGCCGGTGATGCCTTCGCCGCTGAGCGCGCCGGCGAGGAAGGTGAACGGGATGACGATGATCGACGCCACGATGTTCGCGATGACAGCGGCGAGCAGCTGGATGCCGAAGACGCGCCACCAGGAGCCGCGGACGAGCTTGGCGGAGCGGGTCAGGGACTTCTTCACGCTCTGCTTCTCCAGCATGAGCGCGGGGGAGGCGAGCGAGAAGCGGATCATGAGCCAGATGGCGGCGACGCCCGAGGCGAGGCCGCCGAGGACGGCGAGGCTCGCTCCGGCGTCCGTGGCACCGCCGACCGCGATCAGGAGGCCGGGCAGGATGCCGACGGCGACCACCGTGGCGCCGATGAGCGGGATGAGCAGGGTCAGGCCGAACAGCTTCGCCAGCTGGGGGCGCGAGTCCCGCCAGGCCTCCGCCGCCGTCACCGACTTACCGAGCACCGCGCGGCTGGTGACCATGGTGAGCAGGGCCGTGGCGACGATCGTGCCGAGCAGGGTGATCACGAGGACCACTCCGGAGTTCAGCAGGGTGTCGCCCATGGCGCGGGTCAGTTCGCCGACGGTCGCGCTCGGGTCGTCGAGGGCGTCGGTGTCCACCGACTCGTTGAGGACGAGTCCCTGGAGGAGGACGACGACGATCTCCGTGAGCACGGCGACGGTCAGGGAGATGCCGAGGACCGTGCGCCAGTGGGCGCGCATCGTGGACACGGCGCCGTCGAGGATCTCACCGACGCCGAGCGGGCGGAGCGGGATGACGCCGGGCTTGGCGGCGGGCGGCGGGCCCTGCCAGGCGCCCCAGCCGGGGTAACCGCCACCTGGACCACCGGGACCACCGGGACCACTGGGACCACCGGGTGCTCCGGGCCCTCCCGGGCCTCCAGGGGGGCCGCCGTGGGGGTTTCCGCCCCAGCCCCAGCCGCCGCCCTGGCCGGGCGGAGGGGGCGGAGGCGGCGGGGTCGGGCCGGGGGTGCCGGGCGGGGACCATTCGGCGGGCGGCGGCTGCTCCTTGGACCACTTGGACGGGCCGCTCCGGCGGCCTGCGTCCGCGGGCTCGGCGGCGTCCGGCTTGCCGGCGTCCGGCCCGTCGGAGTCCGGCCCGTCGGAGTCCTGTCCGTCGGAGGGGGCGGATCCGGGCGAAGCCCAGCCCGGAGAGTCGTTCATCGTCGCTCCTTCACGGTGCCCGTCCGCGGGTGCGGCGGCAGGTTGCCAGCCATCGTGCCACGGGGCACCGGCGGGGTGACCGGGCGCCGCAGGGGTGGGACACCCTCAGATGGCGGCGGGAGACCTTCAATTGTCCGTCGGGTACGGGGCAGACTGGGCGGATGGCTGATCAGTACGCGCAATCCGGTGAGGACATACGGCCGACCGAGGCCCCGACGATTCCCGCGATCCGCTGGGAGGAGCCACCCGAAGGCCCCGTACTGGTCCTCCTCGACCAGACCAGGCTGCCGGGCGAGGAGAGCGAGCTGGTGTGCACCGACGCACCGGCTCTGGTGGAGGCGATCCGCGCGCTCGCGGTGCGCGGGGCACCGCTGCTGGGCATCGCGGGGGCGTACGGCGTCGCGCTCGCCGCGGTCCGCGGTTTCGACGTGGACGAGGCGGCGGACGCGCTGGCGGGGGCGCGGCCCACCGCGGTGAACCTCGCCTACGGCGCCCGCAGGGCCCAGGCGGCCTACCGCACGGCCATGGTGAGCGGCGCGGGGCCCGAGCGGGCGGCCGGTGCCGCGCTGGAGGCGGCGCGGGCGCTGCACGCCGAGGACGCCGGGGCCAGCCGGCGGATGGCGGCCCACGGCCTGGCGCTGCTCGACGAGCTGCTGCCGGGTGGCGGGCACCGGATCCTGACGCACTGCAACACCGGGGCGCTGGTCTCCGGTGGGGAGGGCACGGCGTTCGCGGTGGCCCTGCGGGCGCATCGGGCGGGGAGTCTGCGCAGGCTGTGGGTGGACGAGACGCGGCCGCTGCTCCAGGGGGCGCGGCTCACGGCGTACGAGGCGGCGCGCAACGGCATGGCGTACACGCTGCTCACGGACAACGCGGCGGGTTCGTTGTTCGCGGCCGGGGAGGTGGACGCGGTGCTGATCGGGGCCGACCGGATCGCGGCCGACGGTTCGGTGGCGAACAAGGTGGGGAGCTATCCGCTGGCGGTGCTCGCGCGGTATCACCACGTGCCGTTCATCGTGGTGGCGCCGGTGACGAGCGTGGACCTGGACACCCCGGACGGAGCGTCGATCGAGGTGGAGCAGCGGTCCGGCCATGAAGTGACGGAGGTCACGGTGCCGCATGTGCCGATGATCGGGACGGAGGCGGGAGGCGGTATCGCGGTGGCGCCTTTGGGGACGCAGGCGTACAACCCGGCGTTCGACGTGACACCGCCGGAGCTGGTGACGGCCATCGTCACGGAGGAGGGGGTCCTGTCGCCGGTGACGGCGGAGGGTCTCGCGGAGCTGTGCGGCAGGGCGCGCGGGGTGACCGTCGGTTGACCGGGTGCCCCGGTGCCGGGCCGGGCCCCGGCTCCGGGCCGGTCCGGGGCCGTCCGACGGGAGGGGGAAGGAGCGCGGGAGCGGGGGGCGGAGTGAGGGAACGGCGTCGGTCGGCGGGCGGCGGTGGGGCGACGCCGGCTCATGATCGGGGGCGCCGGCTCATGATCGGGATCGCTCCGGCGGGTGCTGTGGCGGTGCCCGGCCGGGTGGTTCTTGGCTTGTTCTGCACCCTTGGTCTGGCCGGTTTGGAGTCGGTCGGCCCGGGGCGGTGTGTCACGGGTGGACCCGCCCGGCGTCCGTTACCGACCTCGGCCGCGGTCGGCCACCGCAGACAGTGATGCCCCGATACGACTATCGTCACAGGTCAGTGACCTCTCTCACCAGCACCCCAGTCACTGTTACGAGAATGGGATGATGTCAGGCATGAAGGGACGAGTCCTTGTCGTCGACGACGACACCGCACTGGCCGAGATGCTCGGGATTGTGCTGCGTGGTGAAGGTTTTGAGCCGTCGTTCGTAGCTGATGGCGACAAGGCGCTGGCCGCTTTCCGGGAGGCCAAGCCCGATCTCGTGCTGCTCGACCTGATGCTGCCGGGACGCGACGGCATCGAGGTGTGCCGCCTGATCAGGGCGGAGTCCGGGGTGCCGATCGTCATGCTCACCGCCAAGAGCGACACCGTGGATGTGGTGGTCGGTCTGGAGTCGGGGGCGGACGACTACATCGTCAAGCCCTTCAAGCCGAAGGAGCTGGTGGCCCGGATCAGGGCGCGGCTGCGCAGGTCGGAGGAGCCCGCGCCGGAGCAGCTGGCCATAGGCGACCTGGTCATCGACGTGGCGGGGCACTCCGTGAAGCGGGACGGGCAGTCGATCGCGCTGACGCCGCTGGAGTTCGATCTGCTGGTGGCGCTGGCGCGCAAGCCGTGGCAGGTGTTCACCCGCGAGGTGCTCCTCGAACAGGTCTGGGGCTACCGGCACGCGGCGGACACCCGGCTGGTGAACGTGCACGTGCAGCGGCTGCGCTCCAAGGTCGAGCGGGACCCCGAGCGGCCGGAGATCGTGGTGACCGTCCGGGGTGTCGGTTACAAGGCCGGACCGAGCTGACATGTCCCGGGACAGTTCCTCCTCGGCGCCCGGCGGTGCAAGGGCTCGCTCGGGGCGGACTGGACCGGCGCGGCACGGGTCACGGTTCGGGCGGCTCGTCGACGGCGGGCTGCTGCTGCAGGGCGGCGTGCAGGGCAGCCCCGTGCTGCGGCTCTTCGCGCGCTGGGTGCGCAGGCCGCTGCTGCCCGCCGTACGGCTGTGGCGGCGCAACATCCAGCTGAAGGTCGTCGTCACGACCCTCCTGATGTCGCTCGGCGTGGTCCTCATGCTGGGTTTCGCCGTGCTCAGCTCGGTGAACAACGGCCTGCTCAAGGCCAAGGTGAAGGCTTCGCAGAGCCAGGCCGACGGAGGCTTCCGGGCCGCCCAGGACAGTGTCAACGCCGCGCGGCAGAGCACCGAGCAGGGCCAGGGCCCCGACGGCAGCACGGTCGACGGGCGCAACGCCGCCATGTGGATGTCCGACCTCGTCGAGCAGCTGTCCAGCGGTGGCCAGAACGCGTTCGCCGTGGTGACGCTGACGTCCACGAGCGACGCGGGCAGCGTCCGCGGGTCGCGGGCCTCGGGCGGTGTGGAGCCGATCCTGAGCGTGCCGGAGGAGCTGCGCGGGCAGGTCGACAAGGGCTCCGAGGTCCTCCAGGCCAATACGCGCATCGTCTACGACGACGGGCGGGAGCCGCAGCCCGGCCTCGTGATCGGCAAGCGGCTCAACGACCTCAACGGCGATCCGTACCAGCTCTACTACCTCTTCCCCCTGACGCAGGAGGAGGAGTCGCTCAACCTCGTCAGGACCACCCTCGCCACCGCCGGGCTCTTCGTCGTCGTGCTCCTGGGAGCCATCGCCTGGCTGGTGGTGCGCCAGGTGGTCACGCCCGTGCGCATGGCCGCGGGGATCGCCGAGCGGCTGTCCGCCGGACGCCTTCAGGAACGTATGAAGGTGACCGGGGAGGACGACATCGCGCGGCTTGGTGAGGCGTTCAACAAGATGGCGCAGAACCTCCAGCTGAAGATCCAGCAGCTGGAGGAGCTGTCGCGGATGCAGCGGCGGTTCGTGTCCGACGTCTCGCACGAGCTGCGCACGCCGCTCACGACCGTGCGGATGGCCGCCGACGTCATCCACGAGGCGCGGGTGGACTTCGATCCGGTGACGGCGCGCTCGGCGGAGTTGCTCGCCGATCAGCTGGACCGGTTCGAGTCGCTGCTCGCGGACCTGCTGGAGATCAGCAGGTTCGACGCGGGGGCGGCCGCGCTGGAGGCGGAGCCGATAGACCTGCGTGAGGTCGTCCGCAGGGTCGTCGGCGGCGCGGAGATGCTCGCCGAGCGCAAGGGCACGCACATAAGGGTCGTCGGGGACCAGCAGCCCGTGGTCGCGGAGGCCGATGCCCGGCGCGTGGAGCGGGTGCTGCGCAATCTCGTGGTCAACGCCGTGGAGCACGGCGAGGGCAAGGACGTCGTGGTGCGGCTCGCCGCCGCGGGCGGCGCGGTGGCGGTCGCGGTGCGGGACTACGGCGTGGGCCTCAAGCCCGGCGAGGCGACCCGGGTCTTCAGCCGCTTCTGGCGGGCGGACCCGGCACGCGCGCGTACCACCGGCGGTACGGGACTCGGGCTGTCCATCGCCCTGGAGGACGCCCGGCTGCACGGCGGGTGGCTCCAGGCGTGGGGCGAGCCAGGGGGCGGCTCGCAGTTCCGCCTGACATTGCCGAGGACGGCGGACGAGCCGCTGCGGGGTTCGCCGATACCGCTGGAGCCCGACGACTCGCGGCGCCACCGCGGCCTGAACGACGCCGGGCTGCCGCTCGGGGGCGGCAACAAGCTGGCGACCGTGCCCGCCCAGCCGTCCGCCGTCTCCGAGAGGGTGTCGCCGTCCATGCCCGGCAAGGGCCCGATGGCCCCCCGGTTCGCGCGGGCCGGCGCCGTGGACCCGACGGCGCTGCCCGGCAGCGGATCGCGGGTCGTGCCGCGCAGGCCGGTGGACGACGGTGCGCCGGACGGTGACGTGGGGGCAGGCGGCCCCGAAGGGACCGCAGAGGCACAGCGCCCGTCGGGTGGGCCGCGGGAGGCGGCGCCCGAGGGCGAGGCGGGTTCGGCGAAGGATGGGGAGAGCACGCGTGGGCGCTGACCGACAGGCACGCGTGGGCGCTGACCGGCGGGGGCGCGACCGTCGTGGGCGCCGGGGGCGTCCGCTGCGCACCGGGCTGCTGCTGGGCAGCTGTGCGGCCCTCCTGGCCGGCTGCGCCTCGATGCCCGACAGCGGGAACCTGGAGTCCGTGGACGCCTCGCAGCGGCCCGACTCCCGCCCGCAGGTCCGGGTCTACGCGATGCCGCCGCGCGAGGGCGCCCGGGCCGTGGAGATCGTGCAGGGCTTCCTGGAGGCGCTGACCAGCGACGATCCGCAGTTCGCGATGGCACGCAAGTATCTGACGAAGGACGCGTCGAAGCACTGGGACCCCGAGGGGTCCACGACGGTGCTCGCGGACGGCCCGAACACCGACGCGGGCAACGCGGGCAACGACGTGGACGGCAGCCGGCGGTTCGCGCTGACCGGCCAGCAGGTCGCGAGGGTGGACGAGCAGCACGCGTACCGGCCCGAGGAGGCGTCCTACAGCCAGAGCGTGCACCTGAGCCAGGTGCGGGGGCCGGGGGGCCGCAAGGAGTGGCGCATCGACAAGCCGCCGCCGGGCGTGGTGCTCGGCGAGTCGGACTTCCAGCGCATCTACCGGTCCGTCAACAAGTACTACTTCGCGGGCCCTGCGGGGGCGGGGGCGAACGGCCGGACGGGTCTCGTCGCCGACCCCATCTACATCCGGCAGCGGATCGATCCGCTGACGCAGACGGTGAAGGCGTTGCTGGCGGGGCCGACCAACTGGCTCGACCAGGTGGTCGAGTCGCGGTTCCGCAGCGGCACGCGGCTCAAGGACCCCCGGGCGTCGCTGACGCCGGACGACCAGAACCGGCTGACCGTGCAGCTGAACAAGCAGGCCGACGACGCCAGTCAGACGCGGTGCCGGGAGATGGCGGCGCAGCTGCTGTTCACCCTCCAGGACCTGACGCCGTCAGGGGTGGAGCAGGTGACGCTCCAGAGGTCCAACGGTTCGATGCTCTGCGTCCTGAGCCAGAACCACGCCCAGAGCGTCGCGGCGCACCGCGGCGCGGAGCGGCCCGACTACCAGTACTTCATCGACGAGAAGCACCGCCTGGTGCGGATGCCGGCCAACGCCGGGAGCACCGCGGACCCGGAGCCGGTGAACGGCATCCTCGGCACCGGCGACCAGCCGCTGCGCTCGGCGGCGGTCTCGCGCGACGAGAAGCGGGCCGCCGGAGTGTCGCTCGACGGGAAGTCGCTGTACACCGGGTCGCTGTTCCTGGAGGACACGCTCGGCAAGGCGCAGGTGCGCAGCAAGGCCAAGGCGGAGGAGGACCGCCTCTCCACGCCCAGCTGGGACGGCAGGGGCGATCTGTGGGTGGCCGACCGCGACCCCGAGCGGCCGCGGCTGCTCTGGCTGGAGCGGGGCGAGGGCCATGCGGTGCAGGTCGAGGTGCCCGGCCTCGACGGGCGCATCGAGGCGGTACGGGTGTCGGCCGACGGCGTGCGCATCGCACTGCTGGTGGAGAAGGACGACAAGACCTCGCTGTGGATCGGCCGGGTGGAGCGCGGTGAGCGGGGCGAGGGCGAGCGACCGCGGATATCGGTGCTCGACCCCACCCAGGCCGCGCCGCGGATGGAGCGGGTCACCGCCATGTCGTGGGCCGGGGGCAGCCGCCTCGTGGTGGTCGGGCGGGAGTCCGGCGGGGTGCAGCAGATGCGGTACGTCCAGTGCGACGGGTCGGTGCTCTCGGGCACCACGCTGCCGGGGCTGACGGGCGTCAAGGAGAT
Organism: Streptomyces sp. NPDC031466; assembly: GCF_055581265.1. Classification (NCBI taxonomy): domain Bacteria; kingdom Bacillati; phylum Actinomycetota; class Actinomycetes; order Kitasatosporales; family Streptomycetaceae; genus Streptomyces; species Streptomyces sp. NPDC031466. Next base: position 12,317 of record NZ_JBVIJT010000007.1, read on the forward strand.
CGCGGCCTCCGAGAGCGAGCAGCAGCCGCTGGTGGCGCACTCGGACGACGGGATCGTACGGCTGCCTGCGGGGTCGCAGTGGCAGACGGTGGTCAAGGAGGGGTCCGCTCCGGTCTACCCGGGGTGAGGGCGGCCCCGACGCGGGGCCGAGGGAGTTATCCACAGGGGCTTGTCCACAGGGCTGGTCGCGCCGGTCGCGCGGGGGCACAGTGGGGTCATGCGGGGGTGGTGGCGGGACCTGACCGACCTGGTGCTGCCGGCCGAGTGCGGGGGCTGCGGAAGGCTTCGCGCGGTGCTGTGCGCCGAGTGCCGGGCGGCGCTGTGCGGGAGCGCGCCGCGCCGGGTGCGGCCGGTGCCCGAGCCGGTCGGGCTGCCGGTGGTGCACGCGGCGGCGCCGTACGCGGACGCGGTGCGGGCCGCGCTGCTCGCGCACAAGGAGCGTGGCGCCCTGGGGCTCGCGGGACCCCTGGGAGAAGCGTTGGCCAGAGCTGTGCTCGTCGGTCTGCGGGGGGAGGGCGGGGAGTGGGGTGATACGGGGGCGGGTTCCTGGGTAGACGGCACGCACGGCGGCTCACAGGGGCGTGCGGTGCCGTTGTCGCTCGTCCCCGTGCCGTCGGCGCGTGCCTCGGTGCGGGCGCGTGGACATGACCCGGCGCGGCGGATCGCGCTCGCCGCGGCGGGTGAGCTGCGACGAGCGGGGATCCCGGCGCGGGTGCTCGCGGTGCTGCGTCAACGGCGTGCGGTGGCCGATCAGTCGGGGCTCGGCTCCCGGCAGCGGCGGGCCAATCTGGCGGGCGCCCTGGAGGTGACCGCCGGGGGCGGCCGACTGCTGGCGGGGTCCGGCCGGATCGTGGTCGTGGACGACCTGATGACCACCGGCGCCTCATTGGCGGAGGCCGCGCGCGCAATAAGTGAACTGTGCAAAGAAGACGGCATGGGGCCGGAGGCCGTGCGGCGACCGAGGACGGACGTCGCGCGAAGGCCGTTATCGGTCGGCGGGAACGCGATCAGTGCGGCCGTTGTCGCCGGGCCTCCGGATTCTTTCGGAATAAACCGGAACTGACGGAGAAGTTGCGTCGTTGCAGGTGGTGAGAGGACTGAAACACCTGAATGGAGGTACGTAGCAGTAGAGGGTGACGACATCCGTCCGGGCGAGATATGTTCGGTTGTGAGGAATGGCGAACGCCGCGCCTCGCATATCGGAATGCCGGTCCATGCCGGTCCATGCCGGTTGGTGGGTTTGCGGATCTTGAGGTCCGCACAATCACCCGGACCGGTGGGGTGGAGATCTTGCCCGCGGGGGAGGAGGAGGTGGACGTCACCGAGTCCGAGGCCCCGGAAGTCACCGGGGTCTGGTGCAAAAGGGAGATGCTCCGCCGCTGAAGCGGAGCGATCCGGGAACGGAGTTCTGCGTGGACATCGTCGTCAAGGGCCGCAAGACCGAGGTGCCCGAGCGGTTCCGCAAGCACGTGGCCGAGAAGCTGAAGCTGGACAAGATCCAGAAGCTCGACGGCAAGGTGATCAGCCTCGACGTCGAGGTGTCCAAGGAAACCAACCCGCGTCAGGCCGACCGTTCCGACCGCGTGGAGATCACCCTCCGCGGGCGCGGACCCGTGATCCGCGCGGAAGCCGCGGCGGCCGATCCGTACGCGGCGCTGGACCTGGCCACGGCCAAGCTCGACGCCAGCCTGCGCAAGCAGCACGAGAAGCGCCACAACCGGCGGGGGAACGGCCGAATCTCGGCCGCCGAGGTCGCCGAGCGCGTCCCGGACGCGGCGACGCTCAACGGAGACGGCACCCTCGCGCGTGACGAAGAGCCCGACGGTGTACCGGTCAAGAAGATCGGCTCGCTGGAGATCCAGGGCGAAGGCCCCCTCGTGGTCCGCGAGAAGACGCACGTCGCGGCCCCCATGTCGCTCGACCAGGCGCTCTATGAGATGGAACTGGTCGGACACGACTTCTACTTGTTCGTCGACTCCGAATCCAAGGAACCCAGCGTCGTCTACCGGCGACACGCCTACGACTACGGCGTCATCCGCCTCAACACCGACCCGATGGTCGCCAACGCGGAGACGGCCGGTGCCGGTGGGGCTCTCGGCGGCTGACCCGCCGCCCCCCGACCGCCGTCATGGTGCCCCTGGAGCGCGTGTGCGCCCCCAGGGGCACCCTCGTGCGACCAGTGCGCGCACCGCACCGGCGCCGGACGTGAAATCATGGGCCCGCCGGCCAACCGGCGTGCTGCCGCCCGGGGTTGGCGCAGCACAGGCACAACAGGCCACGGCCTTCATGGGGGAGGAACGATGGCGGACAGCTTCGGACCGATGCGTCACGAGGATGCCGCGGACGGCATCGGCATCGGATCGGAGGCGGGCACCCCGCGCAAGGAGCCCATTCGGGTCCTTGTCGTGGACGACCACGCCCTCTTCCGCCGCGGCCTGGAGATCGTCCTCGCCGCCGAGGAGGACATCCAGGTCGTCGGCGAGGCCGGCGACGGCGCCGAGGCGGTGGACAAGGCCGCCGATCTGCTGCCCGACATCGTGCTGATGGACGTCCGGATGCCCAAGCGCGGCGGCATCGAGGCGTGCACCTCCATCAAGGAGGTGGCACCCAGCGCCAAGATCATCATGTTGACCATAAGCGACGAAGAGGCGGACCTCTACGACGCGATCAAGGCGGGCGCCACCGGATACCTCCTCAAGGAGATCTCCACGGACGAGGTGGCCACGGCGATTCGCGCGGTGGCCGACGGGCAGTCGCAGATCAGCCCGTCGATGGCCTCGAAGCTGCTCACGGAGTTCAAGTCGATGATCCAGCGCACCGACGAGCGCAGACTCGTGCCCGCGCCGCGCCTCACCGACCGTGAACTGGAAGTCCTGAAACTCGTCGCCACGGGGATGAACAACCGGGACATCGCCAAAGAGCTGTTCATCTCCGAGAACACCGTGAAGAACCACGTGCGCAACATCCTGGAGAAGCTGCAACTGCATTCCAGGATGGAGGCCGTGGTGTACGCGATGCGGGAGAAGATCCTGGAGATCAGGTGAGGGCGCGCACCAGCTCGGCCGTCAGCTCCGGACGGTTCACCCGCTCCACCCGTACGGAACCGCAGCCGACCCAGGACGCCGCCTCCAGGAGCGCCTGGGCCATCGGCGCCACCGCCTTCGGGGAGTCGAGTGAGACCTGCCTGGCCACCAGGGTGCTGCCCTCGCGCGCGGGGTCGACCCGGCCCAGGAGCCTGCCACCGGCGAGCAGGGGCATCGCGAAGTAGCCGTGTATCCGCCTGGGCTTGGGCACGTAGGCCTCCAGGCGGTGCGTGAAGCCGAAGATCCGCTCCGTGCGCGCCCGCTCCCAGACGAGGGAGTCGAAGGGGGACAGCAGCGTCGTGCGGTGCCGGCCACGGGGAGTCGTCTCCAGCGCCTTCGGGTCCGCCCAGGCCGGCTTGTCCCAGCCCTGGACCGTCACCGGCACCAGGCCCGACTCCGCGACCACCGCGTCGAACTGCTCGCCCTTCAGGCGGTGGTAGTCGGCGATGTCCGCGCGCGTGCCGACGCCCAGCGCCTCGCCGGCCAGGCGCACCAGGCGGCGCAGGCACTCCGTGTCGCTCAGGTCGTCGTGCAGCAGCGCGTCCGGGATGGCGCGCTCCGCCAGGTCGTACACCCGCTTCCAGGAGCGGCGCTCGGTGCACACCACCTCGCCGTACATCAGCGCGCGTTCGACGGCGATCTTCGAATCCGACCAGTCCCACCACTCGCCCTTGTTCTTCGCGCCGCCCAACTCGGTGGCGGTCAGCGGGCCCTCGGCGCGCAGCTGCTCGACGACCTGGTCGTACGCGCCCTCGGGCAGGTCGTGGTGCCAGTGGGGACGGGCACGGTAGGCGCGGCGGCGGAAGGCGAAGTGCGGCCACTCCTCGACGGGCAGGATGCACGCGGCGTGCGACCAGTACTCGAACGCGTGGGTCTGCGTCCAGTACGCCGCCTCGACCGTGTCGCGGCCGACGGCGCCGAGGCGGGCGTAGGGAACGAGTTCGTGCGAGCGGGCCAGCACGGAGATCGTGTCGAGCTGGACCGCGCCGAGGTGGCGCAGCACGCCCCGCACCCCGGAGCGGCGGTCGGGCGCGCCCAGGAACCCCTGGGCCCGCAGCGCGATGCGGCGGGCTTCGTCGGCGGAGAGGTCGATCACGGGGCGCGGCAGGCTCGTCATGGTCGAAACGATAGGCGGCGGCACTGACAGCCGGGCGGGGCTTTCGACCCCTCAGGACCGCGCCGGCAGGTAGGGCCGCGCGGACGGCAGACCGAGGTCGCCGGGGAGCAGGGCGCCCACCCAGCCGTCCCGGAGCGTGCCCTTGTTCAGCAGGCTCGCGCGGAGCACGCCCTCGACGGTGAAACCGGCCTTCTCCACGACGGCCCGTGACCCGTGGTTGCCGATCTCGGCGCGCCATTCGAGGCGCGGGCAGCGCAGTTCGGTGAAGGCCCAGCGGGCGAGAGCGAGCACCGCCTCCGTCATGTAGCCCCGGCCCCGGTGCTCCTCGGCCGTCCAGAAGCCGACCTCCCAGGCGCCCGAGCGCGGGTGGTGCAGGCTGGTCGCGGCGATCAGAGGGCCGCCGTCCCGGGGCCGTACGGCGAAGGTGTACTCCAGGTCGCCCCGCCAGCCGTCGGGGACCATGCGGTGGACGAAGTTCTCGGCGTCCACGCGCGCGTACGGCGAGGGAATGGTGGTCCAGCGCTGGATCTCGGGGTCCTGGCAGGCCGCGTGGACCTCGTCGATGTCCCGCGGGGTGAAGGCGCGCAGGCTCAGGCGGTCGGTCGTGAGGGTGACGGGCTCCATCAGGAGATGATGCGGGGGCGCCGTTCCGGGGGCCAGTGTTTTTGCCGGCCCGGTGTGGTCAGCACGTACCGGCCGCGCATGCCACCCGGCACCTTCGGCGCCCCTCGTCCGTTGACCTCAGAGCAGACCTCCCGGCGCGGGCGGGTCCTCGCATACGATGACCGTTGCCCGACGAGTAAAACCGACCATGCCAGGCCCGACCGGCAAGGAGACCAACCCCCGTGTCCGTCCTCTCGAAGATCATGCGTGCAGGCGAAGGCAAGATCCTGCGCAAGCTGCACCGCATCGCGGACCAGGTCAACTCCATCGAAGAGGACTTCGTCAGCCTCTCCGACGCCGAGCTGCGCGCGCTGACCCAGGAGTACAAGGAGCGATACGCCGACGGCGAGACGCTCGACGACCTGCTGCCCGAGGCCTTCGCGACGGTCCGTGAGGCCGCCAAGCGCGTCCTGGGCCAGCGTCACTATGACGTCCAGATGATGGGCGGCGCCGCGCTGCACATGGGCTATGTCGCCGAGATGAAGACCGGTGAGGGCAAGACCCTCGTCGGCACGCTGCCCGCGTATCTGAACGCCCTGTCAGGCAAGGGCGTCCACCTGATCACGGTCAACGACTACCTGGCCGAGCGCGACTCCGAGATGATGGGCCGCGTCCACAAGTTCCTGGGCCTGAGCGTCGGCTGCATCCTGGCCAACATGACGCCGGCCCAGCGCCGTGAGCAGTACAGCTGCGACATCACCTACGGCACGAACAACGAGTTCGGCTTCGACTACCTCCGCGACAACATGGCGTGGTCGCAGGACGAGCTGGTGCAGCGCGGCCACAACTTCGCGATCGTCGACGAGGTCGACTCGATCCTGGTCGACGAGGCCCGCACGCCGCTGATCATCTCCGGCCCCGCCGACCAGGCCACCAAGTGGTACGGCGACTTCGCCAAGCTCGTCACCCGCCTCACCAAGGGCGAGCCCGGCAACCCCCTCAAGGGCATCGAGGAGACCGGGGACTACGAGGTTGACGAGAAGAAGCGCACCGTTGCCATCCACGAGTCCGGCGTGAGCAAGGTCGAGGACTGGCTGGGCATCGACAACCTCTACGAGTCGGTGAACACGCCGCTGGTGGGTTACCTCAACAACGCCATCAAGGCCAAGGAACTCTTCAAGAAGGACAAGGACTACGTCGTCATCGACGGCGAGGTCATGATCGTCGACGAGCACACCGGCCGTATCCTCGCCGGCCGCCGCTACAACGAGGGCATGCACCAGGCGATCGAGGCGAAGGAAGGGGTGGACATCAAGGACGAGAACCAGACCCTTGCCACCATCACCCTCCAGAACTTCTTCCGCCTCTACAAGCGCGAGGGCTACGACAGCGGCCTGTCCGGCATGACCGGTACGGCGATGACCGAGGCCGCCGAGTTCCATCAGATCTACAAGCTGGGCGTCGTGCCGATCCCGACGAACCGGCCGATGGTCCGCGCCGACCAGTCCGACCTGATCTACCGCACCGAGGTCGCCAAGTTCGCCGCCGTCGTCGACGACATCGCGGAGAAGCACGAGAAGGGGCAGCCGATCCTGGTCGGCACCACCTCCGTGGAGAAGTCGGAGTACCTCTCGCAGCAGCTCTCCAAGCGGGGCATCCAGCACGAGGTGCTCAACGCCAAGCAGCACGACCGTGAAGCCACGATCGTCGCGCAGGCCGGCCGCAAGGGCGCCGTCACGGTGGCCACGAACATGGCCGGCCGTGGTACGGACATCAAGCTCGGCGGCAACCCCGAGGACCTCGCCGAGGCCGAGCTGCGCCAGCGCGGTCTCGACCCCGTGGAGCACGTCGAGGAGTGGGCGGCCGCGCTGCCCGCCGCTCTGGAGAAGGCCGAGCGGGCCGTCAAGCAGGAGTTCGAGGAGGTCAAGGCCCTCGGCGGGCTGTACGTCCTCGGCACGGAGCGGCACGAGTCGCGCCGGATCGACAACCAGCTGCGTGGTCGTTCCGGACGTCAGGGCGACCCGGGCGAGTCCCGGTTCTACCTCTCGCTGGGCGACGACCTGATGCGGCTGTTCAAGGCGCAGATGGTCGAGCGCGTCATGTCGATGGCCAACGTCCCCGACGACGTGCCGATCGAGAACAAGATGGTCACGCGCGCCATCGCCTCGGCCCAGTCGCAGGTCGAGCAGCAGAACTTCGAGACCCGCAAGAACGTCCTCAAGTACGACGAGGTCCTCAACCGCCAGCGCGAGGTCATCTACGGAGAGCGTCGCCGCGTCCTGGAGGGCGAGGATCTGCAGGAGCAGATCGCGCACTTCATGGACGACACCATCGACGCCTACATCGCCGCCGAGACCGCCGAGGGCTTCGCGGAGGAGTGGGACCTGGACCGGCTGTGGGGCGCCTTCAGGCAGCTCTACCCCGTCAAGGTCACCATCGAGGAGCTGGAGGACGCGGCGGGCGACCGCGCGGGCCTCACCGCCGAGTTCATCTCGGAGTCCATCAAGGACGACATCCACGAGCAGTACGCGGCGCGGGAGCAGCAGCTCGGCTCCGACATCATGCGTGAGCTGGAGCGCCGGGTCGTCCTGTCGGTGCTCGACCGCAAGTGGCGCGAGCACCTCTACGAGATGGACTACCTCCAGGAGGGCATCGGCCTGCGGGCCATGGCGCAGAAGGACCCGCTGGTCGAGTACCAGCGCGAGGGCTTCGACATGTTCAACGCCATGATGGACGGCATCAAGGAGGAGTCCGTCGGCTACCTGTTCAACCTGGAGGTCCAGGTCGAGCAGCAGGTCGAGGAGGTCCCCGTCGAGGACGCGGCCGCCACCTCGCTCACCAAGGACGGCGCGCAGGACGCGGTTCCGGCCGGCGCCGGGGCGCGCCCCGAGATCCGGGCCAAGGGCCTGGAGGCTCCGCAGCGCCCCGACCGCCTGCACTTCCAGGCGCCGAACGCCGAGGGCGGCGTGGACGAGGGCGACTTCACCACGGACGGTTCGGGTGTGCGGTCCGAGGCGGACGGGATGACCCGCGCGGAGCGCCGCAAGGCCCAGAAGGGCGGGCGGCGGCGCAAGAAGTGAGGCGCGCTGTCGCGGTGACCGGGCGTTGACCGGGTCCGGTCAGGCTGCTCCCGGGCGGCCTGACCGGGGCCGGGTGCGGGCGGGTTCGAGGGGCTGGGGATTTCTCCGGCCCCTTTGTCGTGGGCGGGCAACGGTGTCGTGGGGTCGACGGCTCGCGGCGGGGTCAGTGGCTCTTCTCCGTCTCCACCGCCGTGCAGCGCCATTTGCGGTCCGGGCCCAGCGCCAGGCGGAAGGCGAGTGCGCGCAGTCTCGGGCCGGCCGCGACGCGGGCGAAGACCTCGTAGGCCTCGGGGTGCGGCTGGTAGTGGCCGATGCGGTGGATGGTGGGGCGGTGGCCGTCCGCGCACAGCGGGGCCAGCTCGGCGAGGCGGGCCAGGTCGTCGTACGCCGTGTTGGCGATGTGGCGGGCCACCCAGTGCAGGGGGCGCTGCCCGCTGAGGACGAGGAGCAGGCGTTCGGCGAAGACCTCCGTGGGATGCGGGGGCGGCTGCGCCGGGATGGCCCGCAGCGCCCGGCGGGAGTCCTGGCGGGTGGGTGGTCGGCCGTTGGGCGGGCGGGACGCCGAGGGGCGGGGACGCGGTCTTGTCATCACCTTGCGCATGGGAGCCTCCTTCATCGCCTGCAGTACCGGGGAGTAACTTCCCGTTGGGGATCTTGTACGGGGGCGGTGAGGGCCAGGGCAAGGGCGTGCGATGGTCCCGGGGCGGGCCGCGCGGTTCACCTATCCGGGGGGTCCGAGGGCCGGTGGCGCCGCGAGCGCGGGGCGGCGGCGGGTGAATCCGCGGACGGGCGTGGACGGCTCCCCGGCAGGTGGGGGCGGCTCGATGGGGGACTCACGGACGTATCCTGAAGGCCTTCTCCGGCCACGCAGCTCCGTCCGCGGGCGGACACGAATGAAAGCGGTCAGTCAATGCGCCTCTACGTTCCCCTGACCCTGTCCCGGCTCGCCGAGGCGTACCAGGCGGGGGAGCTGGCGCCCGGGCCGCTGGTCGCCTACGCCGTGACCCCGGCGCTGCGGGAGTGGTACGTCTCCGACGACATCGAGGAGCTGGAGTACGCGGCGCTGAACCGGGCGGCGATGGCGTCGCTGCGGCTGGTGGCGGTGGACCCCGGTGCGGCGCGGCGGCGGGTCGTGCTGGCGGCCGACGTACCGGACGGGGCGGCCGTCGCCGACCCCGACCGGGGGCTCGACCAGGGGGCGCTCGGGGAGGTGCGGATCGCCGAGGCGCTCCCGATGGGCAAGGTGGCGGCCGTGCACGTGGACGCGGAGGACGCGGAGGCGGACGTGGCCGCGGCGGCGTCCCTGCTGGGAGCCGCTGACCAGGGCGACGACGACGCGCGGTTCGTGGTGGACGGGGTCGAGGACCACGAGCTGCTCTGGTTCGCCACGCAGGAGATTCCCGGGCTGATCGCCTGAGAAGCCAGAGCCGGAGCCGGACACGGACACGGACACGGAGCCGTGCCCCGGGCCTCGGGCGGGGCTCCGCGGGCCGTTCGCCGGGCGTGGGCGGAGGGTAGATTTGGGGGATGGGGACGCGGCGCGGGGCGCACATCGTGTGGGACTGGAACGGGACGCTCCTGCACGACATTCACGCGGTGATCGAGGCGACGAACGCCTCCTTCGCGGAGCTCGGGATCGAGCCCATCACCTTGGAGCGGTACCGCGAGCTGTACTGCGTGCCGATCCCACTGTTCTACGAGCGGCTGCTGGGGCGGCTGCCCAGCGACAGTGAGTGGCGTGTCATGGACGCCGTGTTCCACCGGCACTACTGGGCGCGGGCCGAGACCTGCGGGCTCACCGAGGGGGCCGCCCGGCTGCTGGCCGACCGGCGGGCCGAGGGGCACACGCAGTCGTTGCTGTCCCTGGCCCCGCACGAACACCTCGTACCGCTCGTGCGCAGGCACGGAATCCAGGAGCACTTCGTACGGATCGACGGGCGCACCGACGACTCGCATGCCGGGAAGGCCGAGCGGATGGTGCGGCACCTCGCCGCGCTGGAAGGTGTCGTGGCCGCCGCCGAGCGGGTCGTCGTCATCGGCGACGCCGTCGACGACGCGATCGCCGCCGCGCACGTGGGGGCGCGGGCCGTGCTCTACACCGGGGGTTCGCACAGCCGGGCCAGTCTGGAGAGCGCCGGTGTGCCGGTCGTGGACAGCCTCGGAGAGGCCGTGCTCGTGGCGGAACGGCTCGCCGCCTGAGGTGCCGGGGCGCTCGTGTGGCGGTGCGTCCGTGTGGCCGTGCGTCCGTGCGGTCGTACGGCCGTCGCCCGTGTCCGTCGTCCTTCCCGGACAACGTGCCCGCCCACGGCGGGTCCGCCCAGGGGGCCGACCTCGACGGGCGCCCCGACGTACTGTGCAGAGTGTCCAGGTTCTGCCCCTGCTTTTGTGCACATACGGCTCATGACGGTTCCGGGGTGCGGAGCGATAGCCTTGTCCCGTGATCAGCGCGATATCCCGCGGAGGCATCGGTGCCTCCGCCCTGCGCCCCGGAAACACGGAGGACATCCGTGCCCGGGGCCTCGCTGACGTCTCTTCGCGGTGCGGCCGAGCGGGCCGGGCGGCCCGCCCGGCGACGGATTCGGCGAATCTGTCGCCGAAACCGCTGAAAATGGCGCAAAGTCGATGGCTGTTTCCGTACCGCCGCCTAACGTCGATGACGGCCGGAGACCCCGGGCCGGGGCGTTATGTCACTTCACTTCCTTCTACGTCGCGCAATGACGCGCGGCAGGAGTCATGAGGACAATGCAGACCAAGCTGGACGAAGCCAAGGCCGAGCTGCTCGCGCGGGCCGCCCGGGTAGCTGAGAACAGCCCGGTCGGGGGGCGCCCGCCGAGCGGTGCACCGACCGGGAAGACGAGCGGGGCCACGCCGGACCAGGACATGGCCCTCGCGTTCCTCCAGCGCTACTACCTGCACACCGCCCCCGAGGACCTCGCCGACCGCGACCCGGTCGACGTCTTCGGTGCCGCCTTCTCCCACTACCGGCTCGCCGAGAACCGCCCCCAGGGGACGGCGAACGTGCGCGTCCACACCCCGACGGTCGAGGAGAACGGCTGGACCTGCAGCCACTCCGTCGTCGAGGTCGTCACCGACGACATGCCCTTCCTGGTCGACTCCGTCACCAACGAGCTCTCCCGCCAGGGCCGCGGCATCCATGTGGTCATCCACCCCCAGGTCGTCGTACGCCGTGACGTGACCGGCAAGCTCCTCGAGGTCTTCCCCGCGGAGGTGGGCGCCGAGCGGCCGCAGGACGCGCTCGTCGAGTCGTGGATCCATGTGGAGATGGACCGCGAGACCGACCGCGCCGACCTGAAGCAGATCACCGCCGACCTGCTGCGCATCCTGTCCGACGTGCGCGAGACGGTCGAGGACTGGGAGAAGATGCGCGACGCCGCGCTGCGCATCGCCGACGAGCTGCCCTCCGAGCCCACCGCGGACGACCTGCGCGACCAGGAGGTGGAGGAGGCCCGCGAGCTGCTGCGCTGGCTCGCCGACAACCACTTCACCTTCCTGGGCTTCCGGGAGTACAACCTCACGGACGACGACTCGCTGGCCGCCGTCCCCGGCACCGGACTCGGCATCCTGCGCGCCGACCCCAAGCACGGCGACGACCACCACCCCGTCAGCCCGTCCTTCAACCAGCTGCCCGCCGACGCGCGCGCCAAGGCCCGTGAGCACAAGCTGCTCGTCCTGACGAAGGCCAACAGCCGGGCGACCGTGCACCGCCCCAGCTACCTCGACTACGTCGGCGTGAAGAAGTTCGACGCCGAGGGCAACGTCATCGGGGAGCGGCGCTTCCTCGGCCTGTTCTCGTCCGCCGCGTACACCGAGTCCGTGCGGCGCGTGCCCGTCATCCGCCGCAAGGTCGCGGAGGTGCTGAAGGGCGCCGGCTTCTCCGCCAACAGCCACGACGGGCGCGACCTGCTCCAGATCCTGGAGACCTACCCGCGCGACGAGCTGTTCCAGACGCCCGCCGACGAGCTGCGCTCCATCGTGACGAGCGTCCTCTACCTCCAGGAGCGGCGCCGGCTGCGGCTCTACCTGCGCAAGGACGAGTACGGGCGCTACTACTCCGCGCTCGTCTACCTCCCGCGCGACCGCTACACCACCGGCGTGCGGCTGCGGATCATCGACATCCTCAAGGAGGAGCTGAACGGCGCCAGCGTCGACTTCACCGCCTGGAACACCGAGTCGATCCTCTCCCGCATCCACTTCGTGGTGAGGGTGCCCAAGGGCGCCGCGGTCCCCGACCTCTCCGACGCCGACCTCGAGCGCATCGAGGGCCGGCTCGTCGACGCCGCCCGCTCCTGGGCCGACGGCTTCGCCGAGGCGCTGACCGCCGAGTGCGGCGAGGAGCGCGCCGCCGAACTCCTGCGCCGGTACGGGGGAGCCTTCCCCGAGGGCTACAAGGCCGACCACACGCCGCGCGCCGCCGTCGCCGACCTCCAGCACCTGGAGCAGCTCAGCCAGGGCGACAAGGACTTCGCGCTCTCCCTGTACGAGCCGGTGGGCGCCGCGCCCGGCGAGCGCCGCTTCAAGATCTACCGCTCCGGCGAGCAGGTCTCCCTCTCCGCGGTGCTGCCCGTCCTGCAGCGCCTGGGCGTGGAGGTCACCGACGAGCGCCCGTACGAGCTGCGCTGCGCCGACCGCACGCACGCGTGGATCTACGACTTCGGGCTGCGCATGCCCAAGTCCCCGAACGGCGGCGACTACCTCGGCGACGACGGCCGCGAGCGCTTCCAGGAGGCCTTCGCCGCCGCCTGGACCGGCGCCGCCGAGGTCGACGGCTTCAACTCGCTGGTGCTTCGCGCGGGCCTCAACTGGCGCCAGGCGATGGTGCTGCGGGCCTACGCCAAGTACCTGCGCCAGGCCGGCGCCATGTTCAGCCAGGACTACATGGAGGACACCCTCCGCAACAACGTCCACACCACCCGGCTGCTCGTGTCGCTCTTCGAGGCGCGCATGTCGCCGGACCACCAGCGTGCCGGGACCGAGCTGACCGACGGGCTCCTGGAGGAGCTGGACGGCGCGCTCGACCAGGTCGCCTCGCTGGACGAGGACCGCATCCTGCGGTCCTTCCTCACCGTCATCAAGGCGACCCTGCGCACGAACTTCTTCCAGCGCACGCAGAGCGGCGAGCCGCACGCCTACGTCTCCATGAAGTTCGACCCGCAGGCCATCCCCGACCTGCCCGCGCCGCGTCCCGCGTACGAGATCTGGGTGTACTCGCCCCGTGTCGAGGGCGTGCACCTGCGCTTCGGCAAGGTCGCGCGCGGCGGGCTGCGCTGGTCCGACCGGCGCGAGGACTTCCGCACGGAGATCCTCGGCCTGGTCAAGGCGCAGATGGTGAAGAACACCGTCATCGTGCCGGTCGGCGCCAAGGGCGGCTTCGTCGCCAAGCAGCTGCCCGACCCGTCGGTGGACCGCGACGCGTGGCTCGCCGAGGGCGTGGCCTGCTACAAGACGTTCATCTCCGCGCTGCTCGACATCACCGACAACCTCGTCGCCGGCGAGGTCGTGCCGCCCTCCCACGTGGTGCGCCACGACGAGGACGACACCTACCTCGTCGTCGCCGCCGACAAGGGCACCGCGACGTTCTCGGACATCGCCAACGAGGTCGCCCAGTCCTACGACTTCTGGCTCGGCGACGCGTTCGCCTCCGGCGGCTCCGCGGGCTACGACCACAAGGGCATGGGCATCACCGCCCGCGGCGCCTGGGAGTCCGTGAAGCGGCACTTCCGGGAGCTGGGCTGCGACACCCAGTCCGAGGACTTCACCGTCGTCGGTGTCGGTGACATGTCCGGCGACGTGTTCGGCAACGGCATGCTGCTCTCCGAGCACATCCGCCTGGTCGCCGCCTTCGACCACCGGCACATCTTCATCGACCCGAACCCGGACGCCGCGACCTCCTACGCCGAGCGCCGCCGCCTGTTCGAGCTGCCGCGCTCGTCCTGGGCCGACTACGACAAGGCGCTGCTCTCCCCCGGCGGCGGAATCTTCCCCCGCTCCGCCAAGGCGATCCAGCTCAACGGCCACATCCGCGAGGCCCTCGGCATCGAGAACAACGTCGTCAAGATGACCCCGGCGGACCTGATGCGGGCCATCCTCCAGGCCCCCGTGGACCTGCTGTGGAACGGCGGCATCGGCACGTACGTGAAGTCCTCGGCGGAGTCGAACGCCGACGTCGGCGACAAGGCGAACGACGCGATCCGCGTCAACGGCTCGGACCTGCGCGTCAAGGCCGTCGGCGAGGGCGGCAACCTCGGCCTGACCCAGCTGGGGCGCATCGAGTTCGCGCGCGCCGGCGGCCGCATCAACACCGACGCCATCGACAACAGCGCCGGTGTGGACACCTCCGACCACGAGGTGAACATCAAGATCCTGCTCAACGCGGTCGTCACCGACGGCGACATGACCGTCAAGCAGCGCAACAAGCTGCTCGCCGAGATGACCGACGAGGTCGGGCACCTGGTGCTGCGCAACAACTACGCGCAGAACACCGCGCTGGCCAACGCCGTCGCCCAGTCGCCGTCCCTGCTCCACGCCCACCAGCGCTTCATGCGCCGGCTCGGCAAGCAGGGCCACCTCGACCGGAGCCTGGAGTTCCTGCCCAACGACCGGCAGATCCGCGAACTGCTCAACTCCGGCCGCGGCCTGTCCCAGCCCGAGCTGGCCGTCCTGCTCGCCTACACGAAGATCACGGCCGCCGACGAGCTGATCCAGACGACGCTGCCCGACGACCCCTACCTGCGGCGCCTGCTGCACGCGTACTTCCCGAAGGCGCTGCGCGAGCGGTTCCCCGACCAGGTCGACGGGCACGCGCTGCGCCGGGAGATCGTCACGACCGTCCTGGTCAACGACACGGTCAACACGGGCGGTTCGACGTTCCTGCACCGGCTCCGGGAGGAGACGGGCGCCTCACTGGAGGAGATCGTGCGGGCCCAGCTGGCCGCGCGGGAGATCTTCGGCCTCAGCGAGGTCTGGGACGCCGTCGAGGCGCTCGACAATGTCGTCGCCGCCGATGTGCAGACCCGCGTACGGCTCCACTCGCGCCGCCTCGTCGAGCGCGGCTCGCGCTGGCTGCTCAACAACCGGCCGCAGCCGCTCCAGCTCGCCGAGACCATCGCCTTCTTCAGCGAGGGCGTCGCTCAGGTCTGGGACGAGCTGCCGAACCTGCTGCGCGGCTCGGACCTGGAGTGGTACCAGGGCATCCGGGACGAGCTGACGGACGCGGGTGTCCCCGAGGCGCTCGCCCAGCGCGTCGCCGGGTTCTCGTCGGCCTTCCCGGCGCTCGACATCGTCGCGGTCGCCGACCGGGTGGGCAAGGAGCCCATGGCCGTCGCCCAGGTCTACTACGACCTCGCCGACCGGCTGCGCATCACCCAGCTCATGGACCGCATCATCGAGCTGCCCCGGGCCGACCGCTGGCAGTCCATGGCCCGCGCCTCCATCCGCGAGGACCTGTACGCGGCGCACGCCGCGCTCACGGCGGACGTCCTGGCCGCGGGAGGCGAGGGCGAGTGCACGCCGGAGGAGCGGTTCAAGGCGTGGGAGGAGAAGAACGCGCCGATCCTGAGCCGGGCCCGCTCGACGCTGGAGGAGATCCAGAGCTCCGAGGCGTTCGATCTGGCGAACCTGTCGGTGGCGATGCGGACGATGCGGACGCTGCTGCGTACGCATTCGTAGGCGTCGCCGACGGTACGGAATGCGTAGGCGCTGTCGGAGGACACGCCAAAGGGGGGCGCCCCGGGCCTGGTGGCTCGGGGCGCCCCCCTTTTCCTCGCTCCGTGCGGGGAGCGGGCCGCGGTGGGTCAGGCGTGTCGTCGGGCTCCGCGTCGGGCCCACAGGGGCGTGACCACGGCGATGAGGACGGCGGCGACGCCGATCTGGAAGATGTGCCTGATCCAGTCGATGCCGTTCGTGTCGCGGACGCCGACCGCGGTGGCCAGCGCGTTGCCGACGACGGCGCCGAGGATACCGAGGATGACCGTCAGCCACAGCGGAATGGGCTGACGGCCCGGCAGGACGAGTTTGGCCAGCAGGCCGATGATGAGTCCGGCGATGATGGCCCACAGGAATGACACGTCAGCTCCTCCATCTGTAGACAAAAGCTGTCGGGAATCTGCAAGCCCAGGTGCCCGGGAAACCGCGCCGTATGCCTCCCTTCTTCGGCCATGTCTTCGGCAGGCCCTCGGGCAGGTATTCGTATGCGTGTTCGTGAATGTCCTCGTGCATGACGGGACCGGGAGGGGGAAACTGGGTCGCATGATCGGCTTGGCGGATGTCAAAGAAGGCGACGTACGGCTCACCCGCCGCATGGCCCACTGGACCTCGCCCCTGGCGCGGCGGGTGCTGCCCGTCGTGGAGTCGGCGGCTGAACACACCAAACTGTGGTGGGGCGCGGCGGTGCTCATGTCCGCGACCGGCGGCCGCCGGGAGCAGACGGCCGCGGTGGCCGGGCTGGCCGCCATGGGGGTCGCGGAGCTGGTGTCCAACGCGGTGTGCAAACAGCTCTACGAACGGCGCAGGCCGCCCAAGGAGCTGATCCCCCACGAGGACGTCCACGACCGCCCGGACAGCTCTTCGTTCCCCTCCGGGCACACCGCGGCGGCCGTCGGCTTCGCCGCCGGTGTCGCCGGGACCTCCCTGGGGTGGGGCGCCGCCTGCGCGGTGCCGGCGGCGGCGGTCGCGGTGGAGCGGGTGCACTCCGGCGCGCACTACCCCACCGACGTGGCCGTCGGCGCCGTGATCGGCCTGGCCGGCGCCTGGCTCGTCCACCACACTCCCCGGCTGGTGCTGCGCCACCTGCTGTGAGGGCGCTTCTGTTGCCCGCCCCGTTCCGGCAGTGCAGTCCGGCAGGGGGCGGGCTTTTTCCGTGTGCCCGGCCCCGGTCCGGCGCCGGGGCAACGTCGGCGGGCCCTGTGGCGTCTTCGTCGGCGGACTCGTGTTGCCGATCAGTGGCCGCGGAGGTAAGGCCGGTCCGGAGTGAGTTCTCCCCTGGACCGATTGGTTGCCTCCGTGGCGCGGAATGGGTGATGAGATTCGCCATACCCCCTTAATTCGGGCATTTGGTCTAAGGTGGGTGAGATTGTCTGACGGAGGTACGAAATCCACAGCGCAGGGAACCGGACCACCCATCGACCGCGGACCACCGAAGGGCCAGCCGTGACCGTGAACACCCCCGAGAACCTCTCCGACGAGCTCGCCGCGCACCTGCCCGAGGCCTGGGCCGCCACCGCGCTGACCGTCGTCATGCCGACCTACAACGAAGCGGGGAACCTGCCGGGCATGGCCGAGGCCCTGATGGCGCTCCCGCTGCCCGGCCTGCGCCTCCTCGTCGTCGACGACTCCAGCCCGGACGGCACCGGCGACATCGCCGAACGCTTCGCCGAGCGGTACGGCAGCGCCCGGATGAGCGTCCTGCACCGCACCGAGAAGGACGGCCTCGGCCGGGCCTACGCGGCCGGCATGACCCGGGCCGTCGCCGAGGGCGCCGCGTACGTGCTGCAGATGGACGCCGACGGCAGCCATCCCGTCGCCAAGGTCGCCGAGCTGCTCGGCGTCGCCCTCGCCACCGACGCGGGTGTCGTCATGGGCAGCCGGTACGTGCAGGGCGGCACGCTCTCCGACGCCTGGGGCGTCCACCGCAAGCTGCTCTCGCGCTGGGCCAACGCCTACGCCGGCGCCATCCTCGGCACCCGCGTCCGCGACATCACCGGCGGCTTCAACCTTTGGCGCGCCGATGCCCTGCGCGCCATCGACCTCGCCTCCGTGGACAGCGCGGGCTACAGCTTCCAGGTCGAGATGAAGTACCGGGCGCTGCGCCGCGGCTTCGGCGTCATGGAGGTGCCGATCCACTTCGAGGACCGCACGATCGGCGAGTCCAAGATGAACCTCATGGTGCAGCTGGAGTCCATCGTGATGCCCTGGAAGCTGCGGCTCGACGCGAGGGCGTCCGGGCGGGGCGGCGACGTGCGGGCGTCCGGGCGGGGCGGCGCGGGGGTGCGCGGATGACGGGGCCCGCGCTGCGGGAGGCGCCGCCCGCCGGGTCCGCCGCCGTCCCCGCCCCCGCGCCCGCGCCCGCACCGGCCCGCGCGCCCGCGCCCGCGATCGGCCGCCTGCGCCGGCTCACCCTGGAGGTCATGAAGTTCGGCCTGGTCGGCGGCAGCGGTGTCGCCGTGAACCTCGTCGTCTTCAACCTCCTCCTGCACGGCTTCGGCTCCCGCCCCATGACGGCGACCGTTCTGGCCAGCTGCGTGGCCATGGGCACCAACTACCTCGGCTTCCGCTTCTTCGCCTACCGGGACCGCGCCTCGCGCACCAAGCGGCAGATCGCCCTCTTCTTCGTCTTCAGCGGCATCGGCGTGGTGATGGAGAGCGTCCTGTTCTACGCGGCGTACCGGGGCGCGGACATGAGCGGCCCGCTCGGCTCGAACATCGCCAAGGCGCTCTCGATCGCCCTCGCCTCGGCGTTCCGCTTCCTGGTCTACCGGACGTGGGTCTTCCAGCACGATGCGCGCCGCCTCTAAAGGGGCCGCCGAAGGGGCCATACGAGCCCCGCGAGACCTCGTACCGCACGCCGTCGCCCTGCCCCTGCTCGCCCTGATCGTCCTGCTGCTCCTGGTGATCGTCCGCCTGCCGTGGGCGGGCGACCTCGGCATCCACGCGGCGACGATCGAACGCCTGCGCGCCGATCCGCTCGACCCCGGCAACCCGCTGGTCGACGCGGACACCCCGAGCCCCTACTACTCGCCCTGGACGCTGCTCCTGGGCTGCCTGGCCAAGGCGACCGGGCTCGGCACGTTCGTGGTGCTGCGGGTGGCGGCGCTGGTGGGGCTGGCGCTGCTGGTGACGGGGGTGCGGAGCTTCGTCCGTACGTTCAGCCCGCGTCCGGGGGCGGTACCGCTGGCCCTCCTCTGCCTGCTCCTGCTCTGGGGCCCGGGGCTGTTCAACTGGAGCGGCTTCCTCGGCCTCAACTCCCTCGCGCTGACGGTCTCGTACCCGAGTACGTTCGCGCTCGGGCTCTCCTTCCACTTCTGGGCGCTGCTGCGGAGGGCCTCGCGGGGCGCGGGCGTACGGGCGTTCCTCGCCCTTGGCATGCTGTGGGCCGTGATCCTGCTGAGCCACCAGTTCACGGGTCTGGTGGCGTCCTTGGGGGCGCTCGCGATGGTGCTGGGGGCGCGGCCGTGGCCGTCCCGGGAGGTGTGGGGGCGGCTGGCGTGCGGGTCGGCACTCGGCATCGCGGTGCTGGCGCTCTGGCCGTACTACTCCTTCTTCGACCTCTTCGGGGCCGGCGGTCTGGAGGACATCCACCGCTCGCTGTACCGGGGGCTGCTGCCGCACTTCGGTCTGGCGCTGCTCGGCGTGGCGGCCCTGGCCTGCCGGTGGCGCCGGGATCGCCGGGACCCCCTGGCCCTCTTCTTCGCGTTCGGCGCGGTGCTGTTCGCGGCGGGTGGCCTGAGCGGCCACTACTCGTGGGGCCGGGTACTGCCGGCGGCCCTGATCCCGGCGCAGTTGGCGGCGGCGCTGGAGCTCTTCGAACGGGGCGCCGTCCGCCGCGCGTCCACCGCGCTGCTGGGCACGGCTCTGCTGCTCGGCGCGTGGACCCAGGCGGGGACGCTCGGCTGCGTGGTGCCGCGGGGCGCCCTGCCGGGGCCGGTGGCGGCCAAGTACCGGGCGCCCTGGCCGGGCTACGACTGGCTGGCCCCGGAGGTCCGCCCCGGCGACGTGGTCATGGCCAAGACCTTCCCGTCCCGCCAGATCCCCGCGTACGGCCCCTACACGGTCGCCCCCGGCTACCCGGACTTCTTCCTCCCGGACCAGGCCGAGCGCCTCGCGGCGGTACGGACGTACTTCGCACCGGACACGCGACGTGGGACCCGCCTGGCGGTGCTGCACAGGTACGGGGTGCGCTGGGTCATCGCCTACCCCACGGACACCGGCCTGCGCCCCGACGACCCCGCCTTGCGGAAGACGTCCGTGGGGCCGCGGGGGCAGGTGCTGTACGAGGTGGTGGGGTGAGCGGCTCCCTCCGTGGGTGAGATGCTCAGCGCGGGAGTCGAGTCACGGTGCCTGATCCGGCGGCACGGCCGTGGTGACGGAACGCGAAGGACTGACCTTCCTCCAGCGCGACAGGCTCTTCGAGTGCCACTGTCACCTCGGTTCCGTGCAGCGGTCGGGCCACGTCGGCGCCTTCGGGCAGTGTGACGGTTCCCCGGACCGCGGCGGTGCGGGCGTGGAAGCGGAGACGATCGCCGGAGACGACGTCCGCACCGCCCTGTTCCTCGGACAGCAGGACGATCTCGGCGGTGAAGCCGGTATGGGCGCCGACCGATCCTGGTGCCGCGAGCACCTGCCCGCGCTCGACGGCGTCCGCGGTGATGCCATGCAGCAGCATCCCCACATTCATGTCCGCCGTCGCCTCGCCGATGGACATGTCGTGCTGTTCGATGTCCGCGACATGAGCCGTCGCGCCGCCGCCCAAGCCGATGATCTCCACCGCGTCGCCCTTGCGTACCCGGCCGCGTTCGATCCGCCCCGTCACTATCACCCCCCTGCCCCGGTGCCGACGGAAGACGTCTTCGACGGGCATCAGGAACGGCTTCTCCACCGCGCCCGCCACCGACTCTTCCGGGGATCCGCTCATGAGTGCCATTCTCCGCTGCGACCGGTCGCAGCCCGGCCACGGCGTACCGGACGGGTCTCAGCGCAGCACGCTCGCCGCCAGGCGGGCCGCCCTGCGGAGTCGGGGGCCCGTCTTCGCGGCTGCTCGGCTCGTCAGGGGGCGGATGACGTGGGCCGTTACTCCTACCGGGGTCCAGCGGAGTTGGAGGCGGCCCGCGGCGCGGCCCTCCGGTTCTACCGTGACCTCGTGGGGGGTCGTGCCGGAGCGGTAGTCGATGCGGGCGCGCAGGGTGGGGAAGGTCAGCGGGGCCAGGAGCAGGGACGTGTTGCGCAGGCCGCCTGAGGTCAGTTGCAGGACCGGGTGGCGGGCGCCCTCGAAGCCGTTGAGGGGGAGGCGGGCCAGGGCCAGGTCCAGGCGGGCCGTGCCCTCGAAGACGCCGGGGCGGACGGGGTCCAGGCGGAAGGGGGTCTTCATGCGGCGGTGGCCGGGGGCCACGAGGAGGGTCGCCACCTGGGGGCCGACCGGCAGGCGCAGGCCGGGGTCGTAGGTGCGTACGGTCAGGTCGACCGTGGCGCCGGGTCCCCGCTCGATCCGCGTGATCTCGTGGCGGAACTGGGCGCTCGGGAACGGGCGGGAGTCCAGGCCCAGGTCGGTGAGGTCGAGTTCCGTGCGGGCCCGGTCTGTCTGCGGGACGCGCCCGCCCCAGTACACGCGGCCCGCCGCGTCCATCGACGTCTCGCGCGGCGCCACCCCGTGGCCGAGGCCCCGCGCCGCCAGCCGCGCCTCCGCCAGGCGGTTGTCGCGGACCAGTTGGAGGACGACCCGTTCCGCGCGGGGCAGGCGGGCGTACGCGCCGGGGGACAGCTGTGCCAGGTAGGGGTTCACGATGTCCGCGAAGCCCGTCAGCCACTCCTCGCCACGGAACGGGAGGTCTCCCGCGTACATCCGGAAGTCGTGCTTCAGGAACTTGTGGTCCTTGGCCTCCTGGAGGGCGCCGTGGCCGCTCGACGTCAGGAAGTCGTCGATCAGGCGCTGCACGTGCACGCGGTCCCGGACGTTCGACAGCTTGTGGCGCTGGTTGGAGATCGACGCCGCTTCCGCCGCCTCGTAGGGCGCTATGTACCAGCGGTAGACGGGCTCGGGGATCACCGTGAAGGCCCGCGCGAGGCAGTACGCCTGCGCCGAGAACAGCTGGTCCTCGTAGTGGATGCCCTCCGGGAAGCGCAGGTCGTTGCGGTCCAGGAACGCGCGGCGGTACATCTTGCTGGTCGACAAGTGCTCGAAGAACAGGGCCGGTTCCGCCTCGATGCCGTGCACCGTGCGGCGCTCGGCCACCAGATGCGGCATCCAGGTGGAGGTGCGGCCCGTGTCCACGCGGACCCGCTCCACCGCGCCCATCGTGAAGTCCACCTCGCGCTCGCGGTGTGTCGCGAGGAGCAACTCGACGGCCCGTTCGGGCAGTTCGTCGTCACTGTCCAGGAACATCAGGAACGGGCCGCGCGCGATCTCCAGGGCGCGGTTGCGCGGCGCGCTGCACCCGCCGCTGTTCGCCGGAAGCCGCAGGTACGTGACGCGGTCGTCCTGCGCCGCCAGCCGCCGCGCCACCTCGGGCGTGTCGTCCGTCGAGTGGTCGTCGCTGATGATGATCTCGATGTTCTCGTGCGTCTGGCGGCGCAGGGACGCCACCGCGCGCGGCAGGCGCTCCGCGTCGTTGTAGACGATCACCGTGACCGTCACGTCGGGTATCGGGGTCATCGCTGCGTCGCCTCCTCGGGCGTCGGGGCCGGGGTGCGCCCGGCGAGCGGGGTCACCGGCGGCAGGGAGTCCTCGCTCTCGCCGAGGAAGACCCGGCGTACGACGCGCTCGGCGGCGCGCCCGTCGTCGTACTCGCAAAAGCGCTCGCGGAACGCCTCGCGGGCCTTGGCGGCCGACGCGTCGCGCCACGCGCCGGAGGTGAACAGCTCCGTCAACTCCTCCTGCGTGCGCGCCACTTGGCCCGGCGCCTGCGCCATCAGGTCGAAGTAGACGCCGCGCGTCGTCGCGTACGTCTCCCAGTCGTCGGCGTAGACCACGATCGGCCGGTCGAGGTTGGCGTAGTCGAACATGATCGAGGAGTAGTCCGTGATCAGCGCGTCCGCCGCCAGGCAGAGGTCGTCCACCGGGTCGTAGGAGGAGACGTCGATGACCCGGCCGCTCTTGCGCAGGCCCGCGAGCGGTGAGGCGGCGCCCCCGTAGAAGTAGTGGCCGCGCACGAGCAGGACGGTGTCCTCGCCCAGGCGGTCGGCGAGGGTGGCCAGGTCCAGGCGCGGGGTCCAGGCGGCCTCGTAGTCGCGGTGGGTGGGCGCGTAGAGCAGGGCCCGCCTGCCCGGCGCGATGCCGAGCTTCTCGCGGATCGCGCGGATGTCGGCGGCCGTCGCGCGGTAGAAGACGTCGTTGCGCGGATAGCCGTGGTCGAGGGACTCGTAACGCGCCGGATACGCGCGTTCCCACATGCGGGTGGAGTGGCCGTTCGCGGAGACGCTGTAGTCCCACTTGTCGACGCGCGCGAGGAGGCTGTGGAAGTTCAGGCCCTTGGCGGCCGCCGGGTAGTCGAGCTGGTCCAGGCCCATGCGCTTGAGCGGTGTGCCGTGATGGGTCTGGACGTGCACCGCGTCGGGGCGCTTGACGATCGCGTTGGGGAAGTTGACGTTGTTCACCAGGTACTTGGCGCGCGCCATCACCTCCCAGTAGCGGCGGGTGCCGGGCACGACGTGGTCGGTGCCGGGCAGCAGCAGCGGCGCGTTGGCCGCCGTGACGACCCACACCGGGTGGATGTGCGGGGCGAGTTCGGCGAGCTTGGCCGCGATGGCCGCCGGGTTGCAGGCCACGCCCCGGTCCCAGTAGGCCGTGAAGACGGCGAGGCGGGGGTCGACCGGGCGTTCCAGGTCCCTGCGGTAGCGCAGGTCGCGGACCTTCACGCCCACCTGGTGCTTGCGCGTGATCACCGCCGAACGCAGCTTGCGGCGCCGCTGGTTGGCGGCCCGGAACGCGCGGTACTTGGTGTACGCGTCCTCTTCGAGGATGCGGCGCCGCACGCCCTCCAGGCCCGCCGGCCGCTGATACCCCTCGGGGCGTCGGGCGACGGCGGCCCGCGCGGCGCGGTGGAAGAACTCCTCGCGCACCGGCTCGGGCAGCTTCTCGCGGGCGACGATCCGCAGGCAGTCGCCGACCATCACGTCGTAGAGCGCGGTGCGGGGCGCCGCCGGGAGGCCGAGGTCGGCCGCGAGGGCGAGCAGCGACTCGTACCGCCCGATGACGCCGAAACGTGCCTCGGGCGGGACCGGCGGCAGGCTCTCCGGCCGCAACTCCCGTACGTTCAGGATGACTTGGTCGAGCGTGGCGATCCGGTCCGCGAGGAGCAGCGCGGCGTACGCGGCGAACGTCTCGTCGTCCCCGGCCAGCCGCTCGGCGTGCGCCCGCCAGAAGTCCGCCCGCAGCACCCGGACGCCGAGCAGCGGCGTGACCCGCAGCAGGTCGGGGCAGTCGGCGAGCGGCAGGTCACGGCGGCCCTGCCGGGCGAGGTGCCCGCCGTCGGGGCTCGGCATCCCCTGGTGGCGCCACGTCGAGCGGACGTGGTCGGCGACGAGGACGTCCACGCCGTCCGGCAGGGCGGCCACCCGGTCCGCGACCATGCGGGGCGCGCCCGTCGGCACGGTGTCCTTGCTGGGCACGAGGTGCAGCCACCGGCCGGCCGCCTGCTCGGCGCCCGCGGCTCGCGCCGCCGCCTCGCCCGTGCCCTCGGGCAGCGGGACGACGGTGACGCCGGGCCGGTCGGCGGCGGCGGACCGCGCGGCGGCGCCCACCGCGGCGACGATCACCTCGACGCCGGGGGAGGCCTGCGCGGCCAGCGCGTCCAGGCCCGCGCCCAGCCGGCCCTGCACGTCGCGCCCGTGGACGACGACGCTCAGCACGGGCTCGGCGGTGTCACTGCGTCCGGGCACGGCGGTGCCCCCCTTCCGCGTACTCATACGGCGGCCGCCCCTCGGTGGGCGAGCATCCGGTCCACCACGCGGGCCGCGGCCCGCCCGTCGTCCAGGTCGCAGAACGCGGCGCGGAAGGCCTCGTACGCCTCTCCGTACGGCCCGCTCGCCGCTGCCACGTCCCGCAGGGCGGCGATCAGGTCGTCGGAGGTGGATACCAGCGGGCCCGGCGCGCGCTGCTCGAAGTCGAAGTAGAAGCCGCGCAACCGGTCGCGGTAGTGCTCCAGGTCGTACGTGAAGAACAGCATCGGACGGCCCGTCACGGCGAAGTCGAACATCACCGAGGAGTAGTCGGTGACCAGGACGTCGGCGATCAGGAGCAGGTCCATGACGTCGGGGTAACCCGCGACGTCCCACACGAAGCCGTCGCCCGCGCCCGGCACCGGCTCCACGACGTGCGCGTGCGGCCGCACCAGCAGGACGTGGTCCTCGCCCAGTTCGTGCCGCGCCTTCTCCAGGTCGAGGCGCAGGTCGAGGAGGAAGCCGCCCCGGTGGCGCTGCTTGTCCTCGCGCCACGTCGGGGCGTACAGGACGACCTTCTTGCCCTCGGGCAGACCCAGCGCGCGGCGCACGCGGGCGGCGCGCTCGGCGCGGTCGGGGGCCAGCAGGACGTCGTTGCGGGGATAGCCCGTCTCCACCAGCTCGCCGTCCACGTCGCCGCCGAACCGGAAGGCGCTGCGCAGGATCGGGGTGCTGAACCGGTTCGGGGAGAGGAGCATCGTCCACTGGTGGCGCTCGCGGTCCAGGTCCACGAGGTACCGGGTGCTCGCGAAGTGGTCGTTGGCGAAGTCGAAGCCGATCCGCTTCAGCGGCGTGCCGTGCCAGGTCTGGACGATCTGCTGGCCCTCGCGCCGCACCAGCCAGCGCGGGAAGTGCGTGTTGCCGACGAGGTAGCGGGAGCGGGCCATCGCCTCGTAGTACTCGGGGCTGTGCACGCGCACCGCCTTCGCGGTGGCCGGGACCCGGCACTGGCCGTCCCTGACGACCCACAGATGCTCGACCGGCAGGCCCCGGCGGACCATCTCCTCATGGAGGGCGCGCGGCGAGTCGCCGTACATCCGGCCGCCGAACACGTCGTACAGGACGGCCTCGCGCAGCGGCTCGTGGCGGGCGGCCGGGTAGGTCTCGGTGCGCAGCCTCGTCTGCCGGTAGCGGCTGCGCTCGTCGGGGCGCAGCTCGGAGTGGGCCATCAGGGCCAACTGGTCGTACTGGCGGGCCTGCAGCTCGACGCGCTTGCCGTGCGCCTCGACCTCCATGGGGAGGTGGCCGTGGACGGGCGGGGCGAGCTGGACGGCGGTGCGGGTGCCGTCGGGCCGCTGGACGGACGGCCACCAGAAGCCGGCGCGCAGCGGGACCCCGCCGGTGGGGCGGTGGGTGGGGGCGGGGACGAAGCGGGTCTCGAAGCGGCCGTCGTCGGCGCGGGCCGGGAAGGTGTACTCGTGGCCCGACCAGGTCTGGCGGAGCACCAGTTCCAGGGCGTGGGCGCCCGGCGCGGGGTAGCTGCCGGTGAGGGTGACGGTGCCGTCGGGGGACACGGAGACGCGGTCGACGAGGGGCTGGACGGGCTGGTCCACGAACTGGAGGTAGCCGCCGGGGCTGCGCCGGGCGTACATGGCGCGGCCGGCGTGCGGGAACTGGGCGCCGGAGAAGCCCTCCCGGTCGTCCAGCACGAGGGCCAGCCGCGTCGACGCGGGCTCGGCACCGGTGTGGCCGGCGTCGGTGCGAGCGTCAGTGCCGGTGACGATCTCCACCGACATGTCCCAGCGGGCGATCGAGCGTTCCGCCTGGGTCGGGCGCAGGCGTTCGTGGTCCTCGCGCACCTGCGTCAGGCTCGCCGTGCCGACCCGGGCCGTGAAGGGGACGCGGCCGTCGCGCGGGACGCCGAGGTCCAGCGGGACGGTGCGGATCGTGCCGGACTCGCGGTGGCGCATGCGCAGCCGGGGCGCGCCGTCGGGGGCGGTGCGCAGGATGCCGCGTACGACGAGGTGGGGGCCCTCGGCGCGGACTTCCAGGGCACGCGCGTGGGCCGTCTCCACGCGGATGGCCAGCTCGCCGTCCTGGATCTGCGGGGCCACCCGGACGTCCTCGGTGACCCAGTGCGCGGGCGGCGTCTGGCCGGAGCCGGTGCCCGCGCCGTGCAGCGGGCCGCGCCGGGGTGTGGCGCCGGTGCCGGCCACGGTGATCCGCACCCGCCACAGGCCGTCGACCCACCGGCCCCGGCGGCGCAGCCGCGCGGGGTTCACCAGCGCGCCGAAGCCCGCCCAGTCGGCGTGCCGGAACTCCGCGCCCGAGGCGACGGTGGCCTCCGGGTCGATGTGGCTGCGCGCGGGCACGAGCACCGAGCGGCGGCTGCCCTTCTCCTTCAGGATCAGCGACTTGAGGGCCTTGCCCCGCGACTCGGCGCCGAGCTGGCGGGGGAACGCCCAGCCGGACAGCCACAGCTTGCCGTCGTGCCAGGCGGCTTCGTCGAGCCGGCTGCGCAGCCGCAGCTCCTGGTCGAGGCGGAGCACCGCGTCCGGCACGGGGACCGTCGGGTCGAGGAAGGGGTAGTCGGCCGTGGGGCGCAGGGTCCCGGAGACGGGGATCGAACCGCCGTGCTCCTTCTCGAACTCCAGCTGCGCGATCAGCTCGTCCAGGCGCCGGTGCACGGTCAGGTACAGCTTCAGCTTGTGCGGCACGGGCAGCGCGCGCACCGCGTCCTGCCCGATCTCGCGCACCAGGCGGCCCACGTGCTCCAGGAACGCCTCCTGGTAGGCGGCGTCCGAGCCGGGCAGCACCTTCCAGAAGAGCGGGATCTCCTCGGCGAGCGCGTTGTTGTCGTAGACCCGCAGGTGTTCGGCGTACATGGGGTCGTCGGCCACCCGGGCCAGCAGGAACGCGCGCACCATGCGGATCGACTTCACGCGGTCGATCAGACCCTGCGGGTTCGTGCGGTTCTGCGTGATGGAACGCTCGCCGGTCTCGCGCTCGCGCCAGTTGTAGATCGGCTCGCTCAGCACGTCCACGGCGTCCGCGAGGTAGTGCGCGGGGACGCTGACCGGGGCGTCCTCGTACAGCATGGCCTCCGGGTACGCGAGCCGGTGCTTCTCCCAGAAGGAGCGGCGGTAGACCTTGTTCCACGCGGTGCGATCGGTCAGCAGCGGGCGGAACCTGGAGACGTGCGTCCGCAACCGGGTCGCGGCGAAGGGCACGCGGTGCACGGGCGACTGGACGTACCCGGCGGAGCGGAAGCGCGTGACGTTGCCCGCCGCGAAGTCCGAGCCGGTCGCGTCGAGCGTCTCGATGAGCAGCGCGTACGCCGTCGGGGGCAGCGTGTCGTCACTGTCGACGAACGCCAGGTACTCACTGTGCGGGGACATCTCCCGCACACCGGTGTTGCGGGCGGCGCCCAGGCCCTTGTTCTCCTGCGATATCAGCCGGAAGCGGGGGTCGGCCGCCGCGAAGCGCTCGGCGATGGCCGCGCTGCCGTCCCGCGACCCGTCGTCGACCATGACCACTTCGAAGTCCGTGAAGGTCTGGGCCGCCAGGGACTCCAGGCACTCGTCGAGGTAGAGCTCGACGTCGTGGACAGGGACGACAACACTCAGCCGTGGCTGCACGCGCACTCCTTCTGTTGCTAAACGCTCCCATAGTGTAAGGATGCGGGTATTGATGCGACAAAAGGGCTACCTGTCCGGTTTTGGCCGGTGGCTCGCGGTCATCCGACAGGACTGCGCGGGCGTCGGCTAACCCTTGCCGCCGCCCGTGAACCGTTCGTACTCCTTCATGACGTCCGCCGTGGGGCCGTCCATCCGCAGTTCGCCGCGCTCCAGCCACAGCACCCGGTCGCAGGTGTCGCGGATCGACTTGTTGTTGTGGCTGACCAGAAAGACCGTGCCCGCGCGTGCGCGCAGCTCGCGGATGCGGGCCTCGGACCGCTTCTGGAAGGAGCGGTCGCCGGTGGCCAGCGCCTCGTCGATGAGCAGGACGTCGTGGTCCTTGGCGGCGCCGATGGAGAAGCGCAGGCGGGCCGCCATGCCGGAGGAGTAGGTGCGCATGGGGAGCGTGATGAAGTCGCCCTTCTCGTTGATCCCGGAGAAGTCGACGATCTCCTGGTAGCGCCGCTGCACCTGCTCGCGCGACATGCCCATGGCCAGGCCGCCGAGGCGGACGTTGCGCTCGCCCGACAGGTCGTTCATCAGGGCCGCGTTCACGCCGAGGAGGGAGGGCTGCCCGTCGGTGAAGATCCGGCCCCGCTCCACGGGCAGCAGGCCCGCGACCGCCTTGAGCAGGGTGGACTTGCCCGAGCCGTTGGTGCCGATCAGGCCGATGGCCTCGCCCTTGCGGGCGGTGAAGGACACGTTCTTGACGGCGTGCACGGTGCGCGTGCCGCGCGCCCCGCCGCGCTTGAGGATGCGGCCGAGGGCGGCCGTGGCGGCGCCGCGCCCGGTCGTGCCGGCGCCGTGCACGCGGTAGACGATGTCGACCCGGTCGACGATGACGGTGGGCGCGGGCCCCTGGGAAGTGCCGGTCTCAGCCACGGCCGTACGTCTCCTCTGCCTTCCAGAAGTAGATGAACCCGCCGATCCCGGCGAGCAGGGCCCAGCCCAGCGCCCAGGCCCACACGTGCTGCGGGAGCCGGTCGGCGTGGAAGCTGTCGATCAGCGCGAACCGCATCAGGTCGATGTAGACGGCGGCCGGATTGCACTCCAGGAGCACCTGGACGACGTGCGGCAGGTGCTTGTCCTTCAGGACCGCGTCGATGCTCCACATCACCCCGGACGCGTACATCCAGGTGCGCAGCACGAACGGCATCAGCTGCGCGATGTCCGGCGTCCTGCTGCCGAGCCGGGCCATGACCAGCGCGAGGCCGGTGTTGAAGGTGAACTGGAGGGCGAGGACCGGCACCGCCAGGAGCCAGGACGCCGTCGGCGGCACGCCGAAGCAGAGCAGGATGACCAGCAGCGCGCCCATGGAGAAGAGTAGTTGCTGGAGCTGTTGCAGGCAGTGCGAGATGGGCAGCGAGGCGCGCGGGAAGTGCAGGGCGCGCACCAGGCCGAGGCTGCCCGCGATGGCGCGGGTGCCGGCCATGACGGACGCCTGGGTGAAGGTGAAGACGAAGACGCCGGTGACGAGGAAGGGGACGTAGTCGTCCACGTCCCGCTTGGTGTCCATCAGGACGCCGAAGATGAAGTAGTAGACCGCCGCGTTCAGCAGCGGGGTCATCACCTGCCAGAGCTGGCCGAGCTTCGCCTGGCTGTACTGCGCCGTCAGCTTGGCGGTCGCGAAGGCGGTGATGAAGTGGCGGCGCTGCCACAGCTGCCGGACGTAGGCGGGCAGGGAGGGGCGGGCGCCGCTGACGGTCAGGCCGTGCCGGGCGGCCAGCTCGGCGGGCGAGAGGGCCTCCGCGGGGGCGGAGGCCTGGGGGGAGGCGGGGGGCGGGGGCGCGTCGAGGACCTGGCTCACGTCCGTGGCTTTCGCTCGGGGAGGCTGCGGAGGGCGGCGACACACGTCGGGACGGGCCCGTATCGTCGCAACGCCGAGCGTAGGACTCGTCACGTCGGAACGCAACCGTTTCGTCGTCGCGCTTTTATGCTGTCCGCATGACGACGAGCAGGCAGCAGGGTGAACAGGCGGACGGCCCCGGGGGCGGTCGGCCCCGCCGCAGGGCGCCCGCCGGGGCCGCCGTGCTCCGCGCGGACAAGACCGAGGCCATCCGGGCCGCCGTCTTCGAGGAGCTGGCCTCCGTCGGATACGCCCGCATGTCCATCGAGGGCATCGCGCGCCGCGCGGGCGTCGGCAAGACGGCCGTCTACCGCCGCTGGCGCTCCAAGCTGCACCTCGTGCTCGACCTGGTGTCGGCCATAGCGGTCCAGGGTCTGCCCGCACCGGACACCGGCTCGCTGGAGGGGGACCTGCGGCTGTTGTACGAGGTGACCTCGCGCGCCCTGCGCCACCCCGTCGCCTCGCAGGTCATCCCCGACCTCCAGGCCGAGGCGGCCCGCAACCCCGAGATCGCCGAGGCCCTGCAGAAGGCACTGCGGGAAGGGCAGCACGGGGTCGCGAGCGGCATCGTGCGGGCCGCCGTGGAGCGGGGCGAGCTGCGGGCGGGCGCCGACGAGGAGCTGGCCCTGGACCTGCTCTCGGGGCCGCTCTACTGGCGCTCGGTGGTGGTGCGGGCCGACCTGCCCAAGGGCTACCTGGGCAGGCTCGCGAAGGCCACGGCGGCGGCACTCCGGGCACTCTGAGGCGGCCCGCCCCGGCCCGCCCCGGCCCGCCCCGGCCTGCTCGGGTGCTACGCCGGTGCCGTGGCGCCCTGGCGCCTACTCCGGCGCCGCCCCCGGGTGCAGCCGCATCCAGCCCGCCCAAGCCGACGCGATCATGTCGCGCACGTCGCGCTTGGCCGACCAGGCCAGTTCCGTCGAGACGCGGTCCGCCGAGGCCACCACGCGGGCCGGGTCGCCGGGGCGCCGGGCGGTCACCTCGGCGGCGGTGGCGTGGCCCGTGACCTCGTTGATGAGGTCCGTCATCGCGCGGACCGAGACGCCCTCGCCCCGGCCGACGTTGAGGGTGAGGTCCGTGCCCGGCGCCGCCGAGGCGAGCCTGCGGGCGGCCGCCACATGGGCCTCGGCCACGTCGGCGACGTGGATGTAGTCGCGTACGCAGGTGCCGTCGGGGGTGGCGTAGTCCGCGCCGAAGATCCGGGGGGCCTCGCCGGCCGTGAGCTTCTCGAAGACCATCGGGACGAGGTTGAAGACGCCGGTGTCGGCCAGCTCGGGCGAGGCCGCGCCCGCCACGTTGAAGTACCGCAGGGACGCCGTGGCCAGGCCGTGCGCGCGCCCCGCGGCACGCACCAGCCACTCGCCCGCCAGCTTGGTCTCGCCGTACGGGCTCATCGGCACGCACGGCGTCTCCTCGGTGACGAGGTCGACGTCGGGCATGCCGTAGACCGCCGCCGAGGAGGAGAAGACGAAGGAGGGGACCCCGGCCGCCACCACCGCGTCCAGGAGGACCCGCAGGCCCTCCACGTTCTGGTGGTAGTACCGCAGGGGCTGCTCCACCGACTCGCCGACCTGCTTCTTCGCCGCGAGGTGGACGACACCGGTGATCGCGTGGTCCGCGAGGGTGCGGGCCAGGAGGTCCGCGTCCAGGGTGGAGCCCGTCACCAGCGGGACGTCGGCGGGGACGCGCTCGGCGATGCCGGTGGACAGGTCGTCGTAGACCACGGTTCGCTCGCCCGCCTCGGTCAGGGCGCGCACGACATGCGCTCCGATGTATCCGGCGCCTCCGGTGATCAGCCAGGTCATGGTCGTCGCGTCCCGTCCTGTCGTACGTGTGCTCCGCGCTCGGCGCTCCGTGCTCCGCGCCCAGCGCTCTGTGCCGTGTGCTCTGTGCCGTCTGTCCCGTGGGTTCGTTCTCCGGGACCCGCAGTCTCGCAGAGGGCGCGTACGGGGCGCGTCAGCGGGCGCGCGGGCCGGTGACGGCGCGGACCAGACGGGCCAGGCGCCGTTTCGCCACCCCGGCGACCCCCCGCGGGCCGGGGGCGAGGCGCACGGAGAGGTGGCCCGCCTGGGTGGCGTACGGCTGGACGAGGAGGATGCCGCGCCGGCCACCCGACACCACCGTGCGGCGCAGCAGTCCGGGCCCCGCGACGGCGTGCGCGGTCGTCTCGCGCACCGTCCCGTCGGCGAAGCGCACCCGCAGCCGCACGTCCCACACCCCGCCCGCCAGCGAGGCGAGGTCCAACAGCACCGTGGCCGTCCAGGTCTCGCCGGGCCGCTCGGCGCCGAACGACGCCGTACGGCGCAGGCCCGTGCCGCCGCTGTGCCGGTGGACCAGATCGACGTCGACGGTGGCGGGACCCGCGTCCGCCACCCGCCCGTACAGCTCGCGCAGCCGCAGCGTGAGCCGGGCGCCGCCCGCGCGCGGACGCAGTTCGCCGTCCACCGCCAGGGGCAGCAGCCGCATGGGGCGCACGAGCAGGTGCTCCAGGGTGACCTGGGGCAGGTCCCGCGCCCATACCGGCGTGCTGTCGGCCGCCCTCGGGTAGGGCGGGGCGAGCCGCGCCGGGCGCGCCGCCACCTGCTTGAGCCGGGTCAGGTCACGGGGGTGTTCGGAGGCGAGGACGACGCGCGCGATGACGCGGCCGGGGGCGGGCGCCGCGTCGAGGTCGGCGGCGTCGAACGTCGTCAGGTACGCGCGCGTGAGCGCCCACCACTCGCGCTGGTGTTCCTGCCCGCGCGCGGGCAGCTCGCGGGTGTACATCCGCAGCTCGTGGTCGAGGAACTTGGTGCGGGCCGCCCGCGCGAGCCGCTTGCCGCCGTTGCCGCGCGCGTCCCGCAGGATTTCCACGGACTGCCGGTGGGCCTCCATGCGGGCCTGCCAGTTGGCGATGCCGGAGCGGTCCAAGGAGATCGACAGCTTGGCGGCGGCGCGGCGCACGTGCCACACGTACACCGTGTCCGGGACGAGCGCGATGCGCGGGGCCGCGGCGAGGACGCGCGCGGTGAAGACGAAGTCCTCGTAGACGAAGCGGCCTTCGGGGAAGCGGATGCCGTGCTCGCGCAGGAAGTCCACCCGGTAGAGCTTGTTGACGCACAGCGTGTCGTGGACGAGGCGGGCGCGCAGCTCGGGCCGGGCGACGAGCCGGGCCCTGGCGTACAGCTCGGGCTGCCAGGGCACTTCGCGCCCGGAGGGCAGTTCGCGGCGCATGCACAGCCCCGACGCGACCTCGCTGCCGTGCCGTTCGGCGGCGGCGAGCAGCGCGGCGGCCGCGCCGGGCGGCAGCACGTCGTCGCTGTCGAGGAACATCACGTACGGCGCCGACGCGGCGTCGATGCCGTCGTTGCGGGGGGTGCCGCAGCCGCCGCTGTTGCTCTCGCGGCGCAGCACCTTCACGCGCCGGTCCCGCGCGACGAGCCCGGCGAGGAGTTCCGCGCTGCCGTCGCTCGAACAGTCGTCGACGGCGATCACCTCGTGGACGACGGGGCCCTGGGCCAGCGCGGAGCGCACCGCGTCGGCGAGGTGGGCCGCGTCGTTGTAGCCGATCACGACGACGGAGACCCGGGAGGAGCGGGCGTTAGGGGCGGGTGTGTTCAGGGCAGTCGGGAGAGGCAGGATGCGGTCCACGGAGGAAATTTTATAGGTTGCTCGTAATTATCCGATTAGGGGGGCATTCGTCGGAGTGGCCCCGCTCACCCGCGCGAGCACCTCGCCGGTCCGCCGGCTCCAGTCGACGACCACCGCCTCCTGCGGCACCTTCTGCCCGGGGGAGAGCAGCAGCCACCGCACGTCGTAGCGCCGGGCGATCGCCGTGCGCTCCGCGCGGGTGGAGTCGGGGGAGAGATAGGTCCGCACGGCCGCGAGCCGCCGCCGGCGCACGTCCTCGTCGAGCGAGGCGTCCGGCCAGGCGGGGGCGACGAGGTTGGCGCCGTGGCCCGGCACGGAGCGGGTGGGGCGGTAGCCGTCGGTCAGCACCACGTCGCCGGGGCGCATGTGGCCGGTCGCCCAGCCGTAACCGGGCCAGCGCGGCGGCTGGTCGAAACCGATGGGGTCCAGCGCCCGGGGCACGACGGCCCCCGCCTGGATCTGGAAGAACCCCACGCACGCCCCGAGCGCCGCCGCCCCGGCCAGCGCGCCCCGCCGCCACCCCCAGGTGCGCGGCGCCGCCAGCTCGACGGCCAGCGCGAACTGGAGCGGGACCAGGGTCAGGCCGAGGATGCGCCCGTAGGTGTAGTGGCCGCTGAACCAGCCGTAGGCGACGACCGCGCACTCCAGGGCGAACATCACGACCAGCGGGTCCCTGCGGTCCCTGCGCAGTCGCAGCCACAGCGCGGGCAGGCCGAGCAGCGCCAGCCAGAAGCGCTGGGGCATCTCCGTGTAGAGCTGGCGGTGGATCCAGTCCACGCTCGCGTCACCGACCAGCGAGAAGACGCTGAAGTACGGCCACAGCGCCGCCCCGACCACCGCCGTCAGGCCGGTCGCCGCCCACGGCCACAGCACGCGCCCGGACACCGCGAAGGCGACGACGCCGATCACCGCCGCCACCGAGGAGATCGGATGGACGAGCAGGACGAGCCCGCACAGGGCGCCCAGACCGACGTAGGACCAAAGGCCCCGCTCCGGGCACCGGGTCAGCGAACCGGCCCAGGCCCACGCCCAGAACGCCAGGCCGATCGCGAAGGTCGAGGGGTAGCCGAGGTTCCCCGTCATCGACATCAGGCCCAGATAGCCGCTCCACCACGCCATCCGGGTGCCCCACAACAGCACCATCGCGCCCAGCGCCAGGACCGGCGCCCACGGGCGGGGGGTGAGCACGCGCACGAAACGGCCGATGCCGGTGAGCAGCACGAGGAGGTTGAGCGGACCCGAGAGCTTGACCACCTCCCAGCCCGCGAGGCCCGTCGCCCTCGCGAACAGGCCCTGCGCGACCGCGTACGGCGAGTAGTACGCGCTGCCCTGGCCCGGCAGGTCCGCCATCGGGTGCGAGGGGTGCAGGAGGTCCGCCTTCAGGCGCTCCACCACCGCCGCGTGCTGCCCGAAGTCGCAGCACATCGGCACCCGCCAGAACGCCAGCGACATCACCAGCCAGAACAGCCCGCCGAAGACCAGATACGGCGAGGGGCGCAAGCGGGGGGCGCCGCCGAGGGCCGTCGCGCCGTGGAGGGTCCTGCGGGCCACGAGCGTGCCGCTCACCGCATCAGCCTCTCCGCGACCCGGGCGGCGGCCCCGCCGTCGTCCAGATCGCAGTAGGCCTCGCGGAACGCCGTGTACGCGTCCGTGTGCCGGGCCGCGATCGCGTCCAGGTCGCGCAGCGCCTCGACGACCTCGCCGGTGGAGGCGAGCAGCGGGCCCGGGGCGCTCGTCTCGAAGTCGAGGTAGAAGCCGCGCACCGTGTCGCGGTAGTGCTCCAGGTCGTAGGCGTGGAAGAGCATCGGACGCCCGGTGTGCGCGAAGTCGAACATCAGCGAGGAGTAGTCGGTGACCAGCACGTCGGCGACGAGCAGCAGTTCGGCGGCCCGGGGGTGGGCCGACACGTCGCGGACGAAGGGCGCGCGGGCGCCCGGCAGCCGGCCCGACGTCAGCGGGTGCTTGCGCACCAGCAGGACGTGGTCGTCGCCGAGCACCGACTCGGCGGCGCGGAAGTCCAGCGCCGGCTCGTAGCGGAACCGGCCCGGGGCGTACGCCAGATGGTCCCGGTAGGTCGGCGCGTACAGCACGATCCGCTTGTCCGGGCCGACGCCCAGTTCGCGGCGCACCCGCTCGGCGACCTTGTGGCGGTCGTCGCCGAAGAGCACGTCGTTGCGGGGCGAGCCCGCCTCCAGGACCTCGCCGTCGTAGGCGAGGGCCCGGCCCAGGTGGGGGGTGGAGAAGCGGTTGGGGGAGACCAGCACGTCCCACTGGCGGGACAGGCCCGGCAGGGCGTCGAGGTGGCCGTGGTCGGCGTAGAGGGTGTCGGTGAGGTCGGTGCCGATGCGCTTGAGGGGGGCGCCGTGCCAGGTCTGTACGACGGTCTGGCCCTCGCGGCGCTCGAAGAACACCGGCAGGTGGCCCGAGGTGACGATGCGGCGGCAGCGGGCCAGCGCCTCGTACCAGGCGGCGCTGTACTGCTCCACGCCCTTCGCGCCGGCCGGGACGGGGGTCTGCTGGTCGTGCGTGACCCACAGGTGCTCCACCTCGGCGCCGCGCCGCACCAGTTCCTCGTGGACGGCGCGGGGCGAGTCGCCGTCGAGGTAGAGGACGGCGTCCGTCAGGGGCCGCTCGCGGCAGCCCGGATAGTGGGCGCTGCGCAGCCGGTGCTGCCGGTAGGCGCCGCGCTCGGAGCGGGCGAGGACGGACCCCGCCTCGACGAGCAGCCGGTCGCCGAACCGCCGGTCGACCGTGAACTCCCGCCCCTGGACCTCCTGGTGCAGGGGCAGCGCGGCCGCCAGGGAGGCGAGCAACCGCACAGGCACCCCGTCGTCACGCCGCCGGACCCCACCGTGCCCGTCCCGGACCCCACCGTGCCCGTCCCGGACCCCGACCTGACCGTCCCCGGCTCCGCCGTGCCCCGCCCCGGTCTCCCGGAGGAAGGCGTACCACCGTCCCTCCCGCAGGGCTCCGCCCCCCGGCGCGAGCACCGCGCGCAGTCGGTCGCCGGTCCGCTCGGCCGGGGCCACCAGCTCCTCGTCGTGGCCGCTGTGCCGCAGGACGAACTCGGCCTCGGGCCAACCGGCGCCGGTGGCCGACAGCTCGACGGTCAGCGTGCCGTCGGCGCCCCAGGCGATGCGGTCGGCGACGGGCTGCCGGGTCAGTTCCACGACCAGCTGCCCCTGGTCGTTGGCCGTGGCGCACAGTTCGCGTCCGGTGTCGGTCGCGTACCGCCCGGGGGGCAGGTCCAAGGCGGCGGCGAGGGACTTCAGGGTGCCGTCGGGCAGCACGAGGTTGGCCTGCCAGCGCTCCCCGTGCGGCGGCTCGACCTCCTTGGGCGCCAGGTGCGGGGTGGGGGCCACCCGCGCCAGGTCGGCGAGCCGTACGCGCACCTCGAAGCGGTCGTCGGCGCGGGCCACCGGGCACTCGACGTCGGTCCCGGAGTGCTTGTGGGTGAGCCGCAGGGCCTTGGGGTGCAGCCGTCCGGGCAGGCTGCCGCTCAGCACCACGTCGCCCCCGTCGCGCCGGTGGGCCTCCACGCGCGCCGCGTACTCCTGGACGCGCAGCACGAGCCGGCCCTTGCTGTGGCCGAGGACGAGGCGCAGCCCGTCGTCCAGCTCGCGCACCAGGGACTGCGCCGACCCGCCGTCGGCGGCCCGCACGGCCGAGCGCCGCACGGTGCCGTGGCCGGCGACGACCACGCCGAGCAGCCAGTTGCCGGGCCGCCACTGCCCGCCGGTCTTCAGCTGCTCGGGGTCGATCGTCATCTCGAAGCCGGACAGGTCGTAGCAGTGCAGGCGCTGGCGTGACCGCTCGGTGGCCTCCGGCGCGGCGACCGTCCTCGTCGGCACGCGCCGGAACTCCCGCTTGCTGCGGACCGACTTGAGCAGCCCGGCCTTCACGGAGTGCCCGGGCCGGGTCGCCTCCAGGTTGCGCACGTACGCGTACCCGCTGATCCGCAGCTTCCCGTCGGCACCCCAGCGCGCCTCGCCGGCCCGTGCCACGACGGGCAGCTCGTGCCGTCCGACGCGCGTCAGCTTCTCGGGGAGCCGGCCGACGCCGGGGTAGGAGGCGCGGCGGCGCACCGTGCCGCGCACGTGGAAGGCGGTGCCGTTGGCCCGTTCGAAGGAGAGCAGGTCGATGAGTTCGGCGGTGCGTCCCTCGCGCACGAGCTGCCACTTGACGCGCAGGTCCACCGGGAGCCCGGCGATCACGGACGGATCGGCGCGGCGCAGGAAGGCGGCGGCGTCCGCCATGAAGGCCGCGCGGTACTCGGGCCCGCCCATCGGCAGCCCCTCCAGGAAGTACACGAAGTCGTCGCGCAGACAGGAGGCGTCGTACGTCTTCCTCATCTCCGGCGCGTGCCGGGCGAGGAAGCCGGAGACGTGCGCGCACGCCGCGATCCGGTCGCGCACGCCCTTGACGTCGGTGCGCCGGCGGGTGATGGAGCCCTCGCGCACGCGCCAGTAGTAGACGTGGTCGCTGAGCACGTCCACGGAACCGGCGAGGAAGTGTGCCGGGATCATCACCGGCGTGTCCTCGTACAGCTTGCCCTCGGGGAAGGCGAAGCGGTGGCGGTCCCAGAAGGAGCGGCGGAAGACCTTGTTCCAGGCGACGCGGTCGGAGAGCAGGTCGAGGTCGCGCGTGATGTGCGTACGGGTGCGCTGCTCGGTCAGCCACTTGTACTGCCAGGCCTGGGAGCGGCCGCGCTCGGTGAGCCGCCAGACGTTGCCGCAGGCGAAGTCGGAGCCGGTCCCGTCCAGGCTGGCGATCATCCGCTCGTACGCGTCGTGCGGCACCACGTCGTCGCTGTCGACGAAGGTGAGGAACTCGGCGGTGGGGGACGCCTTGCGCACACCGGTGTTGCGGGCGGCGCTCAGCCCGGCGTTGCGCTGGCGGACGTAGACGAAGCGGGGGTCCCTGGCGGCGAACTCACGGGCGATGGAGGGGCTGGAGTCCGTCGAGCCGTCGTCCACCATGACGCACTCCAGGCCGCCCGGCCCCTCCGGACCACCTGGCCGTCCCGGCCCGTCGATGGTCTGCCGCGCGATCGACTCCAGGCACTCCTCCAGAAACTCCTCGACGTTGTAGATGGGCACGACGACGCTGAGACGGGGCTGCACGGCGACCGGCCTTTCGTGAGAGTACGGGCATATTTATCCCCCTTTGCCCTCCGCCCGCTCCCGACGGTCAGCTTCTCCACCGCCTTCCACCCCAATGAGTGACGGCAGGTCTTCGACAGGCGGTGTCCGGCTGACTACGGTCGGTTGACATGTCGCGCTTCTCGGTTGTCGTCCCCGCCCACCGCGTCCAGGGCTACCTGCGGGAGTGCCTGGACTCGGTGCTCACCCAGTCCTTCGGCGACCTCGAACTGCTCGTCGTCGACGACGCCTCGCCCGACGCCTGCGCCGCGATCGCCGGGGAGTACGCCCAGCGCGATCCGCGCGTGCGACTGATCCGGCTGGCCGCCCACGCGGGCCCCGGCCCCGCCCGCAACGCCGGCGCCGACCGCGCCACCGGCGACCACCTCCTCTTCCTCGACGGCGACGACCTCCTGCTGCCGGGTGCCCTGGAGGCCATCGACGCGGCCCTCACCCAGTACGGCGAGCCGGACGTGCTGCTCCTCGGCCACGACCGCGTCGACTGGTGGGACACCGTCCGCCCCGGCGGCACCCCCGACGCGAGCCGGCCCCTGGCTCTCCCCCCGGCCGCCTGGAACCGCGTCTTCCGCCGCGAGTTCTGGCGCGCGCGTCACCTCGCCTTCTCCGAGGGGGCCTACGAGGACGTGGTGCCGGTGCACACCGCGACCCTGCGCGCGGGCGAGCGCCTCGCCGTCCTCGACCGCGGCTGCGTGCGCTGGCGCGAGCGGCGCGGCGGCAGCTTCTCCAAGACGCCGGGCCGCCACCACTTCGCCCTCGTCGAGCGGTACGAGGAGCTGCTCGCCGCCGCCGGGCCCGACGACCGCGCCCGGCTGCTGCCGCACGCCGCCGCGCACCTCCTCGCCGTCCTCGACGACCCCGGGCGGATCCGGGCGGGCGACCGGCGCGACTTCTTCCGCGAGGCGGCCCGCCTGCACCGCACCTACGCGCCCGCGAGCACCGAGCCCCGCACCCCCGGCGAGAAGGCCCTCGCCGCCGCCTCCTTCACCGCCCACGAGGGCCTGCGCAAGGCCGAGTCACGGCGCCTGCGCGTCACCCGGCACCTCGGGCGGCAGAAGAAGAAGCTGCGCGCCCGCGCCATGCGCGCCGCCTACCGCGCCGACCTGTACCGCTCCCTCGACCCGCACCTCGCGGTCTACGGCGCCTACTGGAACCGCGCCGTCTCCTGCAACCCCGCCGCCATCCACGCCAAGGCCCGCGAACTGGCCCCGCACATCCGGGGCGTGTGGGTGGTCTCCGGACGCCACACGGACAAGGTGCCCCCCGGGGTGGAGTACGTCGTCGAAGGCTCCCGGCGCTACTGGGAGGCGATGGCGAGGGCCACGTACCTCGTCAACAACTCCAGCTTCCCCGGCGGCTTCACCAAGCGCCCCGGCCAGGTCTACCTCCAGACCCACCACGGCACCCCGCTGAAGAAGATGGGCCTGGACCAGCGCCGCTACCCGGCCGGCACGCACGGCATCAGCTTCCAGAAGGTCCTCGACCACACCGACCAGTGGGACTTCAGCCTCTCGGCCAACCCGCACTCCACGGAGGTCTGGGAGCGCGTCTACCCCTCCACCGCCTACCAGCCGCTGGAGGCGGGCTACCCGCGCAACGACGTGTACTTCACGACGGGCGACGAGGAGATCGCCCGCATCCGCGAACGCCTCGGCATCGCCGACGACCGGACCGTGCTGCTGTACGCGCCCACCCACCGCGACTACCAGAAGGGCTTCCTGCCCCGCCTGGACCTCAGGCGCCTCGTCGAACGGCTCGGCCCCCGGTACGTCGTGCTCGTGCGCGCCCACTACTTCTACGGCGGCGACGCCGGGCTCGACCCGCACCCGGGCCTCGTGGACGTCACCGGGCACGCGCGCGTGGAGGACCTGTGCCTCGCCGCCGACGCGCTCGTCACGGACTACTCCTCACTGATGTTCGACTACGCCTGCCTGGACCGCCCGATCGTGACGTACGCCCCCGACTGGCAGGCCTACCGCCTGGCGCGCGGCACCTACTTCGATCTGCTGTCCGGGCGGCCGGGCGAGACGCCGGGGGCGGTGGCCACCACCGAGGACGAGCTGGCCGACCTGTTCCGCGACGGCGGCTGGGACACCCCCGGCACGACGGAACTGCGCACGGCGTTCCGGGCGCGCTTTTGCCCCTACGACGACGGGCGGGCCGCCGAACGCGTGGTACGGCGGCTCTTCCTGACCACCGCTCAGCGTTCGTAGGGCGAGCGCACCGGGAAGTACGCCGTCAGGAACGACCTGATGGCCAGCGCCATCTCCTCGTCCGCCATGCCGCTGTCGGGGGACTCGCCGATGCAGAACGCCGTCCGGTCGCGGTTCTGCAGCAGCCGGCCGAGCCGCGCGTGGTCGGCGCGGTCACCGATGTCCACGAAGTCGTACGAGATGGAGCCGGGCACCGCCCGCCCGGTCAGATACGCGTAGTGCTGGTGCAGCGAGGAGACCAGCGAGTGGTCGCCCACGGAGCGGAAGCGGCTGCGGGCGGTGGCCGCCAGCTCCTCGGGGAAGCGTTCGGTGATCTCCGCGAGGACGCTGCGGCGCAGCGCGTAGGGCACGTGGAAGAAGCTGTGCGTCGTGGTCCTGCCGAACGCGCGGCGCAGCAGTTCGCGGTTGTTCTTCGCCGCCGCCAGATAGCCCTCGTCGTCCGGCGCCAGGGGCAGGGCGGGCACGGACGCGGACGACCA
Organism: Streptomyces sp. NPDC031466; assembly: GCF_055581265.1. Lineage (NCBI taxonomy): Bacteria > Bacillati > Actinomycetota > Actinomycetes > Kitasatosporales > Streptomycetaceae > Streptomyces > Streptomyces sp. NPDC031466. The sequence goes on from NZ_JBVIJT010000007.1 coordinate 53,803, forward strand.
GAAGAAGCGGGCCAGGCCGTTGCTGAGGAAGAAGGTGTCCGGGGTGGTGGGGCGGCCGAGGAACATGTCGTCGTTGAAGTACAGGAAGTGCTCCGACAGGCCCTCGACGCGGTGCAGCTGGGACTCGATGGAGTGCGAGTTGAAGGTCGGCAGGCACGCCTCGGGGTCGGCGAACAGCTCGCGGTGGTCCACGACCGTGAGCCCGGGGTGGTCGCGGTCGAGCCAGTCGGGGACCTGGCCCGCCGTGACGAGGTACACGTGCCGGATCCACGGCGCGTACATCGCCAGGGAGCGCAGGCTGAAGCGCAGCTCGTCGCGGTTGCGGTAGCGCACGGCGCCGTCGTCCGCCGACTCCTGCCCCGGACCGCCCCGGGCCGCGTCCCGCAGGGCCCGCCACGTCGGGTCGGAGTCGTCGACCCAGGTGTAGACGGCGTCGACGGGGAAGTCGACGTCCTTGACGAGGAGTTCGGTGAAGATCCGCAGGGTCGGGTAGTCGCGGTCCCCCACCCGCAGGGTCGCCGTCGGGGCGAGCGAGGGCAGCTCCGCGCCGGCCAGCGTCGTCCCGAACGGCGCGCGGAAGCCCTCGGCGGCCCCGGCGCCGGGCACCCCTCGCGCGGTCCTCGGCCAGAACGCGACCGTGCAGGCGAGGCCCGCGCCGTGCCGCAGCGACAGGGTCGTCGTGGTCACCGGTTTGAACACCTTGACGCCGGACAGGTCGCCGATGGCGTCGAGGCGCTCGGCGAGGACGGCGCCGGGTGCCGCGTCGCGCGGGTTGACCAGCTCGGCGTAGACGGGCTGTCCGCGCAGCGCCCCGGCCAGCGCCTTGAGGGCGCGGCCCCGGTCGTCGGCGGCCACGGCCAGGGTGTGGGCGGTGCCGTCGGGGGTGCGCACCAGGACGTAGGGCACGTCCTCGGCCTCCAGCGCGGACGCGGTGAGCCGCAGGTTCCACCGCGCCATGTCCGGCGCGAGGACGTCGTCGCGCCGCTCGGCGAGGCGGCCCACCGAGCGGATGACGCGGCCCGTGGTGTCGGCGGCGATGATCTCGTCCTCGCGGGCCCGCTCGTCGGCGGCGGCCGCGGCGTCGAAGGTGTGCGGGGCGGTGGGCCGGAAGCCGCAGCCGCCGGACGCGACACCGAGCGCCACCCGGTCCGCGCGCCCGCGAAGGCGGCGCGGCCGCTCCCGCCCGGCCACGAGCCGCGTGTACAGCTCCTCCCAGCGGGCGGTGACGTCCGCCGAGGAGAAGCGGGCGTAGACGCCCTCGCGGGCGGCGCGCGCATACGCCCGACGGGTCGCGTCGTCCCCCAGCAACTCGTCCATGGCGCGGGCGAGTTCGTCGATCTCGCCGGGCGGGACGAGCAGCCCGTCGACGCGGTGGCGCACGATCTCGGCGGGCCCGGTCAGCACGTCGTACGCCACCACGGGCACCCCGGCGGCGAGCGCTTCGAGGAGCACCAGCGGGAACGCCTCGTTGTGTCCGGCGGTCATCAGGCTCAGGCCGGCCTTGGCCCACTCGGCGGCCATGTCCTGGCAGGGCCCCAGCAGTTCGACGCGGTCGTGCAGGCCGAACCCGTCGACCAGGCGGCGCAGGTGCCGCTCGCGGTGGCCGCTGCCGAAGATCCGCAGCCGCCAGTCGGGATGCGCGCCGGCGATCTGTGCGAAGGCGCGGACGGCGTGGTCGACGCGCTTCTCGCCGGTCAGCCGGGCCGCCATGACGATGACCTTGCCCTCGCCGTCCGCGCGCGGCCGGAAGCCGTCCGGCACGGCGTTGGGGATGACGGCCAGTTCGGGCGCGGTGGGCCCGAGGGACTCCGCGATCCAGTCCCGGGTGCGCTCCGTCAGCGTGACGAGGGCGTCCAGGCGCGGCGCGTGCAGCAGCAGCGGCTCGCCGGAGGGGCCGCGCCGCTGGGTGGGGCGGTGCTCCTGGTGGACGGTGACGACGCGCGCGGGTGCCAGCGTCACGGCGGCGGCGAGCAGCGCGGGCGTGGTGCTGACCAGGACGTCGGTGTCGAGCGCGGTGAGCGCGGCGGTCATCTCGACGTCGGAGAGGCGGTCGAAGGTGTCCTCCCAGGCGGGCCTGATCAGTTCGCTGGGCAGCGCGGCGAGGGTGCGGCACGCGGCGTCGTCCAGCTCCGAGTCCCCGACCGGGCGGGCGGGGGTCGCCGTGCGGTCCACGAGGTAGCGCACGGGCAGGGCGCGCGCCTCGGGGAAGAACGGCTCGGCGCGGGTGCGGAAGACGGAGACGACCTCGACCTCGATGCCGGGGCGCTCGGCGAGGTGCTTGGCCTGGGTGTAGGTGGCCAGCTCGGTGCCGCCCATCTCGTCGCCCCAGCCGAGCAGGTACGTGATCTTCATGAGGTCTCCTTCGCGGGCTCGCGCGTGCGGCCGGTGGTCCCGTCCGGGTCGTCGGCGGGCCCGTCCGGGTGGTCGGTGGTCCCGTCCGTGCGGTGGCCGGCCGGCTCGCGGGTGAGGTCGGTGATGTCCCGGCACGTCACCGCGAAGGCGCCCGTCCCGGTGAAGTGGGCGTGCGCCCGCACCAGCGCGCCGTCGGGCAGGGCGAAGACGCGAAAGGGCGTCGGGTAGGCGGCCGCGGGGTCCCGCACGTCCGTCAGCCACCGCCCGAGCGGCAGCCCCTCGACCCGGAAGTCCCACACCCACTGCCCGGGGCCGGCCCCGGTCATCGCGCCGAGCGGCACCCGCAGCGTGAACGCCGCGCCCCGCCCGGCCACCTCGACGGGCACGACGACGCCGTCCCTGCGCCGCACGGCCTGCGCGCGCCCGGTGGACAGGGCCGCTCCGACCAGCCGGCCGTGCACGGTGATGCCGTCCCCGCGCGGCTCGAACCGGACCAGCTCGGCGCGCGGCCGCGACCGGGTGGCCTGGAGCACGGCCCGCCCGCCGCGGGACCTGACGATCCGTACGAGGGTCCCGCTGAGCGGGTCGGGCGCGTGCGGCAGCGTCGGGGTCGCGGGCGGCGCGGATTCCTCGGCGGGCGTCAGGCCCCGTCGTCGTACGCGGCCCTCGGCGTCCCGGGTCTCGACGGTGAGCCGCCACACGCCGTCGCGCAGGTCCCGCAGCGTGGCGGTGGCGGTGAGCAGCGGGGGCCCGGCCGCGTGCCGTTCGAGGACGAGGGGCACGGTCCGGCTGCGGACGCCGCGGCTGATCAGCAGCCGGGCCCGGTCGGGGGACCCGGCGTCCGGGGCGGCGAGGGCGACGTTGAGCGTGCGGCTGTCGCGGAGCGAGAGGTGCACGGGCGTCAGCAGGGGCTCGGCCCGCACGGCACCGCGCACCCGCCCCGCGGCGGCCCGCTCGAACCGGAACCGCGTGCTTCGCGTGGTGGCGCGCAGCCGTCGGACCAGGGGCGGAGGTCCGGAGCGGTGAGGTGACAGGAACCCGATGCGGTGCATTTGCCTACTTTGCCCGCTGTTGCCCCATATCGCCCGCAGCGCGGGCCGTTTCTCCCGCCAGGGCAGCGGAAACGATCCGCTCGGAGCAGTCGGGTGCCGCGGGCCGCCGCGCGGAGTCGAACATCAGGCCGGTGCCGCCCGGCCCTGGACGCGGACGGAAGGAGGCGGCCCGGACGCGGGCCGCCTCGATCACCGTACGCATGCCGCTCGGCGTGTTCTCCCCAGGCCTCGGCCTATTTCACCGCGCCCGCCATCACACCGGAGACGAACTGCCGCTGGAAGGCGAAGAACACCGCCAGCGGGATCACCATCGAGATGAACGCGCCGGGCGCGAGGATCTGCACGTTGTCGCCGAAGAACCGCACCTGCTGCTGGAGCGCCACCGTGATCGGTGGGTTCTTGGAGTCGGCGAAGATCAGGGCGATCAGCATGTCGTTCCAGACCCACAGGAACTGGAAGATGCCGAGCGAGGCGATCGCCGGTGCCCCCAGTGGCATCACCACCCGCAGGAACAGCCGCAGTTCGCCCGCGCCGTCCAGCCGGGCCGCCTCCAGGAGTTCGCGCGGGATCTCCGCGAAGAAGTTCCGCAGCAGGAAGATCGCGAACGGCAGGCCGAACGCCACATGGAAGGTGATCACACCCACCGTGGTCTCGAAGATGCCGATCTTGCCGAAGAGTTCGGCGATCGGCACGAGCGCCACCTGCACCGGCACCACGAGCAGGCTGACGACCCCGAGGAACCACCAGTCCCGGCCCGGGAACTCCATCCAGGCGAACGCGTACCCGGCCAGCGAGCCGATGACCACGACGAGCAGCGTCGCCGGGACGGTGATCATGACACTGGACAGGATCGAGTCGGTGATCGTCTCGTCCTTGAGGAGGTTGGCGTAGTTGTCCAGCGTCATCTGCGAGGGCGCCGAGAACACCTTCCACCAGCCGCTCTCGCTCATGTCCGCCGACGTGCGGAACGAGCCGAGCAGCAGGCCGATCGTCGGCATCAGCCAGAACAGGCCGACCAGCACCAGGAACACCCGCAGCGCGGTGCTCCCCAGCAAGGACGCCACCCGCCCGCCGAGCGACTGCCTGGCCTTGACCACTTCGATCTGGGCGGTCATCGCCTGCCCTCCCGCCGCATGCGCCGGATGTTGAACAGCATCACCGGGATGACCAGCAGGAACAGCAGCATCGCGATGGCGCTCGCCACCCCCGGGTCCTTGTCGAGGAACGCGGAGTTGTACAGCTGGACCGCCAGCACGTTCGCCTCGTCCTTCGAGGAGCCCGGCGGGATCACGAAGACCAGGTCGAAGATCTTCAGTACGTTGATCATGAGCGTGACCAGCACCACCGCGAGGACCGGGGCGAGCAGCGGCACCGTCACGCGACGGAAGACCTGCCACTCGTTGGCCCCGTCCACCCGCGCCGCCTCCAGCAGCTCACGCGGCACGCTCGCGAGGCCCGCGGCGATCAGGACCATCGCGAAGCCCGCCCACATCCACAGGTACGAACCGATGATCGCGGGCGTGATCAGCGACGGGCCGAGCCAGTCCACGCCGTTGTAGGGCTCCCGGAAGTTCGACGCCGGATAGCGCAGCAGGGCCCCGTCGGCCGCCTTCGGCAGCGCGAACGTACCGTCGGCGTTCGCCTCCGTGGAGGCCACCACCTCGCCGTCCTTGACCGCCTCGACCGTGATGCCGGCGTAGCCGAACTCCGCCGCGTCCGGGGCGTTGATCTTCCCCCGGCCCTTGCCGCGCGTGAAGTCCTGCCAGGCCGTGCCGGTGACCTTGTCCGGATCGGCCTGCGCGGGCCTGGCCGCCTTCGCGGCGTCCGGCATGGTGTCCGGCGCCACGCCGGTCAGCGGCAGCACCACCGGGGTGCCCGCCCGCACCGGCTCGCGGGTGATGAAGGCGCCGCCCCCCGCGCTCTTGAGGGGCGACTTCATGCTGGGGTGCGCCTGCGGGAACGCCGAGGACTCGGCGAACGTGTCGTGCACGGTCACCGCCACCGCGTTGGCGACACCCCGGTCCGGGTCGGAGTCGTACACCAGCCGGAAGATGATGCCCGCGGCCAGCATCGAGATGGCCATCGGCATGAAGATGACCAGCTTGAACGCCGTGCCCCAGCGCACCCGTTCGGTCAGCACGGCGAAGATCAGGCCGAGCGCGGTCGCGACGGTGGGCGCCACGACCACCCAGATCGCGTTGTTCTTGATGGCGGTCAGGATGCTGTCGTCGGTGAACAGCGTCTCGTAGTTGCCGAACGCCGTGAAGTCGCCCGACTTGTCGAAGAAGCTGCGGAACAGCGAGTACCCGATGGGGTAGAGGACGAGCGCGCCGAGCAGCACCAGGGCGGGCAGCAGGAACAGCACCGCCAGGGTCGTGCGGGTGCCGGTCACGCTCTTGCGCGGAGTCGGGGCCGGGGGCGCCGCCTTGGCGTCGCCCCCGGCGTGCACGGACGTCACCGCGTCAGTCCTTGTAGGCCTTGGCGGCGGCCGTCTCCAGCGTCTTCTGCGTCCCCTCGACGTCCTTCGGGTTCTTCAGGAAGTCCTGCAGCGCCTTCCACTCGCCCTTGCCCGGCGTGCCGCCGAAGGACTGCGGCGCCTGGTCGGACATGTCGAAGCGGATGTCGTCGCCCGCCTTGATGAGCGCCTTGGCGATGTTGCGCTGCACGTCGTTCGGGTACGCGCCCATGTCGAGGTTCTTGTTGGGCGAGAGGAACCCGCCCGCCTCGGCCCAGATCCGCGCGGCGTCCGGCGAGGCCAGATAGGTCAGCAGCGCCTGCGCGCCCTTGCTGTCCTTCAGCGCCACGGCCGCGTCACCGGCCACCACCGCCGGGGACTCGTCGCCCACCGCCGGGAACGGGAACACCTTGGCGTCCTTGCCCACCTTCGCCTTCGTCTCCGAGATCGGCAGCGAGACCATGTCGCCCTCGAAGACCATGCCCGCCTTGGGCTGGTCGCCGCCCTTGAACGTCTGCTTCACGGACGCGGGGAACTCCGTCTGGAGCGCGCCGTCCGCGCCGCCCGCCACGAAACCCTTCTTGCCGAACAGCTCACCGAGCGTCGTCAGGGCTTCCTTCACGGACGGGTCCGTCCACTTGATCTTGTGCTGGGCGAGCTGGTCGTACTTCTCCGGGCCCGCCTGCGACAGGTAGATGTTCTCGAACCAGTCGGTGAGGGTCCACGCCTCGGCGCCCGCCACCGATACCGGCGGCACCCCGGAGTCGTAGATAGTCTGGGCCGTCTTCATGAAGTCGCCCCAGGTCTTCGGCTCGCTCACGCCCGCGTTCTCGAAGACCCGCGTGTTGTACCAGACCAGCGACTTGTTGGCGGCCTTGAAGTACACGCCGTACTGCTTGCCGTCGACCGCGCCGAGGTCCTGCCAGCCCTTCGCGTAGTTCTTCTCCAACTGCTTCTGCGCCTCGGCGCCGACCGGCTTCGCCCACTTGTTCGCCACGGCCTGCTCGATCGCGCCGACCTGCGGCAGCATCGCGACGTCCGGCGGCTCCCCGCCCGCCACCTTCGACTCCAGGAAGCTGATGATGGGGTCCTGCGCGGGTACGAAGGAGACCTCGGCGCCCGTCCTCTTCTCGAACTCGTCGAGGACCTTGAGGAACACCTTGCGCTCCGAGCCGCCCCACACCGCGGCCACCGAGACGTTCTGCCCCTCCAGCTTGGGCAGCTCGACCGTGGCCCCGGTGTCCTTGCCCCCGGTCCTGCCCCCCGTCTCGCCGTCGTCCTTGTCGTCGCCGCCGCACGCGGTGGCGGTGAGCGCGAGCGTCCCCGCGACGAGAGCCGCGGCGATCCTGGCGCTGGTACGCCGGTGCTGCGGTGTCCTGCGTGTACTGCGAAGAGTGCTGCGCATCACTGCCCCGTTCTCTTCCCTGGCGAGTCCCGTGCGCACTGGTCTACGCCCGGGCGGGGAGGGGCGGCAAGATGGCCTGCGGTGTCAACTCGAAGATCGTGATGCCGTTGTGACGTCGCGTCGCCCCCAGGTACCGGGCCTTGTCACCTCACTGACGACATTAGGCACCAACAGGGCCCGCCCCGGCCGGACATGACTGACGTACCCGCCAACTCACCGGTAACGCGCGCCCCTTCAGACCGTGGGGCCGGGCGCGCCGGACGGCCGACGGGACGGCGGCGCCGAGAGGTCACAGCAGGGACGGCACCTGCTCCGCCGAGACCGACCGCGCCGCCCGCTCCAGGGCGCTGGCGAGCAGGGCCAGGTCGGTCGGGCCGTTCCCCAGCTCCCGGACGGGCCTGCGGGCCGGCGGGTCCCCCATCCGCTCCCACTCCAGCGGCACGACCGTGGGCCGCAGCGTCGCCGTACGGGGGATGCGTCCGGTGACCCGGCCCGCCTGGAAGGGCGTCGCCCGGCCATCCGGGGAGCGCAGCTCGCCCCGCCCCGGCGCGGGCTCCTCCGGTCCCGGCACCACCGCGTCGAGGGTCACCCGCAGCGAGGCGCGCTGGCCCAGCTCGGTCTCCGGCATCCGCTCGCTGCGCCCCGTGGTCGCCACGAGGTGGACGCCGAGCCGCTCGCCGTCCCTCGCCACCGCCTCCAGGGCGCGGACGACGGACCCGGCGGCGGGCCGCCCCGCGGAGCCGAGGGCGGGCGCGAGCAGCGCGTCGAAGTCGTCGACGAGCACGACGAGCCGGGGCAGCGGGGGCCCGGGCTCGACCCGCTGCCGCGCCGCCGCGGGCCGCAGCCGCATGGTGGAACCGGACGTCACGTCGAGGCCACCGTCCGCTGCCTGTGCCTGTGCTTCTACAGGGGGTTGGGTTCGGGTCTGCGCTTCCGAAGGGGTCTGCGCCTGCCCTGCCGACGGGGCCTGGGCCGTCTGGGCCTGGGCCCGCCCGGAAGAGGCCTGTGCCTGCGTCTGGGCGGGCACGGAGGCGGAACCGGACGCGCTCGTGGCCCCGGCTCCCGAGACCCTGCCCGCTCCCGTACCCGTACCGGCCCGGGAGGACGACTGCGAGCGCTGGCTCACCATCCGCCCCGACACCTCGCGCTGGGTGTGCCACTCGGTGAATTCGAGCCGGCCCAGCAGCTCGGCCCGCCGCTTCAGCTCGGCGGCCAGGGACTGCGCGAACTCCCGCATCCGCACCGGGTCGTTGGCCACCAGGTGGGTGGTGACATGGGGCAGGTCCGTGCAGGCACCGAGCCCGGCACCCTGCCGGGCGGCGCCACCGCCACCGCTGTCCCGGCCGTCCACGAGCACGATGCCGAGCCGGTCGGGCCGCTCGGCGGCGGCCAGGGACGCGGCGACCGAGCGCAGCAGCTCCGTACGCCCGCTGCCGGCGGGGCCCTCGACGAGCAGGTGCGGCCCGTCGGCGGCGAGGTCCGCGACGACGGGACCGCGCGGGCCGGCGCCGAGCACCGCGAGGGCCCGTCCGCCGAGCGTCTCGGGGTCGTCCGCGGCCGCCGCCCACCGCGCCATCAGCGAGGCGGGCGTGGCCCGGGCCAGCCCCAGCTCGTCCAGGAGCCGGGCGGCCTGGGGCAGCGGGGCGGACACGCGCGCGTGCCCCTCGCCGGCCGCGCCGTCCGTCCGCAGCGGCGCCAGGGCCCGGGCGAACCGCTCGGCCCAGGCAGCCGACACCGCGTCCACGGTGGCGACGGTGCCGTGCCCGGCGGGGCGCCCGCCCGCCGTCCGCATCAGCCGCAGCGCGGTCGCCACGTCACCGCTGAGCAGCGCGACGGCGCCGCAGGCGCGGAAGGCGGGCGAGACGGCGCACGCGGCCTCGTAGGTGTCGAGGACCGGCGAGGCGGGCGAGGCCGCCGCCGTCTCGGCGAGGCACACCACGTGGATCCCGGCCCGCGCGCCCTCACCGGCGAGCCGGACCATGGCCTCGCGCAGCCCGGCCGCGCCGGGGTCGCCGTCGACGATGACGACCGTGCGCGAGCCCGGCTCCCGGCGGGCGCCGTCCCCGGCGCGCGCGTCGGCGATGTGGTCGTCCAGGCGGCGGATCAGCTCGTCTGCGCGCGCCGCCGCCTGGTCGCGGTCGTAGGCGAGCAGGAGCCGGCAGTCCTGGCCGTGGGTGGGCCGCAGATGGGGGAGCCAGCCGAGCCAGGCCCACTCCTCGGTGCGCTCGGCGGTGGTGCGGGCCCGGTCCGTGCTGATCAGCACGATCTCCAGGCAGTCCGGGGAGTGCAGCGCGCCGAGCTGGGCGACGACGGCCCTGGCCAGGCCGGTCAGCCGCTCCCTGGGCCCCGCGAGGCCGAGCGCGCCCGCCTCCCGCAGGCTCACGGTGACGGGCACGGCGGGCAGCAGGCCCTGATCGCCGGGCCCCGCCCGGTCGACCGTCCCGAGCCGCACCGCGAGGGCCTCCGGGTGGTCCGGGCCGCGCTCCCACAGCCGGGGACCGGGGCCGAGCGCCGCGAGCAGCAGGGCGGCGGGATCCGGCCACAATTCGGGGGTGCGCGCCGCGGCGGCCACGGCGAGTTCCTCTGGGGTGGGCTCCGGGGCGCCGAAACCGTCGTCCGCCTCACCGTCGTACGGCTCGTACTCCTCGTACGCGCCCTGGTCCTGCCCGCCGTCCCGGCCGCCGGTCAGGCGACGCGCCCAGGCCGAGAGGCCGCCGCGCCTGCGCAGACCGCGCGGCACCGTCGTGCCGCGCAGCGGGGTCCCGAGTCGGGCGCCCTCACCGGGGGAGGGTGCGTCGCCGGGCATCCCGTACGCCCCCAAAGTGCCGGCGTGGGTGTCCGGGGACCTGTGTGCCGCGTCGTGCGTCGTCGGGGGGTGGGGCGTGCCGTGGGGTCCGCCGGGGTGATGGCCGCCGTACGACCCGGTCGTGCCGCCGCCCGCCGCTCCCCAGTCCCCCGAGCCGTACGCGTGCGGGGTCGGGCCGGTGGGGTGGGAGGGGGCGAGGAAGGCGGGCTGCGGGGCCTCGGTGGCCCGCACGCGCACGTGCCCCTCGCCGTCGGGCGCGGTCGCCAGGGTGCCGCCCGTGCCGGAGGCCGTGCCGAGGGCGCCGTCCGTCAGGCGCAGGGCGGACTCGCCGATCCGCAGCAGGGAGCCGGGTGCGAGCGGCACGGGGCGGTCGGTGACCTCCCTGCCGTCCACGGACGTGCCGTTCGTCGAGCCGAGGTCCGTGACCGTGACCCGGCCGTCCGGGGCGAGGGTGACCGCGCAGTGCAGCCGCGAGACGTCGGGGTCGTCCAGCGCGACGTCCGCCTCGGTGGAACGGCCGACGCGAATCTGGCCGCCGTGCAGCAGATGGACGCCGCCCGCGTCGGGGCCCGCCACCACGTGCAACTGGGCGGCCGCGCCGGTCGGTTCGGGGCCCGGCTCGGCGGGCGCGCCCAGGGAGAGCACCGCGCCGTCGATCAAGGGGGGCTCGCCGAGCGTGCACCGCTGGGCGTCGAGGCGCTCGGGGCCCGCGTAGAGCACGAGGGGGCCCTCGCTGCCCGCGACGGTCGTGGCGAGGCCCGAGACCACCGCGGCGAGCGCGGTCCCCGCGGGCGCGGTGACCAGGACGTCACAGGCGCCGTGAACCCCCGGCGCCGCCTGGGGGCGGCCTTGCTGCTCGGTCTGGCCGCTGCGCGGCCCGAGGACGGTCAGCCGGATCTGCATCGCCGTCAGCGGTCCCTTCTGCGCTGGGCGCCCGGCACGGGGACTCGCGCTGTGATTCCCCCCACCGCACACGGGCACGTCGGCCAGTACTGGAGGCATCCTCGCACCTGCCACCGACAACACGCCCGGCGGCCACCCGTAAGTGATCTTGATTGGTCGGCTCTGCTCGGAAAAGTGCCTGCTTGGACCGTTGCGGATATCTGTGGACCTTCTCCGGAGAAGGTCAATTCGAGAGGGCCCGGCAACCAATGGCCACCGGGGCGCGTCTTTCCACCGAACACCGATCCGGAACGCTTTCGAAGCGCCCGCGGAACGCCTCCGGAGCGCCTTCGAAACGCATCCGGAACGCCTCCGGGAGGAAAAGGCCGGGCGGAATCGGAGCGGCCGGTGTCCCTGTCGGCGGCACTACAGTGGATCGGAACACCTTCGGACAGCCCCCCGGACAGGACCAGCGTCCGGTCGGGACCAGCCAGACCAGCAGGGAGCGCATGACGTGCGGCCGGTAGGCAGCAAGTACCTGCTCGAGGAGCCGCTCGGGCGCGGCGCCACGGGCACCGTCTGGCGGGCCCGCCAGCGGGAGACCGCGGGGGCCGAGGCGGCCGTTCCCGGCCAGCCCGGTGAGACGGTCGCGATCAAGGTCCTCAAGGAAGAGCTCGCCAACGACGCGGACGTCGTGATGCGCTTCCTCAGGGAGCGATCCGTCCTGCTCAGGCTGACCCACGAGAACATCGTCAGGACCCGCGACCTCGTCGTCGAGGGCGACCTCCTCGCCCTGGTCATGGACCTGGTGGACGGCCCCGACCTGCACCGCTATCTGCGCGAGAACGGCCCGTTCACGCCGGTCGCGGCGGCCCTGCTGACCGCCCAGATCGCCGACGCGCTCGCCGCGAGCCACGCCGACGGCGTCGTGCACCGCGACCTGAAGCCGGCGAACGTCCTGCTGAAGCAGGACGCCGAGGGCATGCACCCGATGCTGACCGACTTCGGCATCGCCCGCCTCGCGGACTCCCCGGGCCTGACCCGCACCCATGAATTCGTCGGCACGCCCGCGTACGTCGCGCCGGAGTCCGCCGAGGGCCGCCCGCAGACCAGCGCCGTCGACATCTACGGCGCGGGCATCCTGCTGTACGAGCTGGTCACCGGCCGTCCGCCGTTCGGCGGGGGATCGGCCCTCGAAGTGCTGCACCAGCACCTCAGCGCCGAGCCGCGCCGCCCCTCGACCGTGCCCGACCCGCTGTGGACGGTCATCGAGCGCTGCCTGGACAAGAACCCCGACCGCCGCCCGAGCGCCGAGAACCTCGCGCGCGGCCTGCGGACCGTCGCCGAGGGCATCGGCGTGCACTCCACCCCGGCGCAGATCGTCGCCGCGGAGGGCGTGGGCGCCCTGCTGATGCCGGACCCGGCGCCCGCCCACGTGCCGGACGCCCCGGGCGCGGCCGACCCCACGCAGGTCCTGCCGAACAACGCCGGCTCGTACGACCCGAACGCGGCGACCAGCGTCATGCGGAACACCGGCACCCCGGGCCACAGTCCCGGTGACGCCGACCCCACGTCCGTCCTGCCCCACCACGGCGCCGCCGACCCGACCGCCGTCATGCCGCCGGTCCCGCCGAACGGCCCCGGGAGCGACCCGAACGAGCCGCACCCCTGGCAGAACCAGATGCGCGCGGCCCGCGACCGCAACGAACAGACGCAGGTCCAGTCCTACCTCGACCCCAGCCAGGACCCGCTGCGCCGCCGCCCCCAGCGGCAGGTCGCCCGGCCCCCGCAGCAGCCGCAGCAGCCCCAGCCCCAGCAGTACGCGCCGCGCCAGCCGCGCGGGCAGCGGCCCCAGCAGGGGCCGGCGCAGCAGCCGTACCAGCAGCAGCCCTACCAGGCGCAGCACCAGCCGCAGCGGTACGCGGCGCCCCCGGAGCCGCCCGCGCCCCAGGCGCCCGCCCCACGCCCCGCGCGCGAGCCGCGCCCGCCGCGTCAGCGCAGCGCCAACCCGATGAAGATCCCGGGCCTCGGCTGCCTCAAGGGCTGCCTGTTCACGCTCGTCATCCTCTTCGTGGCGAGCTGGCTGGTGTGGGAGTTCAGCCCGCTCCAGGGCTGGATCGGTTCGACGAAGGGGTACTGGGAGCAGCTGACGGACTGGTACGACACGGTCAGCGGCTGGATCGGGAAGGTCAGCGGCAACTAGCGCGCAGACGGTTCTGTGGATTTGTCGACATCTGTCGAGTGAAATCCGCTCCCGGAGTGAAGGTTGGCGGCAAGGACGCGTAGTTTTGTCGCCAACACGCATCCGTAGGAGCAGTCTTGACGCGCAAGATCGGCAGCCGGTACACCGCCCACCAGATCCTGGGCCGTGGCAGCGCCGGCACGGTGTGGCTCGGCGAAGGGCCCGAGGGTCCCGTCGCCATCAAGCTGCTGCGCGAGGACCTGGCCTCCGACCAGGAACTCGTCGGCCGCTTCGTCCAGGAGCGCACGGCTCTGCTCAGCCTCGACCACGCGCGCGTGGTCGGCGTCCACGACCTGGTGGTCGACGGCAACGACCTGGCCCTGGTGATGGACCTCGTCCGCGGCACCGACCTGCGCACCCGCCTCGACCGCGAGCGGCGCATGGCCCCCGAGGCCGCCGTCGCCATCGTCGCGGACGTCGCCGACGGGCTCGCCGCCGCGCACGCCGCGGGCATCGTCCACCGCGACGTCAAGCCCGAGAACGTACTCCTGGACATGCAGGGCCCCCTCGGCCCCGGCGGGGCGCATCCCGCCCTGCTCACCGACTTCGGCGTCGCCAAGTTGATCGACTCGCCGCGCCGGACGCGCGCCACGAAGATCATCGGTACGCCGGACTACCTCGCGCCCGAGATCATCGAGGGCCTCCCGCCGCGCGCGGCCGTCGACATCTACGCCCTCGCGACGGTCCTGTACGAGCTGCTCGCCGGGTTCACGCCGTTCGGCGGAGGGCATCCCGGGGCGATCCTGCGGCGCCACGTCACCGAGACGGTGGTGCCGCTCCCGGGCATCCCCGAGGAGCTGTGGCAGCTCCTCGTGCAGTGCCTGGCCAAGGCCCCGGCGTCCCGGCTGCGCGCCTCCGAGCTGGCCGCGCGGCTGCGGGAGCTGCTGCCGCTGGTCGCGGGGATGCCGCCGCTGGACGTCGACGAACCCGACACGGAGCCTTCGCCGGCCGAGGAGGCGTACGAGGAGTCGGCGCCCGAGCCGCGTCAGTCCTCGCCCCGGCGGGGGGCGGTGCCCCTGGTGAGGGGCCCGGCGTCCGCGGACGCCAACCGGGACACGCATACGTCCATGCGCGTGCCGGGGCCCGACGAGCTGGCCGGCGGGGCGCGGGGCACGGCCCGGGTGCCCCGGGCGGCCGGGGCGGCGCGGCCCGGTTCCGCGAAGCATCGGGCGTCTACCCGGCGGCGCAGGATCACGCTCGGCGTGGCGGGGGTCGTCCTCGTCGCGGCGGCGGGGGTGGGGACGTGGGCGGCCACGTCGGGCGACGACGCGGGGCCCCGGACGGGCGACTCGGCCCCGCCCACGCCGTGACGTGGCCTGGCACCTTCTCGGTATCGCCCGCGCCGTGACCCGGCCCGGCATGTTCCCCGCCCCCGGAGGGGACCCGGGGCTGTCCGTGCCGTGACGTGGCCTGCTTGTCCCTCGCCTGCGGCCGGGTGGGCTGTTTCCCGCCGCTTCGCGGCGGATGTCTCCCACCCACCCACCCGTTTGCCCGGCGTCGGTCTGCGGGGCGGGGGTTCCTAGGGGGCAAACGGGTGGGTGGGTGGGTGACACCCTGCGGCGCGGGCAGACCCGGGGCCACGCGAAAACCCCCGAGGCGCCCCCGCCAGGACCGGGTCGCTTGCGGCAGCCGTTACGCTGGAGTCGTGGCAGTCGTCGATGTATCCGAAGAGCTCAAGTCCCTCTCCTCGACCATGGAGTCGATCGAGGCCGTCCTGGACCTCGACAAGATGAGGGCCGATATCGCCGTGCTCGAGGAGCAGGCGGCCGCGCCGTCCCTGTGGGACGACCCCGACGCGGCACAGAAGATCACCAGCAAGCTGAGCCACCTCCAGGCGGAGGTCAGGAAGGCCGAGGCGCTGCGCGGGCGCATCGACGACCTCAGCGTGCTGTTCGAGATGGCCGAGGAGGAGGACGACTCGGACACCCGCGCCGAGGCGGAGACCGAGCTGACGGCCGTCAGGAAGGCGCTGGACGAGCTGGAGGTCAGGACCCTCCTGTCCGGGGAGTACGACGCCCGTGAGGCGCTCGTCACCATCCGCGCGGAGGCCGGCGGCGTCGACGCCTCCGACTTCAGCGAGAAGCTCCAGCGCATGTACCTGCGCTGGGCCGAGCGCCACGGCTACAAGACGGAGCTGTACGAGACGTCGTACGCGGAAGAGGCCGGCATCAAGTCGACCACCTTCGCCGTCAACGTCCCGTACGCCTACGGCACGCTCTCCGTGGAGCAGGGCACCCACCGCCTCGTCCGCATCTCGCCGTTCGACAACCAGGGGCGTCGCCAGACCTCCTTCGCCGGTGTCGAGATCCTCCCGGTGGTCGAGCAGACGGACCACATCGAGATCGACGAGAGCGAGCTGCGCGTCGACGTGTACCGCTCCTCGGGCCCCGGCGGGCAGGGCGTCAACACCACGGACTCCGCGGTGCGCCTGACCCACCTGCCGACCGGCATCGTCGTCTCCTGTCAGAACGAGCGCTCGCAGATCCAGAACAAGGCGACCGCGATGAACGTCCTCCAGGCGAAGCTCCTCGAGCGCCGCCGCCAGGAGGAGCAGGCGAAGATGAACGCCCTCAAGGGCGACGGCGGCAACTCCTGGGGCAACCAGATGCGTTCGTACGTCCTGCACCCGTACCAGATGGTCAAGGACCTGCGCACGGAGTTCGAGGTCGGCAATCCGGAGTCCGTGTTCAACGGCGAGATCGACGGTTTCCTGGAAGCCGGAATTCGCTGGCGCAAGCAGCAGGAGAAGTAAAAGCCGCCGAGAGCGGCTTTATCGACAAGGCAACTGCGGTCAAAGCGACGGCAGTTGCCTTTTTCGTCACAGTCACATCTCCCTACGCCGGTCAACTGCCCCAATATCGGACATCGCGCCCGCAACGACCTTGACGCTGCTGTGAAAAGTGGAAAGGCTGGCGCGCGGTATGCGTATCACTGGGGCGCGTGGGAACTGCGGGGGCTGCTCGAACGCCCCGGCGAACGCCGCCCCGGACGCTGCCTCTCTGACGATTCAGCTACTGGGGGTAGCAACCAGATGACCAAGAAGACGCGGATCCGTGTCGCGCGGATAGCCGCCGGTGCGGTGATCGCCGCCGGTGCCTCGCTGACCGCCGCGGGTGCCGCCTCGGCCCTCGACGTGGGCGTGGAACTCGGCGGCGTGGGCGCCGGCGCCCACGCGGACGACAGCGGGGTCGGGGTGGACGTGGACCTGGAGCCGGGCGAAGAGCCGTCGAACGACCCGCCGGTGCCCACCGAGGAGCCGACGGACGACCCGCCGGAGCCCACCGGTGAGCCGACGGACCCGCCGGAGCCCACCGAGGACCCGGTGGACCCCGACCCGACCGACCCGGCCGACCCGACCGACCCGCCCACCTCGGACCCGGGCGGCCCGAACGAGCCCGGCAACGGCAACGGCGGGGGCAACGGCAACGGCGGCGGGAACGGCCACGGCAACGGCGGCGGCAACGGTGGCGGCAACGACACCGACCCGGCCGGCGGCTCCAACCCCGTCGAGCAGGGCCAGGGCAAGGACAGCCTGACCGACACCGGCTCCAGGCCGGTCGAGCAGGGCGGCAGCAACAAGGGCACCGGTGGCACTGCCGGGGGCGGCAACGGCGAGCTGGCCGAGACCGGCGCCACCGAGACCACCTTCCTGCTGATCGGCGCCGCGACGATGATCGTCGGTGGCATCGGCTTCCGCGTCCTGCCGCGCCTCGTCGGCAACCGCGGCGCGGCCGCCTGACCCAGGCGTGAGCCGCGTGACGCACGGAGACGTACGGCACGTACACGACGTACGCAGTGCGGGTGCGCGGCATGCAGGACCCGCCTGGCAGGACATACGCGAGAAGGGCCCGGGGCTCCATCGAAGCCCCGGGCCCTTCTCCGGTCCGGATTGCTGCCGCTCCGCGCTTCCTGCCGCTCCGCGTTCGCGTGGCTACGCGGACTAGCGCTGCGACAGCAGCGCCACCGCCGCGATCAGCACCACGAGCAGCGCTATCAGTGCCGCGGGATTGAGGCCCGCGAAGGGCCCTTCCTGCTGCATGCGCGCGCGATTGGCCCGGCACACGGGGCAACGGCCTTCACTCACGGGCGCTGCGCAGTTCGCGCATACCAACCGATCCAGGGTCATGCGCTTCTCCTCCCGCACAGTCTCAGCCTGCCCAACGCTACGGGGAACCCAATCGTTCCCCTTACCACTGTGCCAGCTTCCGCGGATTTCGGCGCGGCCCACCGCCCCGCCACCGTTTCGGGGGTCCCCGCACCCCCGTACCAGCGCGACAAACCGCGCAACTCCGGACGCCGACTGCGCTCGCACACCGGGTTCGCGTAGGGTCACGCACACCTACCCCCGGCAACCCGTGGTGCATCCGTGATCCGTTTCGACAACGTCTCCAAGGCCTACCCCAAGCAGACCCGCCCCGCGCTCAGGGACGTCTCCCTGGAGATCGAGAAGGGCGAGTTCGTCTTCCTCGTGGGGTCCTCCGGCTCCGGGAAGTCCACTTTCCTGCGCCTCGTCCTGCGCGAGGAGCGCACCAGCCACGGCCAGGTGCACGTCCTGGGCAAGGACCTCGCGCGTCTGTCCAACTTCAAGGTGCCGCACATGCGCCGCCAGTTGGGCACCGTCTTCCAGGACTTCCGCCTGCTGCCCAACAAGACCGTCGCCGAGAACGTCGCCTTCGCGCAAGAGGTCATCGGCAAGTCCCGCGGCGAGATCCGCAAGTCCGTGCCCCAGGTCCTCGACCTGGTGGGTCTCGGCGGCAAGGAGGACCGGATGCCCGGCGAGCTGTCCGGCGGTGAGCAGCAACGCGTCGCGATCGCGCGCGCGTTCGTCAACCGGCCCAAGCTCCTCATCGCCGACGAGCCGACCGGCAACCTCGACCCGCAGACCTCCGTCGGCATCATGAAGCTGCTCGACCGGATCAACCGCACCGGCACCACCGTCGTGATGGCCACCCACGACCAGCAGATCGTGGACCAGATGCGCAAGCGGGTCATCGAGCTGGAGAAGGGCCGTCTCGTGCGCGACCAGTCGCGCGGCGTCTACGGCTACCAGCACTGACGGCTACGCCCCGCCCGTACCATCTGATCCACCTGATCCACTGAAAGGCCGCCATGCGCGCCCAGTTCGTCCTGTCGGAGATCGGCGTAGGTCTCCGCCGCAACCTCACGATGACCTTCGCGGTCATCGTCTCCGTAGCGCTTTCGCTCGCCCTCTTCGGCGGTTCGCTGCTCATGCGCGACCAGGTGAGCACGATGAAGGGCTACTGGTACGACAAGGTCAACGTCTCGATCTTCCTGTGCAACAAGGCGGACGCCGAGCAGGACCCCAAGTGCGCCAAGGGCGCCGTCACGAACGAGCAGAAGGACCAGATCCTGCGGGATCTGAAGAAGATGCCGGTCGTCGACACGGTCACGCACGAGACGGCGGACGAGGCGTACAAGCACTACAAGGAGCAGTTCGGCGACTCCCCGCTGTCCAGCTCCCTCACACCGGACCAGATGCAGGAGTCCTACCGCGTCAAGCTGAAGGACCCGGAGAAGTACCAGGTCGTCGCCACCGCCTTCTCGGGGCGTGACGGCGTGCAGTCCGTGGAGGACCAGAAGGACTACCTGGAGAACCTCTTCGAGCTGCTCAACGGCATGAACTGGGCGGCCGTCGCCGTGATGGCGCTGATGCTCGTCGTCGCGCTGATGCTGATCGTCAACACCGTGCGCGTCTCGGCGTTCAGCCGCAGGCGGGAGACGGGCATCATGCGGCTGGTCGGCGCCTCCAGCTTCTACATCCAGATGCCGTTCATCATGGAGGCCGCCGTCGCCGGGCTCATCGGCGGCGCCCTCGCCTGCGGCATGCTCGTCGCGGGCCGCTACTTCATGATCGACCACGGTCTCGCGCTCTCCGAGAAGATCAACCTCATCAACTTCATCGGCTGGGACGCGGTCCTCACCAAGCTGCCGCTGGTGCTCGCGATCGGCCTGCTGATGCCCGCGCTCGCCGCCTTCTTCGCGTTGCGCAAGTACCTCAAGGTGTGACGAGTACCCTCGCCGTACCAGGGCGCCGCATGGTCCAACCAACCGTGCGGCGCCCCTCGTTGTCCTAGACTCATCGGCATGTCAGGTCTCGACCGGTTCGCCGATCGGCTCGCCGTGCCCCCGCGCGTCCGCCGCCTCCGCCGCGGGGCCACGCTGACATTGGTCTTCGCGAGCGCCCTGGTCACCGGCGCCGCCACCGGCTCCTGGAGCGACACGGCGGACGACGGCCGAAACCCGCCGCCCCCAGCGGCACGTTCGGGCGCCGTCGCCCCGCTCGGCGCCGAGGCCGGCACCGCCGAGGAGGCCGCCGACGCCGCCGCCGAGGCGATGGCCGACGGCAAGTCCGCCAAGGACGCCGCCGAGAAGGCCGTCAGTCGCAGCGGGGACCGCTGGGGCTCGGTGTACTCCCACGGGGAGTACCGGAAGTTCGAGCAGGCCCTGGACGGCGCGTACACCGGCGTCGGACTGTGGGCCCGGCGCGGGGCCGACGGGCGCATCGAGGTCTCCCGGGTCCAAAAGGGCGGGCCGGCGGAGCGTGCCGGGATCCGCGAGGGCGACGGCCTGCGCGCCGTCGACGGCAAACGCGTCACCGGCCGCCCCGTCACGGAGGTCGTCGCCCTGCTGCGCGGCGACCGCGCGGGCACCCCGGTGCGCCTGGGCCTGACGCGCGGCACGCGCGCGTGGAGCGAGACGCTGCGCAGGGCCCGCCTCTCCACGGACTCCGTCACCGTCACCGAGCTGTCCGACGGTGCCGTCATGATCAAGGTCGCCGCGTTCACCAAGGGCTCCGGTGAGGCCGTACGCACGGCCGTGCGTACGGCCCCCGAGGGCGCCGGGATCCTGCTCGACCTGCGCGGGAACTCCGGAGGCCTGGTGTCGGAGGCGGTCACCGCCTCGTCCGCGCTGGTCGACGGCGGTCTCGTCGCCACGTACGACGTGCGGGGCGAGCAGCGGGCCCTGCACGCCGAGCGGGGCGGCGACGCCCACCGGCCGGTGGTGGCGCTGGTGGACGGCGGCACCATGAGCGCCGCCGAGCTGCTCACGGGCGCCCTCCAGGACCGGGGCCGCGCGGTGGTGGTGGGCTCCAGGACCTTCGGCAAGGGGTCGGTGCAGATGCCGAGCCGTCTTCCGGACGGTTCCGTCGCGGAGCTGACCGTCGGGCACTACCGCACCCCCTCGGGGCGGGCCGTCGACGGGCGGGGCATCTCCCCGGACCTGGAGGTCGAGCGCGGGGCGAAGGAGCGGGCCGAAGCGGTATTGACTGGCCTCGGACCCCCCTCGTAGTGCGAAAATGGCCGCACTATGGCGAAGGAAAAGGTAAAACGCAAGGCCGCGAAGGCCAATGAGAAGGCCCCCGCCCGCAAGATGGTCGCGCAGAACAAGAAGGCGCGGCACGACTACATCATCCTGGACACCTACGAGTGCGGCCTGGTGCTGATGGGCACCGAGGTCAAGTCGCTGCGGCTCGGCCGGGCCTCCCTGGTGGACGGCTTCGTGCAGATCGACCGGGGCGAGGCGTGGCTGCACAACATCCACGTCCCGGAGTACGTGCAGGGCACGTGGACCAACCACTCCGCCACGCGCAAGCGCAAGCTCCTGCTGCACCGCGCGGAGATCGACAAGCTGGAGTCCAAGTCGCAGGAGACGGGTCACACGATCGTGCCCCTGGCCCTGTACTTCAAGGACAGCCGGGTCAAGGTCGAGATCGCGCTGGCCAAGGGCAAGAAGGAGTACGACAAGCGGCAGACGCTGCGCGAGAAGCAGGACACGCGGGAGACGAACCGCGCGGTCTCGGCGGCGCGGCGCCGGCAGGGCATCGCCTAGCCGTCCGCCGGGGCCGCGGCCGGGGCCGGGCGCCCGCGGGAATGGGCTGGCACCGTCGGGCGTTGGTCACGTACGATGGGTTCTGCTCCGCACGGCAGGAGCACCGGGTCCCCGCCCAGCAGGGGCCCACATTGAAAAAACAACATGGGGATGATCGGTTTCGACAGCGGATGTCGAAGCAGGGGAAGCGTGTCGAGGAAGCGGCAATGATCTCGTAAACCATATGTCGCAAACAATAATCGCCAACACCAAGCGCGATTCCTTCGCCCTCGCTGCCTAAGTAGCGACTCGGTGAAGTGTCAGCCCGGGGCTGTTCCCGACCCGGATCCTGGCATCAGCTAGGGAACTAAACTTCTGGACCCGGTCACGGGGTCCAGGAGGAAATCAAACAGTGACTGGGCCCGTCGGCGACTTGTTCGCGTGATCGCCGGGGCCGAGAAAATCGCAGCGAACTGCACACGGAGAAGCCCTGATTCTGCACCGTTGGACGCGGGTTCGATTCCCGCCATCTCCACAATTCCCATGTGAGGTTGAAGCCCTCTGGCCCCGGCCAGGGGGCTTTTTCCGTGTCCGGCCGGAGCGGGGTCTGTCGCCCGGCGGCGCCTTCCGGGATGCTCCAGGGTCATGAGAAGACCCGTGAGACGCGTCAACCACCGTATGCGCCACTGGATCTGGCCCGCCGTGCTCGCCGTCACGGCGGCCACCCTCTCCGTCGGCTCTCCCGCCGGGGCCGACACCGACCGCTCGGGGCTGCCCGAGGCCATCGACACCGTCCTCGGCGACCCCCGGCTGGAGGGCGCCGTCGCCAGTGTCGTCGTCGCCGACGCCGCGACCGGCGACGTCCTCTACCGCCACCGGCCCGGCGGACGCCTCATGCCCGCCTCCAACACCAAGCTGCTCACCTCGGCCGCCGCCATGGAGCTGCTGGGGCCCGACCACCGGTTCACCACCGACGTATTCGCCGTCGGCGAACGGCAGGGGCGCGTCCTGCGCGGCGACCTGTATCTGCGGGGCACCGGCGACCCCACGACGCTCGCCGGGGACTACGACCGGCTCGCCGCGCAGGTCGCCGCTTCCGGCATCCGGCGCGTCTCCGGGCGCCTGATCGCCGACGACACCCGCTTCGACGCCCGGCGCGTCGGCGACACCTGGAGCGCCGACGACGAGTCCGCGTACTACGCGGCGCAGATCAGCGCCCTGAGCCTTGCCCCCGACACGGACTACGACACGGGCACGGTCATCGTCGAGGTGGCGCCGGGGGCGAGGGCCGGGGACAGGCCGCGGGTCACCCTGACGCCGAGGACCGACTACGTGGACATCGATCTGCGGGCGCGGACCGTCGCCGGGGGCGGCGCGGACACCCTCGCCGTGGAGCGGCGGCACGGCACGAACACCCTCACCGTCAGCGGCACGGTCCCGGTCGGCGGGGCCACCACCAAGGAGTGGGTCACCGTCTGGGAGCCGACCGGGTACGCGGCCGCCGTCTTCAGGGACGCGCTGGCCGCGCACGGGGTGCGGGTGAGCGGGCCGACCCGGACCGGGACCGCCACGCCCGAGGGCGCCCGGCGGCTCGCCTCGCACGCGTCCATGAAGCTGAAGGACCTCCTGGTGCCGTTCATGAAACTCTCCAACAACATGCACGCGGAGAGCCTCACCAAGGCCATGGGGTACGAGGCCACGGGGCGCCCGGGAAGCTGGGGCGACGGCATCACCGCGATCGGCGGCTATCTGAAGACCGCCGGCGTCGACCCGGGCCGGCTGCGCCAGGTCGACGGCTCGGGGCTCTCGCGCAAGGACAACGCCCCGGCCGACCAGTACATCGCGCTGCTGCGTGCGGTGAAGGGCGAGCCGTGGTTCGCGGACTGGTACGCGTCGCTGCCGGTGGCCTGCGGGCCCGGCAAGTCCGTCGGCGGCACGCTCCGCTCCCGGATGTGCGGCACCCCGGCGGCCCTCAACGCCCGCGCCAAGACCGGCACGTTGACGGGCGCCTCCGCGCTGTCCGGCTATGTGAAGGACAAGGGCGGCCGCGAACTGGTGTTCAGCGTCATCCTCAACAACCACCTGGCCCCCTCGGTGAAGGCGCTGGAGGACGCGATCGTCGTCACCCTCGCCTCCTCCACCGAGGACAAGGCCGTGCCGGTCATGCCCCGTTCGACGCGCGCGGCCGAACACGGCGGCGACGGCCAGGACGGTGACGTGGAGTGCTCGTGGCGCAAGCCTGCGCGCTGCTGAGCAGCAGGGCGAGGCAGGCGGCGGCGACCGGCACGCAGTAGCCCCCGACGGGGCCGAGCCGCTCCACCGCCCAGCCGCCGCCCGCCGCGCCGCACGCGATGCCTCCGAGGAGGCCGGTCACCGCGAGGGTCATCCCCTCGTTCAGCCGCCCCTCGGGGGTGCGGTGCTGGACCAGCGTCATGCCGGTGACCATGGTGGGCGCGGTCGCCATCCCCGCGACCAGGAGCGCCCCGGACAGGACCACGAGCGACTCCGTGACCACCGTAGTGAGCAGCGGAAACGTCATCAGGCCCGCCATCGCGGCACCGCACAGCAGGTGCCGGCGCACGAGCGGGCCACGCGGTTCCACCGCTCCGAGGACGAGGCCCGCCGCGCAGGAACCGGCGGCCTGGAGCGCGAGGATCACCCCGGCGGCGCCCTTGTGGCCCCGCGCGTCGGCGTAGGCGATCGTGACGACCTCCAGGGAGCCGAAGACGGCACCGGTGGCGAGGAAGGCGACCAGCAGAGCGGGCATCCCGCGCGCGCGAAGCGGCGATGCCGCCCCGGTGGAGGAGTCCGTACGAGGCCGGGGCGGCGGTTCCGTCGCCCGCTGGGCGGCGAAGACCAGCACGCCGGTCAGCAGCAGCACCACGCCGGCCAACGTGCCCGCCTGCGGGAAGAGCGCGCCGCACAGGAAGGCCGCGAGGACCGGACCGAGCATGAAGCACAGCTCGTCGGCGGCCTGTTCGAAGGAGTTGGCCGTGTGCACGGCCCCGGCGTCGCCCTTGAGGAGGTACGCCCAGCGGGCGCGGGACATGCCGCCCGTGTTGGGGGTCGTCGCCGTGGCCGCGTACGACGCGAAGAGGGTCCAGTCGGGTGCTCCGTGACGCACGCACAGCAGCAGCGAGAGCGAGCCGAGCGCGGCGATCACGGTGGCGGGCACGGCGACGCGGGCCTGTCCGTGCCGGTCGACGAGCCGCGCCGTCCAGGGCGCGACGACGGCGGTCGCCGCGAGTCCGGTCGCGGTGACGGCGCCGGCGAGGGCGTACGAACCACGGGCGCCGGAGATCATGATGACGGCGCTCACGCTGAACATGCCCATGGGCAGCCGGGCGACGAGGTTGCCGACGGTGAAGGCGGTGGCGCCGGGTATGGCGAAGAGGCGGGCGTAAGGAGTGCGGGGGAGGGGCATGCGGGGGGCCTTCGCGGGGTGTGGGCCGGGGCCGGCACGGGGTGTGGATCTTCAGGCTCGCCCGGGACGGCCGACGGGGTCCAACACCTTCTGGGCGCCGATTCACGCGCCCGCGTTGTAAGTTCCGGCGGTGACCGCAGAGCATGGCGCACGACCCGCCGGAGAACGCGTCGCGGGGCCCGCACTCTCCCGTGACGTGGAACCGCGCCTGCTGCGCGCGTTCGTCGCCGTCTCCGAAGAGCTGCACTTCACCCGGGCCGCCGCCCGGCTGTACGTGGCACAACAGGCGCTGAGCCGGGACGTGCGGCGCCTGGAGCGGGAGGTGGGGGCCCAGCTCTTCACCCGCTCGACGCGGCAGGTCGCCCTCACCGCCGACGGCGAGCGGCTCCTGCCGTACGCGCGGCGGGTCCTTCAGGCGCAGGACGAGCTGGTCGCCGCGTTCACGGGAGCCGCGCGGCCCCTGCTGGTCGACCTCAACAGCCCCGGTCTCGTCCTCGGGCGGATCCTGGAGCGGGCCCGCGAACTCGCCCCCGAGTGCGAGCTGATGGCCCGCTTCGAGAGCGGCCTCACCGGCGCCGCCGCCGAGCTGCTCGCCGGACGGCTGGACATGTCCTTCGGCCGGTACGCCGGTCTCGACCCCGCCCTGCGTGCCGTGCTCGCCCAGCAGCCCGTGCGGTACGAGCCGATGGCGGTACTGCTGCCCCACGGCCACCCGCTGACCCGGCTCCCCGCCGTGCCGCTGGACGCGCTCGCCGGGGAGAGCGTGTACGCGGGCGCCGGCAACCCCGGGACGCTGGAGTGGACCGACCTCGCGCGCCGGCTCTTCGACGGGCGCGGCATCCGTCTCGCGCCGCCCGCGCCGCTCGCCGTGGGGCCCGACGAGTTCGAGCGGATCATGGCGAAGAAGCGTCATCCGGCCCTGGCCGTCGTGGACTTTCCGGCCATGCCGGGCGCCGAGCTGCGGCCGCTGATCGACCCCGTACCGCTCTCCCCTGTGTCACTGGTGTGGCCAAAGGGGCTGATCCATCCGGGAGTTGCCGCTGTGCGCGCGGCCGCGGCGGAGCTGGCCGCGGCCGAGGGGTGGCTGGAGAGGCCGGCGGACGGCTGGCTTCCGGACGTGGACGCTCTCGTCATGAGGGGCCAGGACTGACGGATGGCCGTCACCCCCGAGGGGCCGCGCTCAGCTCCCGCTCAGTATCCGGCCGTGAAGCGACCGCGGGGGTGGCGCGGGGATTCCGCCTCGTCGAGCAGGGCCACCGCCAAGTCCTCCATGGACAGGGCGGACTTGCCCTCCGCGTCCACCAGGAGTTCGTCCTCGCCGAGGCGGAAGCGGGCCGTACGGATGCCCGGTTCCAGGAGCGCCGGGGGGCTCAGGTAGGTCCAGTTCACGGGGGTGTCCGCGGTGCGGAGAGCCTCGTACTGGGCGTTGGAGGCCTCGGCCACGTGGCGCCACGCCGGGGGGACGAACCTCGGGTCGTCGATCACCTGGATGCCGTCCGTGCCGGGGACCGTCAGGCTGCCCGCACCGCCGATGACCAGGAGGCGGACGCCCGGGGTGGTGGCGAGGCCCGCCAGGAGGGCCCTGGTGACGGCCGCGTGGTCGGCTTCGCGGCCCGGCGCCGGTCTCGTGGCGTTCACCACGACGTCCTGCCCGGCGGCCAGCTCCGCCACCTGGTCCGGGTCCCCCGCGTCGCCCGTGCGGTGCGTGGCGCGGGGGTGCAGTGCGCCGAAGCGGGCCGGGTCGCGGACGACCGCGGTGACCTCGTGGCCGCGGGTCAGCGCCTCGGTGACGACGCGGCTGCCGGCGGTTCCCGCTGCTCCGAAGACGGTGATGCGCATGGGTTCTCCTCGTGTTCGTGTACGTGGGCGTGGTCGTGTTCGGTGACGAGGGGCGGGGTCAGGACCTGCCGGCGCGGCGCAGGTTCTGGCCGAGGACGACGCTCGCCAGCACCAGGATCAGGCCGCCGACCTGCCAGAACGTGAGTGTCTGGCCGAGGAGCAGCAGGCCCGCGAGCGTCGCCACCACCGGGTTGGTCAGGCCGAGGAAGGACACCGAGGAGGCGGGGAGGCGTTCGATGCCGCGGAACCACAGGGCGTACGCGATGGCCGTGCCGATGACGCCGAGGTAGGCGTATCCGGCGATGTTGGCGCCGGTGAAGTGGTCGGGCAGGCCCTCCGCGGTGAGGGCGAGGGGCGCGAGGACCAGTCCGCCCGCGGTGAGCTGCCAGCCGGTGAGCGTGAGCAGCGAGACTCCCTCGGGGCGGCCCCAGCGCTTGCTGAGGACCACGGCCAGGGCCATCAGCGTGGTGGCCACCAGCATCGCGGCGATCCCGGTGGCGTCGACCGCCGCGGTGCCGCGCAGCACCAGCAGGGCGACGCCCACGACGCCGACCAGGCCCGCGATCAACGTACGGCGGGTGGGCCGCACCTTCAGGACGCCCGCCCCGAGGCCCGCCACCAGCAGCGGCATGACCGCGCTGATCGTGGAGGCGACCCCGCCGGGCAGGCGGTAGGCGCCGAAGAAGAGGAGGGGGAAGAACGCCCCGAAGTTCAGCATGCCGAGCACGGCGGCCTTCCACCACCAGTCGCCGCGCGGCAGTCGGCGGGTGAGCGCGAGCAGGATCAGGCCGGCGGGCAGCGCGCGCAGGGCGGCGGCGAGCAGCGGGCGGTCCGGGGGGAGCAGCTCGGTGGTCGTCACGTAGGTCGTGCCCCAGGTGGCCGGGCCGATGGCGGCGAGCGCGGCGACGCCGGCGGCGGCCTTGGCCGAGGTGCGGGGCGCCCGGATGCCGGGGGCCGCGGGCTGTGCGGCCGGACGCTGTGCGGCGGTGCTCTTGCTGACGGACATGACGGTTCCCCTCGCTGTTCCCCTGAACGCTGTTATTCTCAACGTTGAGATAAATATGGACCGGCGATCCGCGAACGTCAAGTATCTGAACGTTGAGAGATGTGTCGTTGAGATGCCCGGCGTTCAGATACCGAGCACTGAGAGATCCCTCGCCCATATCGACCAGAGGGACCAGAAGGAGCAGCACACCCATGGCCGACCAGCAGCGCGCCGAGCAGCAGCCCGCCGACCC
Organism: Streptomyces sp. NPDC031466; assembly: GCF_055581265.1. NCBI lineage: Bacteria > Bacillati > Actinomycetota > Actinomycetes > Kitasatosporales > Streptomycetaceae > Streptomyces > Streptomyces sp. NPDC031466. The sequence continues at coordinate 81,328 of NZ_JBVIJT010000007.1, forward strand.
CCGCCCCGACGCCATCGACGAGCTCCGCGCCCAGTGGCGCCGCGAACGCCCCGACCTGGAACTCTCCGGCCTGGACGCGATGGCCCTGGTGGGCCGCATCAAGCGCGCCGACCACCTGTTGAGCAAGGGCATGAAGAAGGTGTTCGCCGAGTACAACCTGGAGTTCCCGGAGTTCGACGTCCTCGCCACGCTGCGCCGCGTCGGCGCCCCGCACGAGCTGACCGCGGGCGGCCTCCTCAAGACCGCGATGGTGACCTCGGGCGCCATCACCAACCGCCTCGACAAGCTGGAGCGCAAGGGGCTGATCGAGCGCCGCCCCGACCCCGCCGACCGCCGGGCCATCCGCGTACGCCTCACCGAGGCCGGACTCGACCTGGTGGACCGCGCGGTGGTCGACCACATCGCCAACGAGGAGCGCATGCTGGCCGCCCTGACCCCCGCCGACCGCGAGGCGCTGGACTGGGCGCTGCGCCGCCTCCTGGTCTCCCTCGGGGACACCCACCTCGGCTGAGCGGCCGCCCACGCCCTCGGCGGCGGCCCACCCTCACCACCCCGCCCCGCCCCCGGTGAGAGCAACGTTCCCCGCCGGTCACTGGACGCCACAGGACCGAAACGCGCTCTCCCTACCTTCGGGACCGACGCCACTTCGGCCGCGCCGGCCGAGGCCGGTGGGCGCGGACGCGGATGTGGACGCGGACGTGGTTGCGGACTAGCCGTGGAGGCACGTGATGTGGATCGAGCGGTGGGACCCGGAGGACGAGAGGTTCTGGAAGGAGGAGGGGGGCGAGCGCGTCGCCCGGCGGAACCTCGCCTTCTCGGTGCTCTCCGAGCACATCGGGTTCTCCATCTGGAGCATGTGGTCCGTGCTGGTCCTGTTCATGGGACCGGAGTACGGGATCGACCCGGCGGGCAAGTTCTTCCTGGTGTCGATGGCCACCCTCGTGGGCGCCGTCGTCCGCGTCCCGTACACCTTCGCCGTCGCCCGCTTCGGCGGCCGCAACTGGACCGTCATCGCCGCCTCGCTGCTGCTCGCGCCGACCGTCGCCGCCTTCGCGGTCATGGAACCGGGGACCTCCTACACCACCTTCATGGTGTGCGCGCTGCTCACCGGCGTCGGCGGGGGCAACTTCGCGTCCAGCATGACCAACATCAACTCCTTCTTCCCGCTGCGGCAGAAGGGCTGGGCGCTCGGCCTCAACGCGGGGGGCGGCAACATCGGCGTACCGGTCGTGCAGCTCGTCGGGCTCGCCGTCATCGGGGCGAGCGGCGGGCCCCGGGTGGTGCTCGGCATCTACATCCCGCTGATCCTCCTCTCCGTCTTCTGCGCCGCCCGCCACATGGACAGCATCTCCTCCGTGCGCAATGACACCGGGGCCGTCAAGGCGGCGGCGCGGGACGCGCACACATGGATCATGGCGTTCCTGTACGTGGGGACGTTCGGCTCGTTCATCGGGTACAGCTTCGCCTTCGGGCTCGTCCTGCAGACGCAGTTCGGGCGGACGCCGCTGGAGGCCGCCCAGATCACCTTCATCGGCCCGCTGCTCGGCTCCCTCATCCGGCCCGTGGGCGGACGGTTCGCCGACCGGTTCGGCGGGGCCCGCATCACCCTCGGCAACTTCGTCGGGATGGGGGCCGCGACCGGCGTCATCGTGGTGGCCTCCGTCAAGGAGTCGCTGCCGCTGTTCGTCGGCGCCTTCATCGCGCTGTTCGTGCTCACCGGACTCGGCAACGGCTCGACGTACAAGATGATCCCCGGCATCTTCCAGACCAAGGCGGAGCGCAAGGGGCTGGTGGCCGAGGAGGCCGCGGCCTACGGACGGCGGCTGTCGGGGGCGGCGATGGGGCTGATCGGGGCGGTCGGCGCGCTCGGCGGGCTCGGCATCAACCTCGCGCTGCGGCAGTCCTTCCAGAGCGCCGGGTCGGGCACGGGGGCCTACGTCGGGTTCCTCGCCTTCTACGGGGTGTGCTCGGTCCTCACCTGGGCCGTATACCTTCGCGGGAAGGCGGCCACGCGGACGGCCGCCGGAGCCGACCCTGACGCGAAGCCGCAGCTCAGCTACGCCGAGGTGTGACGTAACACGGCGGACATCGCCGTGATCCGGGCCTGTCACGCACGATTGACAGGCTCGGTCGTCCGCCGCCCACGAGCCACGAGCGGGACGAGACGAGACGAACCATGCACGCCACTCCACCACAGCCCAGCAGCCCCTCACCCGGCCCGTCACCCGGTGCGCAGCCGGCGCCCGGGCCCCTCGCCGGATTCACCGTGGGCGTGACTGCCGCCCGCCGCGCCGACGAGCTCGGCACGCTGCTCCAGCGGCGCGGCGCCACCGTGCTGCACGCACCCGCGCTGCGCATCGTGCCGCTCGCCGACGACAGTGAACTGCTCGACGCGACACGGCAGTTGATCGACCACGCCCCGGACGTCGTGGTCGCCACCACCGCCATCGGGTTCCGCGGCTGGATCGAGGCCGCCGACGGCTGGGGGTACGGCGACGCCCTGCTCGGCTGTCTGCGCGGCGTGGAGCTGCTCGCCCGCGGGCCGAAGGTGAAGGGCGCGGTGCGCGCCGCCGGGCTCACCGAGGAGTGGTCGCCCTCCTCCGAGTCCATGGCGGAGGTCCTCGACCGGCTGCTCGGCGAGGGCGTCGCCGGCCGGCGCATCGCCCTGCAGCTGCACGGCGAGCCGCTGCCCGGCTTCGTCGAGGCGCTGGAGGCCGGGGGCGCGGAGGTCGTCGGCGTACCCGTGTACCGCTGGCTGCCGCCGGAGGACCTCGCCCCCGTGGACCGGCTGCTCGACGCGACGGCCGGGCGGGGCGTGGACGCGCTGACGTTCACCAGCGCGCCCGCCGCCGCCTCGCTGCTGGCGCGGGCGGAGGAGCGGGGCATGGCCGCCGAGTTCCTCGCCGCCCTCGACCATGACGTCCTGGCCGCCTGTGTGGGTCCCGTGACGGCGCTGCCGCTCCAGTCCCGCGGGGTGGTCACCGTGCAGCCCGAGCGCTTCCGGCTCGGCCCGCTCGTCCAGCTGCTGTGCCAGGAACTGCCGTCCCGCGCAAGGGTGTTGCCCGTCGCCGGGCACCGGGTCGAGATCCGCGGCCACGCGGTGCTGGTCGACGAGGAACTGCGGGCCGTGCCGCCCGCGGGCATGGCCCTGCTGCGCGCCCTCGTCCGCCGCCCCGGCTGGGTGGTCGCCCGCGCCGAGCTGCTGCGCGCGCTGCCCGGCGCGGGCCGCGACGAGCACGCGGTGGAGACGGCGATGGCCCGGCTGCGCACGTCGCTGGGGGCGCCGAAGCTGATCCAGACGGTGGTCAAGCGGGGGTACCGCCTGGCGGTCGACCCGACGGCGGAGTCCAAGTACGGCCAGTGACCACCGGCCCGACCCCGGTGCGGAACAAGCAACCGTCCGTCCCGGAAAGCTGACGGCTCGTCCGATGCGTGCGGTGGCAGGGGTTCCGGACCCGGCGGGGGACGGGCACTGTAGGGGGTACGCGGTGCGCGGCGGCCTCGAACCGGTGGCACGCGGCCGCCCTCACTCACCGGCGACCCCCGAGGCGGTGACAGACGCATGGCGCTGGGCACGGCCTCCGCTCCGTACGAGCCGCGGTTCGACTCCGGGCGGAGCTGTCTGGATCTCGTGGCGACCACCCACCCCGTGGAACGGCTCGGTTCCGTGGCGGGACTGCGCGCCTGGCTCATGGGCACCGGCCTCGTCCCGGCGGGCACACCCCTGCGCGCCGCGGGCCCCGCGTGGCTCACCGCCTTCCACGAACTGCGCGGCCAGATACGGCAGTCGGTCCTCGGCGAGATGGAGCACAGGCCGGCCGCCGAAGCCCTGGAGCGGGTCAACGCCCTCGCCGCCCAGGCGCCCCCGGCCCCCCGTGCGGTCCGCGCCGCCGACGGCACCCTGGTCCGCGCCCTGCGCGAGGACCCGGACTGCGCGGCGCTCGTCGCCTGCCTCGCCAGGGACGCCGTGGACCTGCTCACCGACCCCGAGGCCCGCGCCAGGATCCGCCGGTGCGAGGGCGACAACTGCCCACTCGTCTATCTGGACACCTCGCGCGGACACCGCCGCCGCTGGTGCTCCAGCGAGGTGTGCGGCAACCGCGAGCGGGTGGCCCGGCACCGCCGCAGGGCGGCCCTCGCCCGCACCTGAGCCTGCGCCGGGACCCGCACCCCGTTACGCATCCGGACCCAACCCGCCCCACAAGGCGTTGAACGCCCCGTGCCCCGCGTACGTATCCCCGTCGTGAGACCCGCCCGACCCGCCCGAAGGGCGGACACCGGAGGCAGACGTGCGCAAGGATTCCGCCGTGGCCGATGAACGCCGCCAGCCGCCCCGGCACCGACTGGGCCGGCCGGCGGGCCCGGACGAGGAGCTGATGCGCGCGCTCTACCGCGAGCACGCGGGCCCGCTCCTCGCGTACGTGCTGCGGCTCGTCGCGGGAGACCGGCAGCGCGCCGAGGACGTCGTGCAGGAAACACTCATCCGTGCCTGGAAGAACGCCGGTCAGCTCAACCGGGCGACCGGCTCGGTACGCCCCTGGCTGGTGACGGTCGCCCGGCGCATCGTCATCGACGGCCACCGCAGCCGGCAGGCCCGGCCGCAGGAGGTCGATCCGTCGCCGCTGGAGGTCATCCCCGCGGAGGACGAGATCGATAAGGCGCTGTGGCTGATGACACTCTCCGACGCGCTGGAGGACCTGACTCCCGCGCACCGAGAGGTACTTGTTGAAACCTACTTCAAAGGGCGTACGGTCAACGAGGCGGCGCAGACGCTGGGCATTCCCAGCGGCACGGTCCGCTCACGGGTCTTCTACGCGCTTCGCTCGATGAAGCTCGCACTGGAGGAGCGGGGGGTGACGGCATGACCGGGTTCCACGGCCACCAGGGCGGGTGGCAGGACGAGACCGTCCACGAGAGCGTCGGCGCCTACGCGCTCGGGGTCCTGGACGAGGCCGACGCCGCGCGGTTCGAGGCGCACCTCGCCGGGTGCGAGCCGTGCGCGCGGCAGCTGGCGGAGCTGTCCGGCGTGGAGCCGATGCTGGCCGCGCTGGCCGGCTTCCCCGAAGGGCACGGGGGCCATGACGGGCGCGGGGGCCACGACGGGCACCGGGGGCACGGCGGACACGGCGCCCACCGCGCGCCGACCGTCGGCGACCAGCTCGCCGCCCGCCCGGGCCCCCGCCTGGCCGACCGCCTGCTCGGCGAGGTCTCGCGCCGGCGTGAGCAGCGGCGCAGGCGGGGTCTGCTCCTGGTCGCGGTGGCGGTCGCGCTGATCGTCGGCGGCCCGCTCACGGTCCTCGCGGTGAGCGGCGAGGGCGGCGGCCCCGAGGACGTCGCCGCCGACCCGCACCCCACCAGCCCCGCCGAGGACGCCTTCTTCCACCACATGGACGAGAAGGCGGGGGCCACGGACCCGGCGACGAAGGTCAGCGCCACGGTCGGCACCGAGAAGAAGGCGTGGGGCACCCACGCCGTCCTGGAGCTGAAGAACGTCAAGGGCCCGCTGAAGTGCTCCCTGGTCGCCGTCGGCAAGGACGGTGCCAAGGAGACGGTCACCAGCTGGTCGGTGCCCAAGTGGGGCTACGGCATCAAGGACAGCCCGGACAAGTGGGCGCGCGGCCCGCTGTACGTCCACGGGGGCGCCGCGATGGACCGCAACGACATCGATCACTTCGAGGTGACCACGTTCGACGGCGACCGGCTGGTCAGGGTCGACGTGTAACCGCTGCCGGGTGCACAAGCACGGTCCCTTTCGCGTACGGTGGACGGCTGCTCAACAGGGGCAGCAGCACGCTTGAAAGGGGCCCCGGTGGCCGACGTCAACGCAGTAATGCCGTCAGGCACTCGCGACCGCGAGATCAGCGTCGAGCAGGACCATCTCGACCAGGTCTACCGGCGCCTCGAGGAGAAGATCCACGAGGCCGAGTTCCTGATGAACGACGCCGCGCAGCGTGCACAGGTCGGCACGCCCGGCGCGCTCGCCGAGCGCGACGCGCAGGTCTTCCGCGCCGGGGTCCACCTCAACCGGCTCAACAACGAGTTCGAGGACTTCCTCTTCGGCCGCATCGACCTGCTCCGGGGCAAGGACGGCAAGAAGGGCCCCGACGGCGCTTACACGGCCGTGGAGCCCGCCGAGGGCGCCGTCAACGAGGACAACACGGCCGAGATCGCCGAGACGCTGCACATCGGCCGCATCGGCGTCCTGGACGCGGACTACTCCCCGCTCGTCATCGACTGGCGCGCGCCCGCCGCCGCCCCCTTCTACCGCTCCACGCCCGTCGACCCCGGCCGCGTCGTGCGCCGCCGCGTCATCCGCTCCAAGGGCCGCAGGGTCCTCGGCGTCGAGGACGACCTGATGCGCCCGGAGATCACCGCCTACCTCGACGGCGAGAAGCTCCCGGTGATCGGCGACGGCGCCCTGATGGCCGCGCTCGGGCAGGCCCGCAGCCACTCCATGCGGGACATCGTCGCGTCGATCCAGGCGGAACAGGACATGGTGATCCGCGCGCCCGCCGCGTCGGTGACGTACGTGGAGGGCGGCCCCGGCACCGGCAAGACGGCGGTGGCGCTGCACCGCGCCGCCTACCTGCTCTACCAGGACCGTCGCAGATACGCGGGCGGCATCCTCATCGTCTCCCCGACCCCGCTCCTGGTCGCCTACACCGAGGGCGTCCTGCCCTCCCTCGGCGAGGAGGGCCAGGTGGCGATCCGCGCGGTCGGCTCCCTGGTCGACGGCGTCGAGGCCACGGTGTACGACTCCCCGGCGGTGGCCCGCGTCAAGGGCTCCTCCCGGATGCTGACGGTGCTGCGCAAGGCGGCGCGCGGCGCACTGGAGGGCGTGGCGGCCAGGCCCGCGCCCCCGCGCGACGAGCAGCTGACCTTCGGCGACGACCCGGCGCCCGCGCCCAGGGAGCCCCAGGGCGCCCCCACCCGCCTGCGCGTCGTCGCGTTCGGCCGTCGGCTGGAACTGGACGCGGAGCAGCTGAACCGCATCCGCCGCAACGCCCTGGGCGGGACCGCCCCGGTCAACCTGCTGCGCCCGCGCGCCCGCAAGCTCCTCCTGGACGCCCTGTGGTCGCAGTCGGGGGCCGCGGGCCGCCACTCCGACCCCGAGCTGGCCGCCGAGCTGCGCTCCTCCTTCGACGACGACATCACCTCCGAGGACGACTTCATCCGCTTCCTCGACGCCTGGTGGCCGGAGCTGACCCCGCGCGCGGTGCTCGCCGCGATGGGCGACGAGCGGCGCCTCGGCCGCTGGGCCCGGCGCGTCCTGGACCCCGGCGAGGTCCGCAAGGTCGCCCGCTCCCTGAAGCGGGACGCCCTGTCCGTGCACGACGTGGCGCTCCTGGACGAACTCCAGGCGATCCTCGGCACGCCGCACCGGCCCCGCAAGAAGAAGGAGCTGGACCCCCTGGACCTGCTCACGGGCCTCGAAGAGCTGATGCCGCAGCGCGAGGAGACCCAGCGTGAGCGCGCCGAGCGCCTGGCGGCGGAGCGCACCGAGTACGCGCACGTCATCGTCGACGAGGCGCAGGACCTCACCCCCATGCAGTGGCGCATGGTCGGCCGGCGCGGGCGGCACGCCACCTGGACGGTGGTGGGCGACCCGGCGCAGTCCTCGTGGTCGGACCCGGACGAGGCGGCCGCGGCGCGCGACGAGGCCCTGGGCAGCCGCCCGCGCCGCCGTTTCACGCTCACCGTCAACTACCGCAACCCCGCCGAGATCGCGGAGCTGGCCGCCAAGGTCCTGGCCCTCGCGATGCCGGGCGCCCTGTCCCCGTCGGCGGTCCGCTCGACCGGCGTGCAGCCGCGGTTCTCCGTGGTGCGCGACGGGGACCTCGGCGCGTGCGTGCGCGCGGAGGCGGCCCGGCTCCTGGAGCGGGTGAGCGGCACGATCGGCGTGGTCGTCGCGATGAACCGCCGCGACCAGGCGGCCCGCTGGCTCGACGGGCTCGGCGACCGCGTGGTGGCGCTCGGCAGCCTGGAGGCCAAGGGCCTGGAGTACGACGCGACGGTCGTCGTCTCGCCCGCGGAGATCGCCGACGAGTCCCCGGCGGGCCTGCGGGTGCTGTACGTGGCGCTGACGCGGGCGACGCAGCAGCTCACGGTGGTCTCGGGGGAGCGGGACGAACCGGACGAGCGGGGCGTGCCGGACCTGCTCCGGGATTGAGTTCCCGGGACGGAATTGCCATGCGGGATTCGTTTGTTACCTTGGATGTGGCACCGGCTCGATCCAAGCCCCCGGGCCCAACCTTCGTCGCCACGAGCGACCACTTGCCGCGAGGCGAGCATGGCGGGCCGGTGTCATGAACGTACGGGAGAGGCCCACGTCACCAAGTGACGTGGGCCTCTTTCTGTTTCCCCCAACTTCTCGTATGGTGGAAACATCTTTCCGAAATCGATCCGACAGCGCGGTGTGACCGCCGGTGAACAAAACGTTCTCAATCCGGGGCGACTACCACGTACCCGCTGGTAGGTGCGACCATCGGACGGCAACAGCTACAAGGTGAAAGCAGAGGAAGTCGGCCATGGCAACGGCGCCCAGCGTCTCCTACTCGATGACGGTCCGGCTGGAGGTGCCCGCGAGCGGAACCGCGGTCTCCCAGCTCACCACGGCCGTCGAGTCATCCGGGGGCTCGGTCACCGGCCTCGACGTCACGGCCTCCGGCCACGAGATGCTGCGGATCGACGTGACGATCGCGGCGTCCTCCACCACGCACGCCGACGAGATCGTCGAGCAGCTGCGCACCATCGAGGGCGTGACCCTCGGCAAGGTCTCCGACCGTACGTTCCTGATGCACCTCGGCGGCAAGATCGAGATGCAGTCCAAGCACCCCATCAGGAACCGTGACGACCTCTCCATGATCTACACCCCGGGTGTCGCCCGGGTCTGCATGGCGATCGCGGAGAACCCCGAGGACGCGCGCCGCCTCACCATCAAGCGCAACTCCGTTGCGGTCGTAACGGACGGATCGGCCGTTCTCGGGCTCGGCAACATCGGCCCGAAGGCCGCCCTGCCGGTCATGGAGGGCAAGGCGGCCCTCTTCAAGCGCTTCGCCGGCATCGACGCCTGGCCGCTGTGCCTGGACACCCAGGACACCGACGCCATCGTGGAGATCGTCAAGGCGATCGCCCCCGGCTTCGCGGGCATCAACCTGGAGGACATCTCCGCGCCCCGCTGCTTCGAGATCGAGGCGCGGCTGCGCGAGGCCCTGGACATCCCCGTCTTCCACGACGACCAGCACGGCACCGCGATCGTGGTCCTGGCCGCGCTCACCAACGCGCTGCGCGTGGTGGGCAAGGGCATCGGCGACGTACGCGTGGTCATGTCGGGCGCCGGCGCGGCCGGTACGGCGATCCTCAAGCTGCTGCTCGCGGCGGGCGTCAAGAACGCCGTGGTGGCCGACATCCACGGTGTCGTGCACGCCGACCGCGAGGACCTGGTCTCCGCCGCCGCCGACTCGCCGCTGCGCTGGATCGCCGACAACACCAACCCCGAGGGCCTGACCGGCACGCTCAAGGAGGCCGTCGTCGGCGCCGACGTGTTCATCGGCGTCTCGGCCCCGAACGTGCTGAACGGCGACGACGTCGCGGCCATGGCGGAGGGCGCCATCGTGTTCGCGCTCGCGAACCCCGACCCCGAGGTCGACCCGGCGATCGCCCGCCAGACGGCGGAGGTCGTGGCCACCGGCCGCTCGGACTTCCCCAACCAGATCAACAACGTCCTGGTCTTCCCGGGCGTCTTCCGCGGCCTGCTCGACGCCCAGTCGCGTACCGTCAACACGGAGATGATGCTGGCCGCCGCGGGCGCGCTCGCCGACGTCGTCGCCGAGGACGAGCTGAACCGGAACTACATCATTCCGAGCGTCTTCAACGACAAGGTCGCGGGCGCCGTGGCCGGTGCGGTGCGCACCGCGGCGAAGGCCGCGGGCGCCGCTGTGACGGGTCCCACGTCCGCCTGACCTCGGCGCGTCGCGGGAGGCCCGGTCGTAAACGCCCCTTTAGGGTGGCGGACCATGGCCCTGCGGCCCTTCGGAGGGTGCCGGATTGGCTTTCCCGCCGCAGGTGGGGGCAGGATGCGTAATCGGGCGCGAGGGTCTGACGCAAGACCCGGGTCCGGGGACTGTCCGAGGACCCTGGCAGCATCGGCTTCGATCACGCCTCAACGGCAAAAGAACACGGGAGTACAAACATGAACCGCAGTGAGCTGGTGGCCGCGCTGGCCGACCGCGCCGAGGTGACCCGCAAGGACGCCGACGCCGTGCTGGCCGCGTTCGCCGAGACTGTCGGCGAGATCGTCGCCAAGGGCGACGAGAAGGTCACCATCCCCGGCTTCCTGACCTTCGAGCGCACCCACCGTGCCGCTCGCACCGCCCGTAACCCGCAGACCGGCGAGCCGATCAACATCCCGGCCGGCTACAGCGTCAAGGTTTCGGCTGGTTCCAAGCTGAAGGAAGCGGCCAAGGGGAAGTAACCCCGAGCAGCTGAGAGGGGCGGTCACCCACTGGGTGACCGCCCCTTTCGTATGCGCCGGGCAGCGCGCCGGCCGGCGCGCCACGGGCTGCTAGAGCGCCGTCCTGCCGTTCGGCAGCTCGACCTTCGCGCCGAGCTCCTGGAGCTTGTCCATGAAGTTCTCGTAGCCGCGGTTGATCAGGTCGATGCCGTGCACCCGGGACGTGCCCTGGGCCGCCAGGGCCGCGATGAGGTAAGAGAAGCCGCCGCGCAGGTCGGGGATGACCAGATCGGCGCCCTGGAGCTTCGTGGGGCCGCTCACGACCGCCGAGTGCAGGAAGTTGCGCTGGCCGAAGCGGCAGTCGGAGCCGCCCAGGCACTCGCGGTAGAGCTGGATGTGCGCGCCCATCTGGTTGAGCGCGGACGTGAAGCCGAGGCGCGACTCGTACACCGTCTCGTGGACGATGGACAGGCCCGCGGCCTGCGTCAGCGCGACGACCAGCGGCTGCTGCCAGTCGGTCTGGAAGCCGGGGTGCACGTCCGTCTCCAGGGCGATGGCGTTGAGCGAGCCGCCCGGGTGCCAGAAGCGGATGCCCTCGTCGTCGATCTCGAAGGCGCCGCCCACCTTGCGGTAGGTGTTCAGGAAGGTCATCATCGAGCGCTGCTGGGCGCCGCGGACGTAGATGTTGCCTTCGGTCGCCAGGGCCGCGGAAGCCCAGGAGGCGGCCTCCAGGCGGTCCGAGAGGGCGTGGTGGTTGTAGCCGCCGAGGCTGTCGACACCGGTGATGCGGATGGTGCGGTCGGTGTCCATGGCGATGATCGCGCCCATTTTCTGCAGGACGCAGATCAGGTCCTCGATCTCCGGCTCGACCGCGGCGTTGGAGAGCTCGGTCACACCCTCCGCGAGGACGGCGGTGAGCAGGACCTGCTCGGTGGCGCCCACGGACGGGTAGGGCAGGCGGATCTTGGTGCCGCGCAGGCGCTGCGGGGCCTCCAGGTACTGGCCGTCGGCGCGCTTCTCGATGGTCGCGCCGAACTGGCGGAGCACCTCGAAGTGGAAGTCGATGGGACGGCCGCCGATGTCGCAGCCGCCGAGGCCGGGGATGAAGGCGTGCCCGAGGCGGTGCAGGAGCGGCCCGCAGAAGAGGATCGGAATCCGCGACGAGCCGGCGTGGGCGTCGATGTCGGCGACGTTGGCGCTCTCCACGTGCGACGGGTCCAGGATCAGCTCTCCCGGTTCCTCGCCGGGACGGACCGTCACGCCGTGCAGCTGCAGCAGGCCGCGCACGACACGCACGTCGCGGATGTCGGGGACGTTGCGCAGCCGGCTCGGAGCGCTGCCGAGCAGCGCGGCAACCATGGCCTTGGGCACGAGGTTCTTCGCGCCGCGGACACGGATCTCGCCCTCCAGCGGGGTGCCGCCGTGGACAAGCAGTACATCGTCAATGCCGGTGACGGTCATGAATCTCGCGTTCCGATTGGATGGACGGGGGGACCAAGGGGCAAGCGTAATGGCCGTGTACCCCCCTTCCGTAAGGGCAAGGGCGTGCAAAACAGGTCATGAGTTCGCCACAACACGAACCGTACGGAACCGGACACTCCGGGTCACCGCCGCCGCTGTGCGCTCCGGCCGTTCTCATGCGCCCTGAACTGCACCGGTCCCCGTGGGGCCGTTCCCTCCCCGCGCGCGGCGAAGATGCGGGATCATGTGGACCATGACCGAGGTGTCCTCGCTCACAGGGCGGCTGCTCGTGGCCACGCCGGCCCTGGCGGACCCCCATTTCGACCGCGCGGTGGTGCTGCTCCTCGACCACGACGAGGAGGGCTCGCTCGGCGTGGTCCTGAACCGCCCGACGCCCGTGGACGTGGCCGACATCCTGGAGGGCTGGGGCGCGCTGGCCGGTGCGCCGGGCGTCGTCTTCCAGGGCGGCCCCGTCTCGCTGGACTCGGCGCTCGGCGTCGCGGTGATCCCCGGCGAGGAGGGCACGCCGTCGGGCATCCGCTACCGCACCGGCCGCGTCGACCCCGTGGGCTTTCGCCGGGTGCACGGCGCGATCGGCCTCGTCGACCTGGAGGCCCCGCCGGAGCTGCTCTCCCCGGCGCTCGGCAGCCTGCGGATCTTCGCCGGGTACTCCGGATGGGGGCCCGGCCAGCTGGAGAACGAGCTGGCGGACGGCGCCTGGTACGTGGTCGAGTCCGAGCCGGGGGACGTCTCCTCGCCCGACCCGGAGCGGCTGTGGCGCGCGGTGCTCAGACGCCAGCGCAGCGAGCTGGCGATGGTCGCCACCTATCCGGACGACCCCTCGCTCAACTGACCGAGGAAGCGCTCCGCCCGGCTCGTCGTGCGGAGCCCCGCCGGTGTGCCGGCGACGGGCTCGGGGCGGCGGCCGCTGCCCGGACGCGGCGCGCGTGAGTACCCTTGGCCCTTATGAGCACTCTTGAGCCCGAGCCCGAGCGCGGGGCAGGTACGGGGACCCTCGTAGAGCCGACGCCGCAGGTGTCGCACGGTGACGGCGACCACGAGCGCTATGCGCACTACGTCCAGAAGGACAAGATCATGGCGAGCGCGCTCGACGGCACGCCCGTCGTCGCGCTCTGCGGCAAGGTGTGGGTCCCCGGCCGCGACCCGAAGAAGTACCCCGTCTGTCCCATGTGCAAGGAGATCTACGAGTCCATGGGCGCCGGCGGCGACAAGGACAAGGGCGGCAAGGACGGCGGCAAGAAGTAGCCCCCCTCCTCCCTCCCCTCCGGGGCCACCCGGAGACCCCTCGCCGAAGGGGCGTTGCGCGTGCCGCAACGCCCCTTTTGCGTGCTGCGATCGCGTGACAGCCTTGCGTCGCATGACTCTTGAGCGCCCACCCGTCGCCCACCACCGCCCTGATGGAAGGCGCTTCGCGCCGCTCGCCGACCTCATCCCGGCGCCCGCACGCGCCGAGGCCGTGCCTGGTTCCCCCTTCACCGCCGGAGTGGCCACCACCCTGTGGGCGGGCCCCGGCACCGAGTCCACCGAGCGCTGGCTGCGCGCCACGCTCGGCGCCGCCCTCGGCCTGCCGCTGCCCCCCGGCGCCGAGGGCGCGGGCGACTCCGTTTCCCTGCTCATCGACGCCTCCCTGGAGCCGGAGGCCTACCGGATCACGGTCGACGACAGCCGCGTCGAGATCCGCGGCGGCGCGGCCGCCGGTGTCTTCTGGGGCGCCCAGACGCTCCGTCAGCTCTTTGGACCCGACGCCTTCCGGCGCGCTCAACTGCGGCCCGGCGCCCGGCACCCGCTGCCCGCCGCCGTCGTGGAGGACGCGCCCCGCTTCGGCTGGCGCGGCATGATGCTCGACGTCTCCCGGCACTTCACGCCGAAGGACGGCGTCCTGCGCTACCTCGACCTGCTCGCCGCCCACAAGCTCAACGTCTTCCACTTCCACCTCACCGACGACCAGGGCTGGCGCGTGGAGATCAAGCGCCACCCGAAGCTCACGGAGACCGGCGCGTGGCGGGCCCGCTCCAAGTGGGGCCACCGCAACTCGCCGCTGTGGGAGGAGCGCCCGCACGGCGGCTTCTACACGCAGGACGACATCCGCGAGATCGTCGCGTACGCCGACTCCCTGCACATCACCGTCGTCCCCGAGATCGACATCCCGGGCCACTCGCAGGCCGCGATCAGCGCCTACCCACACCTCGGCAACACCGACGTGGTCGACACGGGCGCGCTGACGGTCTGGGACACCTGGGGCGTCAGCCCGAACGTGCTGGCCCCCACCGAGGACGTACTCCGTTTCTACGAAGGCGTCTTCGAGGAAGTCCTCGAACTCTTCCCGTCCCCGTACATCCACGTCGGCGGCGACGAGTGCCCCAAGGTCCAGTGGAAGGCCTCGCCGGCCGCGCAAGCCCGGATCGAGGAGCTGGGCGTCGAGGGTGAGGACGGGCTGCAGAGCTGGTTCATCCGGCACTTCGACGCCTGGCTCACGGCCCGCGGGCGGCGGCTCGTCGGCTGGGACGAGATCCTGGAGGGCGGCCTCGCCGAGGGCGCCACCGTCTCCTCCTGGCGCGGCTACCGCGGCGGGATCGCCGCCGCCCGGTCCGGCCACGACGTCATCATGTGCCCCGAGCAGCACGTGTACTTGGACCACCGGCAGGACGGCGGCCCCGACGAGCCGATGCCCATCGGGTTCGTCCGCACCCTGGAGGACGTCTACCGCTTCGAGCCGGTCCCCGCCGAACTCACCGAAGAGGAGGCCGCGCACGTCATCGGCACCCAGGCCAACGTCTGGACCGAGGTGATGGAGAACCAGGAACGCGTCGACTACCAGGTCTTCCCCCGCCTCGCCGCCTTCTGCGAGGTCGCCTGGCGCCGCCTCCCCGCGCCCGCCGAACGCGACTTCGCCGACTTCGGCCGCCGCATGGAGGCCCACTACGCGCGACTCGACGCCCTCGGCGTCCACTACCGCCCGCCGGGCGGCCCGTTGCCCTGGCAGCGGCGGCCGGCCCCCGAAGGGCTGACGAACAGTGACCTCGGCCGCCCGATCGAGGGGCCGCCCCCGATCGTGTGAGGTCCCTTCCGGTGAGATCCTGCCGGGCGCGTGCCCCTTGCCCGCGTGCCCGGCCCGGCGGTCCGCGCCCCCCACCCCGGGCCGCCAAAAGCCGTGCGAAAACGGCATATCCCCCTGGACCGGGGACGAATGCCTCCTAGCGGACCCCCGCGTCGGGCCCCGCGGAAGATGTGCCAGAGTTGCCACGTCCGGGTGGGGAGCACGTACCGTACGGCGGAACAGGCGTAACGGTGACACGTCGCGGACGGCGAGCACTTCACGTACGTGACGCAGGTGAAGTACACGGCCGGGCATCGGGAAGGGGCAGCCGGTTTTGAGCACGCACGCACCGCAGGCGGCGACACCGCGGTCGGTGAAGCTGCCCGCCACGCTCGACGAGGCCGTGGCGGCACTCGCCGCCATGCCCGCCGCCGTGCCCGTCGCCGGCGGCACCGACCTCATGGCCTCCGTCAACTCCGGACAGCTGCGCCCCGCCGCCCTCGTCGGCCTCGGCCGCATCAACGAGATCCGCGGCTGGCAGTACCAGGACGGGCACGCCCTGCTCGGCGCCGGCCTCACCCACGCCCGCATGGGCCGCCCCGACTTCGCCGCGCTGATCCCCGCCCTGGCCGCCGCCGCGCGCGCCGCGGGGCCGCCCCAGATCCGCAACGCGGGCACCCTCGGCGGCAACATCGCCTCGGCCGCGCCGACCGGCGACGCGCTGCCCGTGCTCGCCGCCCTCGAAGCCGTCCTGATCATCGCCGGACCCGGGGGGGCCCGCCGCGAGGTCCCCGTCGCGAACCTGCTCGCGGGCGTGGAGATGCTCCGTCCCGGCGAGCTGATCGGCTTCGTGCGCGTGCCCCTGCTGCACGCCCCCCAGGTCTTCCTCAAGGCGACCGGACGCACCGGCCCCGGCCGGGCCACCGCGTCCGTCGCGCTGGTCCTCGACCCCGCGCGCCGCGGGGTGCGGTGCGCGGTCGGCGCCATCGCGCCGATGCCGCTGCGGCCCCTGGAGGCCGAGCAGTGGGTCGCCTCGCTGATCGACTGGGACGGCGAGCGCGGCAGCCTCGTGCCGGAGGCGGTCACCGCCTTCGGCGAGTACGTGGGGGCCGCCTGCGTCCCCGACCAGCCCCCGGCGGCCGACGGCACCGAACAGCCGTTGTCGCCCGGCGTACTGCACCTGCGGCGCACCGTCGCCGTGCTGGCCCGACGAGCACTGGGGAGGGCGCTGTCGTGAGCGACGACCGGAACGCCGACAACGGCGGCGGCTGGCAGCCGCACCCGCAGGGTGAGTACGACTCGGACGCCACGGCGTTCGTGCAGCTCCCCGAGGGCATGCTGGACGTCCCGCTCGCCGCGCCCGGGCACGGCTATGTGCCGCCGCAGATAACGGTCACCCCGACCACCGCCGACGCCACCGACCCGGCGGCCACCGGCTCATGGGTCATGCCCCCCGAGGCCACGGGCGGCTACGACGCCACCGGGCAGTGGAGCTTCCCCGGCACCGAAGCGGTGGAGGCGCAGGCCTACGGGCAGGGCCAGGGATACGGGCAGCAGGAGCATCTGGAGCGCCTGGAGCACCAGGGCTACGAGCCGCCGGAGCACCAGGGGTACGAGCAGTCGGAGCCCCTGGGATACGACCACCAGGGCTACGAGCAGGGCCACAGCCAGGGTTACGGGCAGTCCTACGCGCACCCCGGCGCGGCGCCCTCCTCCGACATCACCGGGCAGTGGTCCATCCCGGTCGCCGAGGGCGAACTGCCGGACGACTCGGGCGAGTACACGGCGTCCGCGCAGGCCGGTGGCTACCCCTTCGGCACGCAGCTGACCTCCTGGCCCGGCGGCGGCACGCCGCCGGCGACCCTGCCGGGCGGCGCGCCCGCGCCGTGGGCGACGGGCGCGGGCGCCGGCGCGCCCTGGGGCGAGCAGCCCCAGGGGACCCCGGAGCAGCCCGCCGCGGAACCCGCCCCGCAGGAGCCGCGGGAGAGCGGGTTCGAGCGCACCACGCTGCTGCGGGCGGTCAGCGTGCCGCCCGCCGGGCAGTCGGGGATCGAGGCGGCGCAGGCCGCGGAGGCCGCGCTGGCCGCCGAGGCGGTTCAGGAGATGGTCGAGACCGCGCAGGAGGCCGCCGAGGCCGCCGAGGCGGCGGAAATCGCGGCGGTGCTCGACGCGTCGGACCCGGCGGAGCAGTTCGAGTCCGCCGAGCAGGCCGCCCCGGCCGACGGCGCCCTGGACGACGCCTTCCCCCAGCCCTTCGCCGAGGCCGCTCCGCAGGCGGCCCAGGAAGCCGAGCCCGCAGCGCCGACGGAGCCGGCCGCACAGGCGGCGCCCGAAGCCCCGTACGAGGCTCCCGGCGCCATCGCCACCGCCCCGGAAACGCCCGCGCCCTCGGAGCACCCCGAGGACGCGCCCGCCGAACCGGCCGTCACCCCCGAGCCCATCGCCCTCGGGCCCGTCGCCGCTCCCGGACCGGTCCCGGCCCCCGAGCCCGTGGACGGGCCGGATCACGCGGACGCGCCCGACGCGGCGGCCGAGACCGCTGAAGCGCCCGCCGAGGCCGCCGCGCCGGACGCCGAGAGCGGTGAGCAGGCCGCTCCGGACGACGACGCGGCGACCGAGACCGCCGACGCCCCCGTCATCGCCCCAAACCCCCTGCACGACGACCACCCCCTCGGCTCCTACGTGCTGCGCGTGAACGGCACCGACCGTCCCGTCACCGACGCCTGGATCGGCGAGTCCCTGCTGTACGTCCTGCGGGAGCGGCTCGGTCTCGCGGGCGCCAAGGACGGTTGTTCGCAGGGCGAGTGCGGGGCCTGCAACGTCCAGGTGGACGGCAGGCTCGTCGCGTCCTGCCTGGTGCCCGCCGCCACCACGGCGGGCAGCGAGATCCGCACCGTCGAGGGCCTGGCCACCGACGGGCAGCCCTCCGACGTGCAGCGCGCGCTCGCCGCGTGCGGCGCCGTGCAGTGCGGGTTCTGCGTGCCGGGCATGGCCATGACCGTGCACGACCTCCTGGAGGGCAACCCCGCCCCCAGCGAGCTGGAGACCCGCCGCGCCCTGTGCGGCAACCTCTGCCGCTGCTCCGGCTACCGCGGTGTCCTGGACGCCGTGCGCGAGGTGGTCGCCGAGCGCGAGGCGAGCGCCGCCGCCGACAGCTCGGCGGCGGCCGCCGAGCAGGGCGACGAGGCCCGCATCCCGCACCAGGCGGCCCCGGGCGCGGGCGGCGTCCACCAGAGCGCGTACGACGACGGGCCGTACGAAGGGCCGCGGGGCCCCTTCGGCCAGGACGGAGGCCAGGCGTGAGCGACGAGACCACCACCGTGACGCCGCCCGCCGCCGCGCCGGGCCCCGAGCCGCTGCCGCACGGCATCGGCGCGTCCCTGCCGCCGGCGGAGTCCCGGGCCAAGACGGAGGGCACCTTCCCCTACGCCGCCGACCTGTGGGCCGAGGGCCTGCTGTGGGCGGCGGTCCTGCGCTCCCCGCACGCCCACGCGCGCATCGTCTCCATCGACACCCGTCACGCGCTCCAGATGCCGGGCGTACGCGCCGTCATCACCCACGAGGACGTGCCCGGCGAGGCGCTGCACGGGCGCAGGACGCCGGACCGCCCGGTCTTCGCCGCCGACGTCGTACGCCACCACGGCGAGGCCATCGCCGCCGTGGCCGCCGACCACCCCGACACCGCCCGGATGGCCGCCGCCGCCGTCATCGTCGAGTACGAGCTGCTCGAACCGGTCACCGACCCCGAGAAGGCCTTCGAGGCCGAGCCGCTGCACCCCGACGGCAACCTCATCCGCCACATCCCGCTGCGCCACGGCGACCCGGAGGCGGCGGGCGAACTCGTCGTCGAGGGCCTGTACCGCATCGGCCGCCAGGACCCGGCGCCGATCGGCGCCGAGGCCGGCCTGGCCGTGCCGCGCCCCGACGGCGGGGTGGAGCTGTACATCGCCTCCACCGACCCGCACGCCGACCGCGACCGGGCCGCCGCCTGCTACGGCCTGGCGCCGCACCAGGTGAAGGTCGTCGTCACCGGCGTGCCGGGTGCGACCGCCGACCGCGAGGACGCGAGCTTCCAGCTCCCGCTCGGGCTGCTCGCGCTGCGCACCGGCTGCCCCGTCAAGATCACCGCGACCCGCGAGGAGTCCTTCCTCGGCCACGCCCACCGCCACCCCACCCTGCTGCGCTACCGCCACCACGCGGACGCCGAGGGCCGCCTGGTCAAGGTGGAGGCGCAGATCCTGCTCGACGCGGGCGCCTACGCGGACACCTCCTCGGAGGCGCTGGCCGCCGCCGTCTCCTTCGCCTGCGGCCCCTACGTCGTGCCGAACGCCTTCATCGAGGGCTGGGCGGTCCGTACGAACAACCCGCCCTCCGGGCACGTCCGCGGCGAGGGCGCCATGCAGGTGTGCGCCGCGTACGAGGCCCAGATGGACAAGATCGCCAAGAAGCTGGGGGTCGACCCGGCCGAGCTGCGGCTGCGCAACGCCATGGCCACCGGGGACATCATGCCCACGGGCCAGACGGTGACGTGCCCGGCCCCGGTGGCCGAACTCCTCGCCGCCGTACGGGACTTCCCGCTGCCCGAGCTACCCAAGGACACCCCCGAGGACGAGTGGCTGCTGCCCGGCGGCCCCGAGGGCGCGGGCGAGCCGGCCGCCGTGCGGCGCGGTGTCGGCTACGGCCTCGGCATGGTCCAGCTCCTGGGCGCCGAGGGCACGGACGAGGTCTCCACCGCCACCGTGAAGGTCCATGACGGCATGGCCACGGTGATCTGCGCGGCCGTCGAGACCGGCCAGGGCTTCACCACGCTGGCCCGTCAGATCGTCCAGGAGACCCTCGGCATCGAGGACGTGCGGGTCGCGCCCGTCGACACCGACCAGCCCCCGGCGGGCCCGAGCTGCCGCGGCCGCCACACCTGGGTGTCCGGCGGCGCGGTCGAGCGCGCGGCGAAGATGGTCCGCACCCAGCTGCTCCAGCCGCTGGCCCACAAGTTCGGCATGTCCACCGAGCTGCTCCAGATCACCGACGGCAAGATCACCTCGTACGACGGTGTGCTGTCCACGACGGTCACCGAGGCGCTGGAGGGCAAGGAGCTGTGGGCCACGGCCCAGTGCCGCCCGCATCCGACGGAGCCGCTGGACGAGGCCGGGCAGGGCGACGCCTTCGTGGGCATGGCGTTCTGCGCGATCCGCGCGGTGGTGGACGTCGACATCGAGATCGGCTCGGTGCGGGTCGTCGAGCTGGCCGTCGCCCAGGACGTGGGCCGCGTCCTCAATCCGGCGCAGCTCCGGACCCGTATCGAGGCGGGCGTCACGCAGGGCGTGGGCGCGGCGCTGACGGAGAACCTCCGCACCCCGCGCGGCATCGTCCGCCACCCCGACCTCACCGGCTACGCCCTGCCCACGGCCCTGGACACCCCCGACATCCGCATCGTGAAGCTGGTGGAGGAGCGGGACGTCGTCGCCCCCTTCGGCGCGAAGGCGGCCGGCGCGGTGCCGGTCGTCACCTCCCCAGCGGCCGTCGCCTCGGCGGTCCGCGCGGCGACGGGCCGCCCGGTCAACCGCCTGCCCATCCGCCCGCAGGCGGCGGTGGCGCAGTAATCCCTCGCGGCGCCCGGGGGCCCGGTGGCACCATGGGCGCCATGACCACCTCTGACCCCACCGGTGTCGTCGTCGTCACGGGCATCATGGCGGCCGGAAAGTCCACGGTGGCCCAGGCGTTGGCCGAGCGGCTGCCGAAGTCCGCGCATGTGCGGGGCGACGTCTACCGGCGGATGATCGTCTCGGGCGGCGTGGAGTTCGAGCCGGGGGCCGGGGGAGAGGCCGAGGCGCAACTGCGCCTGCGGTACGGCCTGTCGGCGTCCACCGCCGACGCGTACGCGGCTGCCGGCTTCACGGCCGTCGTCCAGGACGTCATCCTGGGGCCGTCGTTGCGGACGTACGTCGAACTGCTGCGCACCCGCCCCGTGTACGTGGTCGTCCTCGCCCCGCGCCCCGAGGCGGTCGCCGCCCGGGAGGCCGGACGCGGCAAGACGGGCTACGGCGCGTGGACGGTCCGGGACCTGGACACGGGCCTGCGCGAGACCACCCCGCGCCTCGGCCTGTGGCTGGACAGCTCGGACCTCTCGGTGGGGGAGACGGTGGACGCGATCCTGGCGCGCCTTGAGGACGCGCGGATCGCCTGACTCCGTCGTGGAGGCCGTGGCGGGAATCGAACCCGCGTTACTGGATTTGCAGTCCAGCCCCTCAGCCACTCGGGCACACGGCCGTGCACCGGGCTCCGGTGTGCGAACCCGACCCCTTGAACGTAGACGCCGGCGACGGCCTCCTCAAGGAAACGGCCGCCCCCGCAACGGGACCGCCACACCCCGTTCACGAACGGGCGAACTCCACGCGCCGCGCGAACGCCTCGAACTCCGCGCTCCAGCGCACCTCGGCGGCACCTGGGCCGGGCCGAGGGAGCGTTCGGAGGCGACCAGGGAGCGGCGCAGCGTCGCGAGTGACCCGATGAGCGCGGGGTCGATCCTGAGCTGGCTGCCGCTCCTGCTGACGCCGTCCGTGACGAGGGCGCCCGCGAGGCCGCCGACGCGCTGGATGAATCCTCTGCGGTCGGTGTCCGCGCCGGCCCCCATGCCCATGCCCCCGGTCGTGGGGGCGGGTGGTGGCGCCGGGAGGTGGAAGTGGTTCTCCGTCACGTGCTGGTCGCGCCCCGACTGGTACACGCGTCCGCCGCCGTCGGCCTCCCCGTGGAAGCGGGGCGGGTTCCCGCCGTCCGGGCGCACCGGCGTCACCCCTCGGTGATGTGCTGGTCGCGGCCGGCCTGGTAGACCCGGCCGTGGTCCTGGGCGGTGGCGTGCATCTGGACGCCCGCCTCGTGCTCCCGCGGCGGGGAGATCCGGGCGAGCAGCGTGCGCACGGCGTCGACGGCCTCCGGGTTGGACAGCAGTACGGCCATCACCTGCCCCTGCCAGGCCAGGCGCAGGGCCTGCGCCGTCACCTCGTCCTGCGGTGTGCCGGCGGCGGCCAGCAGGGTCGTGCGGGCCTCGTCGAGGTCCCGCGTCACGGCGTCGGCACCCTCGGGGCGGAAGCGGCGCCACAGGGCGATGACGCCGTCGCGCGCGTGCTGCCACGCGTCGGTGGTCAACGCGCTCACCAGGGTGGTGCCGGCCACCCCCGCGACGGTGACGATCTCTGGATCCACGCCTCTCCCCGCTCCCGCTCTGCCGACGCGGCTCAGCGTAGGCAATGCCCGTCACGGTGACCAGGGTCGGTCGGACGGGCAAGGCTTCCGCGTCGGGGGAGCGGACCGCCGACCGTCGTGTGACGCGGAACCGGGTGCGGTTCGGGCGGTGCCTTCGGTCGGCCGGGGTCTTTGACGGTGCCGGGCGACCGAAGACGTCCGTGTGAGTCCCGTCGCACCCGCCCCGGCCCCCGCCCCGATCTCACCGGCACCCCGATCCATCACCGGTAAGGTGGCCCGGTTGTCGTACGTACCCGAGCCGTAAAAACCCGGAGACCGTGACTACCACCAGCGCCGCCGCCAACTCCTCCCACCACCTCTCGCCCGCCTTCCCCGGCCGCGCCCCCTGGGGCACCGCCAACAAGCTGCGTGCCTGGCAGCAGGGGGCGATGGAGCGGTACCTCCAGGAGCAGCCGCGAGACTTCCTGGCCGTCGCCACCCCCGGCGCCGGCAAGACGACGTTCGCGCTCACGCTCGCGTCCTGGCTGCTGCACCACCACGTCGTGCAGCAGGTCACCGTGGTGGCCCCCACCGAGCACCTGAAGAAGCAGTGGGCGGAGGCGGCCGCCCGGATCGGCATCAAGCTGGACCCGGAGTACAGCGCGGGGCCGCTCAGCAAGGAGTACCAGGGCGTCGCCGTCACGTACGCGGGCGTCGGCGTGCGGCCGATGCTGCACCGCAACCGCTCCGAGCAGCGCAAGACGCTCGTCATCCTGGACGAGATCCACCACGCCGGTGACTCGAAGTCGTGGGGTGAGGCCTGCCTGGAGGCGTTCGAGCCGGCGACGCGGCGCCTGGCGCTGACCGGTACGCCGTTCCGCTCCGACACCAACCCGATCCCCTTCGTCACGTACGAGGAGGGCAACGACGGCATCCGGCGCTCCGCCGCCGACTACACCTACGGCTACGGCAGCGCCCTCGGCGACGGCGTCGTGCGGCCCGTGATCTTCCTGTCGTACTCGGGCAACATGCGGTGGCGCACCAAGGCAGGGGACGAGATCGCGGCCCGGCTCGGCGAGCCGATGACCAAGGACGCCGTCTCGCAGGCCTGGCGCACCGCCCTGGACCCCCGGGGCGACTGGATGCCGAACGTGCTCAGGGCCGCCGACAAGCGGCTCACCGAGGTCAGGAAGGCCATCCCGGACGCGGGCGGGCTCGTCATCGCCTCCGACCAGGACTCCGCCCGCGCCTACGCCAAGCTGATCCGCGAGATCACCGGGACCAAGGCCACGGTCGTCCTCTCCGACGACACCGGTGCCTCCCAGCGCATCGACGACTTCAGCGCGAGCACCGACCGGTGGATGGTCGCCGTCCGCATGGTGTCCGAGGGCGTCGACGTGCCGCGTCTGGCGGTCGGCGTGTACGCGACCACCATCTCCACCCCGCTCTTCTTCGCGCAGGCCGTCGGCCGTTTCGTACGGTCCAGGCGGCGCGGCGAGACCGCCTCCGTCTTCCTGCCCACCGTGCCCGACCTGCTCACCTTCGCCAACGAGATGGAGGTCGAGCGCGACCACGCCCTCGACAAGCCCAAGAAGGAGGGCGAGGAGGACCCCTACGCCGAGTCCGAGAAGGAGATGGACGAGGCGAACAAGGAGCAGGACGAGGACACCGGCGAACAGGAGCAGTTCTCCTTCGAGGCGCTGGAGTCCGAGGCCGTCTTCGACCGGGTGCTGTTCGACGGCGCCGAGTTCGGCATGCAGGCGCACCCGGGCAGCGAGGAGGAGCAGGACTATCTGGGCATCCCCGGCCTCCTCGAACCGGACCAGGTGCAGATGCTGCTCCAGAAGCGGCAGGCCCGGCAGATCGCGCACAGCAGGAAGAAGCCCGACGAGGAGGCCGACCTCCTGGAGCTGCCCGCCGAGCGCCGTCCCGTGGTCTCCCACAAGGAGCTGCTCGGGCTGCGGAAGCAGCTCAACACGATGGTCGGCGCCTACGTCCACCAGAGCGGGAAGCCGCACGGCGTGATCCACACCGAGCTGCGGCGCACCTGCGGCGGGCCGCCGAGCGCGGAGGCCACGGCGGGGCAGTTGCGCCAGCGCATCGAGAAGGTCCAGGAGTGGGCCACCCGCATGAAGTGAGCCCCCGCGGCGCCCAGCCGCCCGGCGGGAGCGGGGCGTTCCGGGTGGGGAGGGGTTGTGCGCAGGGCGTGCGCACGCCTGCCCTCGCGCCCCGCGTAACGGGGCAATGGGGGCGCCGTGGACCTCCCGATGCCCGGATTCTGGACGAACTCTTCCGCTCAGCGGGACGGCCTCGCTACTGTCCCCGCACACGCACACGCCCCGTGGCAGCGCCGCCGCGGAGCGCAGCCGGTGTTCCGACCGGCGGCCTCTGACGCGCGTCGCCCACGGGACCGGCGGCGCAACCGCCGCGTAAGGAGGTCGCCGACCCTCACCAAAGGAGTGGGCGTCGTGACCGCGGAGACATCCCAGACGCTGGACCGAGGACTGCGCGTCCTCAAGCTGCTGGCCGACACCGACCATGGCCTGACGGTCACCGAGCTGTCCAACAAGCTCGGCGTGAACCGCACGGTCGTGTACCGCCTGCTCGCCACCCTCGAACAGCACGCGCTCGTACGACGGGACCTCGGTGGGCGTGCCCGCGTCGGGCTCGGCGTGCTGCGGCTCGGCCGGCAGGTGCATCCGCTGGTCCGCGAGGCCGCGCTGCCCGCGCTGCGCTCGCTCGCCGAGGACATAGGGGCCACGGCGCACCTGACGCTCGTCGACGGCACGGAGGCCCTCGCGGTGGCGGTGGTCGAGCCCACCTGGACGGACTACCACGTCGCGTACCGCACCGGATTCCGGCACCCCCTGGACCGGGGTGCCGCGGGCCGCGCCATCCTGGCCGCCCGGCAGGGGCTGGCGACCGACCCCGGATACGCGCTCACCCACGGTGAGCTGGAGGCCGGGGCGAGCGGCGCCGCGGCCCCCCTGGTCGGGGTGACCGGCATCGAGGGCAGTGTGGGCGTGGTGATGCTGGCGGACTCCGTGCCGGAGCGGGTGGGGCCGCGGGTGGTGGACGCGGCGCGGGAGGTCGCGGACGCGCTGCGCTGAGCTTGGGCGGGGTCCGTCGCCGGCTGCGCCGGGCTCGTCCTCGAACGCCGGACGGGCTCGGCGGCTCCAGGTCGCCCCGGACGTCACGTTAGATTGATCCCGTGGTCTTCTCCCTGCCTCGTTTCACGCGCCCCCAGGTCCTCCTCGTCTGCGCGCTGCCCGTCGCGGCGCTGCTCGCCGTGGCGGGGCTCGCGCCGCTGCCGTTCGCCGTGGCGCAGCCCGGGGGGACGGCGAACGTGCTGGGGAAGTACGAGGGCGAGCCGGTCCTCACCATCACCGGCGTGCCCACGCGGGAGACGAAGGGCGCCCTGCGCATGACGACGATCGTCGCGACGGGGCCGCAGATGGACGTGCGGCTCGGTGACGTGGTCGACGGCTGGTTCCGCAGCGACCGGGCGGTGATGCCGAAGGACTCCGTCTACCCGACCGGCGACAACGTGAAGGAAGTCCGCGAGCACAACCTCGGGGACATGAGGAAGTCGCAGGACGCGGCCACCAAGGCGGCGCTCGGCTACCTGAAGGCGAACGGCTTCAACGGCACCGGCAAGGTGAACGTCAAGGCCGACCTCGGCGCGATCGGCGGCCCGAGCGCCGGGCTGTTCCTCTCGCTCGGCATCATCGACAAACTGGACGGCGACGGCAGCGGCGCCGACCTCACGGGCGGCCGTGACATCGCGGGCACCGGCACGATCACCGCCTCCGGCGAGGTCGGCCCGGTCGGCGGCGTCGCCCTGAAGACGCGGGCCGCACGGCGCGACGGCGCGACGGTCTTCCTGGTCCCGAAGGCCGAGTGCGCCGACGCCCGGGCGAACCGCCCCAAGGGCCTGCGCCTCGTCCCGGTCACGACCCTGAAGGGAACGGTCGAGTCCCTGCGCTCCCTCGCCAAGGGCACCGCCGTCCCGAACTGCTGACCAACCCAACCCGGCCCGCCGGCCTGTGCTCAAGGATCCTCGGAAGCCTGTTCCACCAGGGGGATGATCCGTAGCGGAACGGGGTTTTCCATGACGATCGCCGTGGAGGCGCGGACGATGCCGGTGAAACCCACCACCCGGTCGATCACCCGCTGGAGATCGGCGTTCGAGCGGGCCACGAGGCGGCAGAGCATGTCGCCGTGGCCGGTGATGGTGTGCAGTTCGAGCACCTCGGCGACGGTCGTCAAATGGGCCCGCACGTCCGCGCCCTGGCCCTGTTTGATCTCCAGTGTCGCGAACGCCGTGACCGGGTAGCCGAGCGCGGCGGGATCGACCTCGGGGCCGAAGCCCCGGATGACCCCGTTGGACTGCAGTCGGTCCATCCGCGCCTGCACCGTGCCACGCGCCACGCCCAGCCTGCGGGAGGCCTCAAGAACCCCGATACGCGGCTCACGCGCCAGGAGCACGATGAGTCTGCCGTCCAGATGATCGATCGCCATGCGGCCTCCCGGATGGTCATGATGTACAGATAGCCCGCTCATCCTGGCCTTCCACTGGGCAATCTGACCACTGAAAACGCAAACTATTGCGCACCTTGTCAATCGGGTGGAGCCTCAACTCATGACTGAGACCAGCACCCACCCCACCCCCGACACCGCGCGTGAGGCCGATCCCTTCCCGGTCAAGGGAATGGACGCGGTCGTCTTCGCCGTGGGCAACGCCAAGCAGGCCGCGCACTACTACTCCACCGCCTTCGGAATGACGCTCGTGGCCTACTCCGGACCGGAGAACGGCAGCCGCGAGACCGCCAGTTACGTGCTGACGAACGGCGCCGCCCGCTTCGTCCTCACCTCCGTCATCAAGGCCTCCACCGAGCGGGGCCACTTCCTCGCCTCCCACGTGGCCGAGCACGGCGACGGCGTCGTGGACCTCGCCATCGAGGTGCCGGACGCCCGTGCCGCGTACGCGTACGCCGTCGCCCACGGCGCGCGCGGGATCACCGAGCCGTACGAGGAGAAGGACGAGAACGGCAAGGTCGTCCTCGCCGCCATCGCCACCTACGGCAAGACCCGCCACACGCTGGTGGAGCGCGTCGACTACGACGGCCCCTACCTGCCCGGTTTCGTCGCCGCGAAGCCGCTCGTGGAGCCGCCGGCCAAGCGGACCTTCCAGGCGATCGACCACTGCGTGGGCAACGTGGAACTCGGCAGGATGAACGAGTGGGTCGCCTTCTACAACAAGGTCATGGGCTTCACGAACATGAAAGAGTTCGTGGGCGACGACATCGCGACCGAGTACAGCGCGCTGATGTCGAAGGTGGTGGCCGACGGGACGCTGAAGGTGAAGTTCCCGATCAACGAGCCCGCCATCGCCAAGAAGAAGTCGCAGATCGACGAGTACCTGGAGTTCTACGGCGGCGCGGGCGTCCAGCACATCGCGCTCGCCACGAACGACATCGTGGAGTCCGTCCGCACGATGCGCGCGGCCGGCGTGCAGTTCCTGGACACCCCGGACTCGTACTACGACACGCTGGGGGAGTGGGCCGGGGAGACCCGGGTGCCCGTGGAGACCCTGCGCGAGCTGAAGATCCTCGTCGACCGCGACGAGGACGGCTACCTCCTGCAGATCTTCACCAAGCCGGTCCAGGACCGGCCGACGGTGTTCTTCGAGATGATCGAGCGGCACGGCTCGATGGGCTTCGGCAAGGGCAACTTCAAGGCGCTGTTCGAGGCGATCGAGCGGGAGCAGGAGAAGCGGGGCAACCTCTAGCCGCCGCTCTGGCCGACGCCGCTCCGGCGCACCCGGTCACCGGGTGCGCCACTGGTGGTCGGGCAGGAAGGTCACGTCGTACCGCTCGGGGACGGTGCCCCACTTGTGGGGCTCGGGGATGAGCGGCTGGTGCGGAAGGCCGTGCTGCCCGGTGGGCGTGCCGAGGTTCTCGAAGAACCGCTCGAAGGTGCCGCCGGGGCCCGCGGCGACGCCGACGACCTGGCTGTGGTGGCGCTCCATGCGGTAGGCGTGCGTGCAGTTCTTCGGTACGAAGCCGAAGTCGCCGGGGGTGAGCAGCTTCTCCTGCTGCTCGCCCTCGGTGTCCTCGACGAAGAGGCGGACGGCGCCCTGGGTGACGTAGAAGACCTCGTGGGTGTCGGCGTGCAGGTGGGCGGGGATGAGGTCGCCCTTGGGGCCCTCCACGGTGAAGAAGTTGAAGGTGTTCTCGGTCTGCTCGCCGCCCGCGTAGACGGTGATCAGGTCGCCGAACAGATGGGCGCGGTCGCCCTCGCCCTTCTCGATGAAGTAGGGCTTGCCGGGGTCCGCGGGGATGCGGGAGGCGGACCGGTGGCGCGTGGCGTACTCGATGGTCATGGAATGCTCCGGAGGAGTCGGGACCGACGGAATGTCAGGTAGCCTGACATTGCCGGGTGCCGGTGAGCAAGCCGGTGAGCACATCTGTGAGGAAGCCATGCCGTCCACCCAGCGCGACCTGTCCCAACTCCTCGGCGAGGCCCGTCGCTGGTTCGAGGAGGGGCTCGCCGCGGCCATGGCCGCCGCCGGGGCCGCCCCCGTCTCCCCGACCCAGGTGCAGCTCTGCTCGGTGCTGGACGACGAGGGCACCACCGTCTCCGAGCTCGCCCGGCGCATGGGCGTCACCCGCCAGACCGCCCACCAGGCCGTGCACGGCCTCGTCGCCGCCGGCGTCCTCGAACAGGGCCCCGACCCCGCCTCCGCCCGGCAACGCCTGATCAGGCGCACCGCGGCCGGCGCACACGCGCACCTCCAGGCCAAGGCCGCCCTCGCCCGCCTGGAGGAACAGCTCGCCGAACGCATCGGCGACGACCTGGCCGGCGCCCTGCGGACGGCCCTGGAAGCCCCCTGGGGCCCGCCGCCCGCCCCGGACCCAGCGGCCCGCTGACGCCTAGGAGGCCCCCGCCGACGTCCCGCGAGGCGCCGTCCGCCGCGCCGGCGGGCTCGGGAGCGGCGGTGGCGGAGGCGCGTCGGCCGGCGCGTACATCTGCGCCGGGCCGCCCTCCGGCGGCTCGCCCAGCGCCTCCAGGGCGTCCTTCGCCTCGGGCACGGCGAGCGGCGAGAAGTACGGGTTGATCCGCAGCGCCTCCCCGATGTGCCGCCGCGCGGCCCCGTAGTCGCCGAGCTGCCGCTCGATCTCCCCCCGGTGGTAGGCGAACAGCGCGCTGCGCGGACCCTTCTCCATCGCCTTGGTGGCGAGCTTCAGACCCGCCTCGCCGTCGCCGGCCCGGTGCAGCGCCCAGCCGAGCGCGTCCGCCGTCTGCGGGCCGCCGTGCCGCTTGTACTCCGCCGTCAGCCGCTTCACCGCCGCGTCCGCGTCGCCGTGGTCCGCCTCGAACAAGCCGAGGACCCGCTCGTTGTTCACGCCGCCCGCGCCCTCCTGCTTCACACGCGCCCGCAGCATGTCGTACTGGGCGCGCGCGGCCGGCCGCAGCCTCAGCGACTCGTACAGCTCGCCCAGCTCCAGGGCGTACTCCGGCAGCGGCTGCCTGGCCAGCGCCGAGCGGTAGGCCTGGAGTGCCTCGGAGGTGCGGCCGAGCGCCGCGAGCGCGCGGCCCCGGCCCGCCAGTGACGCGTGGTGGTCCCGGTCGGCGGCGAGCGCCGCGTCGAAGTAGCGCAGCGCCTGCGCCGGTTCGCCGCGCTCCCAGGCCAGCTCCCCGACGCGGTGCAGGCACGCCGCCTTCTCCGCGGGGCTCTCGGCGAGCGCCACCGCGTCGGTCAGGGCGGTGTTGGCGTCCTCGCGCCAGCCGCGGTCGCGGTAGACCTGACCGGTGCGCGACCTGACCCAGGCACCGGAGCCCAGCTTCCGCAGGGAGTCCAGGGCCTTGCCGACCGCCTTCGCGTCGCCGAGCCCGGTGTAGGCCTCGATCAGCGGGGGATACGCCGTCCACCGCCCCGGCGCCTGCCGCACCGCCTGCTCGCCCCACCCGCGGGCCGCCCGGAAGTCGTGCCGGGCGTTCGCCAGGGCGGCGAGCCCCGTCAGGGCCTCCGCGTTGCCGACGGGCCGCACCTTGAGCGAGGTCCGCAGTGCCTGTTCGGCCTTCGGATACGACGCGAAGTCCGCCGTACGCAGCCCCCGCGCCACATACGCCGAGCCGAGCACCGCCCAGGAGTGGTCGTCGCCGGGGTGCGCCCGCAGATGCGCCTCACGCTCCCGGATGAGTGCCGTCAGATCCGGCAGCGCGGCCGGCGCCCCCGCCCCCACGGCCAGCTGCGCGCGCCCCGCGGGCCCGAGCGCGCGCGGCGCCGCCTCCTCGTCGTCCAGCGGCACCAGCGCGTGGGCGGCGCCGAGCACCACGGCCCCCACCGCCGAGGCGACCAGCGCGCGCCGCAGCGACGAAGGTCTCCCGGGCGGCCTCGCGGGCTCCATGAGGGACGTGGAAGGCGTCAGGGAGGACCGGGACCGGTAGGACTTCATGACGTTCACTGTGCGTCAATACGAAGATCACATCCCGGCGCGCCGAAGGCGTCGCACACGGGTTCACACCGATGGCCCCGGGTGCGAGGCTGTGATCATGAGCCGCACCCTCGTCGCACTGCTCCAGGAGGGACTGCCCGCCGAGGCGGTCCTCACCGATCCGGACGTCACCTCCGCGTACGCCCACGACATGGCGAGCTTCTGCGCGGCGGGCACCCCCGCCGTCGTGGTCCTGCCGCGCACCGTCGAGCAGGTCCAGCACGTCATGCGCACCGCCACCGAGCTGCGCGTCCCCGTGGTGCCGCAGGGCGCCCGCACCGGCCTGTCCGGCGCCGCCAACGCCAGCGAGGGCTGCATCGTGCTGTCCCTGGTCAAGATGGACCGCATCCTGGAGATCAGCCCCGTCGACCGGATCGCCGTCGTCGAACCGGGCGTCGTCAACGCCACGCTGTCCCGCGCGGTCGGCGAACACGGCCTGTACTACCCGCCGGATCCCTCCAGTTGGGAGATGTGCACCATCGGCGGGAACATCGGCACCGCCTCCGGCGGCCTGTGCTGCGTGAAGTACGGCGTCACCGCCGAGTACGTCCTCGGCCTCGACGTCGTCCTCGCCGACGGCCGCCTGATGAGCACCGGCCGCCGCACCGCCAAGGGCGTCGCCGGCTACGACCTCACCCGCCTGTTCGTCGGCTCCGAGGGCAGCCTCGGCATCGTCGTCCGCGCCGTCCTCGCGCTGCGCCCCCGGCCGCCCCGGCAGCTGGTCCTCGCCGCGGAGTTCGCCTCCTCGCGGGACGCCTGCGACGCCGTCTGCAAGATCATGGAAGGCGGGCACGTCCCGTCGCTGCTCGAACTCATGGACCGTACGACCGTGAAGGCCGTGAACGCCCTCGCGCACATGGGCCTGCCCGAGACCACCGAGGCCCTCCTGCTCGCCGCCTTCGACACCCCGGACCCGGCGGCCGACCTCGCCGCCGTCGGCGCGCTCTGCGAGGCCGCGGGCGCCACCCAGGTGGTCCCGGCCGAGGACACCGCCGAGTCCGAACTCCTCCTCCAGGCCAGGCGCTTGTCGCTCACCGCGCTCGAAGCCGTCAAGGGCACCACGATGATCGACGACGTGTGCGTGCCGCGCTCCCGGCTCGCGGACATGCTCGCCGGCGTGGAGCGCGTCGCCGAGAAGTACGGCCTGACCATCGGGGTCTGCGCGCACGCGGGCGACGGCAACACGCACCCCACCGTCTGCTTCGACGCGGCGGACCCCGACGAGGCGCGGCGCGCCCGCGAGTCCTTCGACGAGATCATGGCCCTCGGCCTCGAACTCGGCGGCACCATCACCGGCGAGCACGGCGTCGGCGTCCTCAAGAAGGAGTGGCTGGCACGCGAGATCGGGCCGGTGGGGGTGGAGATGCAGCGGGCCGTCAAGGCGGCCTTCGACCCGCACTCGCTCCTCAACCCCGGCAAGCTGTTCTGACCCGTCCCCCGCAGAACCCCGCGCGAAGGCGCCCCCGTGGCCGCACGGCTCACTCACCGTCCTGGGAATCGTCCGCGGGCCACGACTCGCGCGGCCACAGCTCGTCCACCCGGCCCCCGGTGGGCGCCAGCAGCTCGGTGAGGCCGTCGTCGATGCCCAGCCGATCGCTCTCCGAGCCCGGCGGGACCACCCGCAACGCCCGCTCCAGCCAGGCGGACACGGCGCCGGCGGGGGCCTCCAGGAGGGCCTCGCCGTCCGGTGAGCTGAGCTCCATCAGCACCACGCCGCGGCCGTCCGTCTTCGTCGGCCAGACGCGCACGTCCCCGTGACCGCACGGCCTGAACACCCCCTCCACCAGCAGCTCGCGGGCGAACGTCCACAGCACGGGGTTCTGCGAGCCGATGTGGAAGGCGATGTGGACGGCGTAGGGGTCGTCGGTGCGGTAGGTGAGCCGGGCCGGGACGGGGACGATCCGCTCCGGCGAGAGGATCAGCTTGAGTTCGAGCTCGCGTTCCACCACGGAGTGCATGTCGGTGCGCTTCCTTTCCTCGGAGGGCCCGGGGAGCGGACCCGTACGAGTGGAGAGCGCGTGGCCCCCGGAGCATTACGCGGGTTCGCGGGATTTTCTTCCGGTGTCTTGCACGGGCGACTGCCAAGAGGCCACCGCGGGGAGCGGGGGCCTCGCGGGGAAAGTGGGGGAAGCGTGCCCGGAAAGTGGTCCGTGGGGCGGGAGCCGCCCGGTGACCCGCGGAGGTCTGATAGATGTGGAGCCCTCACACGACCCCCGAGCAGATACGGGACGACGGACATGAGCGCCCCAACTCCGGCCCCAGGCGACGAGCGGCCCCGCGAAGGCTATTACCCCGACCCGTCCATTCCCGGCTACGTCCGGTACTGGAACGGCGCCGCCTGGGTGCCCGGTACGAGCCGCCCCGCGCCGTCCGACGGCGAACCCCTGCCGCTCCCGCCCGGCGCGGGCACCGCGGTGGCGCCCCCGGTGGAGGAGACGGGGCCGCACTTCTTCGACGAGGACCCGGGCGCGCGGTCCGAGCCCGCGTCCGCCTGGCAGGCCGACGCCGCACGCCAGTCCGGGCTCGGCGGCGAGCAGGAGCGCCGGATCTCGTGGGGCGCGGGACCGGGCGGGGCCGACCCGCGCGTATCGGGCGAGGCGGTGCCTCGCGGGCAGGCGGAAGCGGCGCCCGGCCCTGCGCGGGGCGCAAGCGGTCCCGGTACGGGCACGAGCCGCGCCGCGGAGCCGGGGGCCGCGACGTCCGACGCCTCCACCGCCGAGGCCGGCGCCCCGAACTCCGGTGCGTCGAGGCCGGCCTCCGCCGAGGGCACCGTGACGTTCCGCCGCCCCACGGGCCCGGTGAAGTCCGCCGGGATCCCCGCCCCCGCGACCGGCACCGACGGCACGATGGCGATCCGCGCCATCCGCCCCGCCTCGGAACGCCACCCCGACCGGAGCGCCGCCGCGCAGGCTCCCGTACCACCGCAGGCTCCCGTACCACCGCAGTCCTCGGTACCACCGCAGTCCCCCGCACGGCCGCAGGCTTCGGTGCCGCCGCAGGTTTCCGCACCGGCACAGACCCCGGCGCCACACCAGCCCCCGCAGACCCCCCACCCCCAGCCCGGCGCAGCGCCCCCGCAGGGCGGTGCGGCGTCGCCCGTCACCGCGGGGCCGGGCGGTGGCTCGGCCTCCTGGGCGCAGCAGGTGCACCAGCTCGCGGGCGGCGCCCCGGACCCGGCGCGGCAGGGCGAGGGACAGCCGGTCGTGCCGTGGAAGCCGGTGGTCGAGGACCCGTTCCTCGCGCTCGCGAGGAATCAGGCGTCGGCCCGGCCCGCGGGGCTCGGCAGGCGTCTGGTGGCGCGGCTCATCGACACGGTCGCCCTCGCCGCCGTCACCGGGGCGGCGGCGCTGCCGCTCGCCGCCAAGGCCGCCGACCACATCGACAGCAAGATCGACGCGGCGAAGCTGTCGGGCGAGAAGACCACGGTCTGGCTGCTCGACGGCACCACCGCAGGCTGCCTCGGCATCGTCCTCGCGGTCATCCTCCTCTTCGGCGTCCTGTACGAGGTGCTGCCCACCGCCAAGTGGGGCCGCACGCCGGGCAAGCGGGTGTGCGGCATCGAGGTGCGGGACATCGAGGAGCACGAGACGCCCACGTTCGGCGCGGCGCTGCGGCGCTGGCTCGTCTACAGCGTGCCGGGGCTCCTGGTGATCGGTGTCGTCGGCGTGCTGTGGTGCCTCGTGGACAAGCCGTGGCGCCAGTGCTGGCACGACAAGGCGGCGGGCACGTTCGTCGCGGGGTAACCCGGTCGGCCGCTCGCCGGATGCGCGGGCCGGGCGGTCGCGGTCGACTCGGGCCATGAGCACCGAACCGCCGCGGAACCCGTCGCCGGACGACGACCCCTTCAAGAAGCAGCCGCCGGGTGAGCCCCCGCCGGGCGGTGGCTCCCCCTACGACACCCCGCCCCCGGGCGGCGGCGCCCCGTACGGGAACACGCCCCCGGGCCCTGGCGGCTCTCCCTACGGCGTCCCGCCCCCGCCCGACGGCGGCGACCCCTATGGCGGCGGCGGCCCGTACGGGGGAGGAGGCGGCGGCCCCTACGGCGGCGGACCCGGCGGACCCGGCGGACCCGGCGGACCCGGCGGACCCGGCGGATACGGCGGATACGGCGGTCCTGGCGGGTACGGCGGGCAGGATCCGCTGGCCGGTATGCCCCCGCTGGCCGACAGCGGCAAGCGGGTCCTCGCCCGCATCATCGACATGGTCCTCGTGGGCATCGTCGTGTGGCTGCTGTCCTGGCTGTTCAACACATCCGAGTACGACGTCGACCCGGACAAGGTGAACACGGGCAGGTCGTTCGGCCAGTCCCTGCTGGCCGCCGTGCTCTACCTCGCGTACGACACCTTCATGATCTCCAGGACGGGGCAGACGCTCGGCAAGAAGCTGCTCGGGATGCGCGTCGCGAACCTCGGCGACGGCGCCACCCCGAGCACGCAGTCCGCGCTCGTCCGCGCGGCCGTGCTCTGGCTGCCGTTCGCGTTCTGCTGCGCCTGTATCTGGACGGCGATCTGCGGCGGGTGGAGCTTTTTCGACAAGCCCTACAAACAGGGCCTGCACGACAAGGCCGCCAAGACGGTGGTGGTCAGCGCCTGACGGAACACACCCGGTGCGACGGCACCACGACCGGCGGGCCCGTGACTCACGGGCCCGCCGGTTCGCGTACGGACTCGGCGAGCACGGCACGCTGCGCGGGGACGCGTCCGGGGGCGGCGGCCCCGGCGGGCGCCTCCGATACGGGCGCCTCCTGCGCGGGCGCCTCCGATACGGGCGTCTCCGGTGCGGGCGCCGGCACCGTCATCGCCACCAGTAAGCCGAGGCCGAGCGCGGCCACCGCTATCACCGCGACACCGGCCACTCCCGAACCCGTCTGGGAGAGCAGCAGCATGGCGAGCGTGGAGAAGACGACGGTCACCGAACCGTAGGCGATCTGTGCGGTGGTCGGACGTGGCATGGGACGAGGCATGACGTGATCCGTCCTCGGCAGTGATCCCCCCACGCTCTGGCCGTGGGGGCGGATGCGGATGTGGGTACCGATCTTCGCGAATCAAAGGGTGCTCGCCGGTGGCGTCCTGGGAAGTGCCGTCCCGCGTGGTGGCGCACCGTCGATTGACTCTATGACGCTCCATGCCCGACGGGAACGGGCGGTAAGCGTGACCTAACCCACGGTGCCGGAGCATAGGGGGCGCACGGGTTCATGACGTCCATCAAGTGGACGGTGCGGCGCGCTTGTTCGAACGTACGGTGAGCGCGTGACCCGTGTCCGGATAGCGGATCCGTGGGTCGCATAGTGCACTTGGCCTGTTCAAGTCAAGGTCTGTCTTTTCTCCCGTACTTCCGGTCGAATGTCGTCACTTGTGACGCGTACATCGCGCGCGGACCCCCCTCCGACCGGGATCTCGGTCCGCCATTCGCGCGGGCGCGTGGGGAGGACATTCATCAAGTGACAGTCAGAACACGCACGTTCAGGGCAACGGCGGTGGCCGTAGCGGTGGCCGCGGCGGCCGCCACGTACTCGGTGTCGACGGCCGCGGCCGCGCCCGGGGACGGGGCGCCGGGCACGGCTCCCGCCGTCGACCGGCAGGACCCCTCGCGCCTCAAGGCGCAGGTCGACCACGACCTCGACGGTCCGTTCAGCAAGCAGCAGGCGCAGCAGCGCAAGGCGGCCCTCCAGCAGGTCATCGAGGGCGACGCCAAGGTGCAGAAGCGCGGCGCCTCCAAGGTCGTCAAGCTCGACGACAAGAAGTACGTCGAGCTGGGCCGCGAGAAGACCGACAAGGTCTTCACGATCCTGGTGGAGTTCGGGAACAAGGTCGACGACACGACCATGTACGACCCGGACGGCCCCGAGGGTCCGGAGCAGCCCGTCAAGAAGTACGGCGGCAAGCCCGGCCCGCTGCACAACAAGATAGCCAAGCCCAACCGGGCGAAGGACAACAGCACGGCCTGGCAGGCGGATTACAACCGCAAGCACTTCGAGGACCTGTACTTCGGAGAGGGCAAGGACAGCAAGGGCAACACCAAGCACTCGCTGAAGACCTACTACGAGAAGACCTCCTCGGGCCGCTACTCGGTCGACGGCGCGGTCTCCGACTGGGTCAAGGTCGACTACAACGAGGCGCGCTACGGCTCGAACTACTGCGGCGACACCAACTGCGCCAACGTCTGGGACGCGGTCAAGGACGGCGTGAGTGCCTGGGCCAAGGCCCAGAAGGCCCAGGGCCGCACCGACGCGCAGATCAAGGCGGACCTGGCCAAGTACGACCTCTGGGACCGCTACGACTTCGACAACGACGGCGACTTCAACGAGCCCGACGGCTACATCGACCACTTCCAGATCGTCCACGCGGGCGAGGACGAGTCGGCCGGCGGCGGCGCCGAGGGCAAGAACGCCCTGTGGGCGCACCGCTGGTACGCGTACGGCAACGACGCGGGCCGGACCGGCCCCGGCAACAACAAGGCCGGCGGCACCCAGATCGGCGACTCGGGCATCTGGGTCGGCGACTACACGATGCAGCCGGAGAACGGCGGCCTCGGCGTCTTCGCCCACGAGTACGGCCACGACCTCGGTCTGCCGGACCTGTACGACACCAGCGGCAAGGGTGAGAACTCGGTCGGCTTCTGGTCGCTGATGTCGGCCGGCTCCTGGCTCGGCACCGGCAAGGACGCGATCGGCGACCTGCCCGGCGACATGACCGCCTGGGACAAGTTCCAGCTGGGCTGGCTCGACTACGCCAAGGCCAAGGCGGCCACCACCTCCGAGCACAAGCTGGGCGTCTCGGAGTACAACACCCGCCACCGCCAGGCGCTCGTCGTCGACCTGCCGAAGAAGGCCGTCACCACCAAGATCGTGAAGCCCGCCGAGGGCTCCAAGCAGTGGTGGAGCAACCAGGGCGACGACCTGAAGAACACCCTGACGCGCTCCGTCGACCTGACCGGCAAGGCCAAGGCCGACCTGTCGCTCCAGGGCTGGTGGGACATCGAGGCCAACTACGACTACCTCTACACCGAGGTCTCCACGGACGGCGGCGCCAACTGGACGCCGGTCGACGGCACCGCGGACGGCAGGCCGATCACCCGTGACGCCGGCGACAAGCCCGCGCTGACCGGTGTCTCGGGCGCGTACAAGAAGCTGGTCTTCCCGCTCGACGCCTACGCCGGCAAGAAGATCGACGTCCGCTTCCGCTACTCCACCGACGGCGGCGCGGGCGGCAAGGGCTTCGCGGCCGACGCCATCGCGATCACCGCGGACGGCGCCAAGCTCTTCGAGGACGGCGCCGAGGGCGACGACAACGGCTGGACGTCGAAGGGCTTCTCGCGCATCGGCGAGTCCTTCACCAAGAAGTACGACCAGTACTACCTGGCCGAGAACCGCCAGTACGTCTCGTACGACAAGACCCTCAAGGTCGGCCCGTACAACTTTGGCTTCTCGACCACCCGCCCCGACTGGGTCGAGCACTACCCCTACCAGACCGGCCTGATGGTCTGGCAGTGGGACACCTCCCAGAAGGACAACAACACCAGCCAGCACCCCGGCGAGGGTCTGATCCTGCCGGTCGACGCGCACGCCAAGCCGCTGAAGTGGAAGAACGGCGAGCTGCTGCGCAACAAGATCCAGCCGTACGACGCGCCGTTCAGCAAGTACGCGACGGACGCGTTCACGCTGCACAACGCGGACGTCGCGCTGAAGCTCAAGTCCCAGAAGGGCGTCCCGGCCTTCGACGACCACAAGGGCACCTACTGGTACGCGTCCAACCCCACCGGAAGTGTCAAGGTCACTGACACCAACACCAAGATCCAGATCCTGAAGCAGCCGAAGGACGGCTCTTCGATCACGGTCCAGGTGGGCCCCTCCAAGCGCTGATCCAGCGTTAACGCAGGTCAAGCCATGATCGGCCGTCGCCCCCTAGCGGGCGGCGGCCGATCGTGTTTAGGTGCGTGCTGTGTACTTCTTATTGACGGGGGTGTGATCCGGCATGTCCGCAGGAGGTTTCTGCAAGCTGCCGAACGGCAGCGTGGTGGTGGCACTGACCCTGCCGAGCCCGGCGCCGGCCGGCGGCGCGGTCCGCATGATCGTGCACGCCGTGAACCGCGCGAGGGCCCTGACC
Source organism: Streptomyces sp. NPDC031466 (assembly GCF_055581265.1). NCBI lineage: Bacteria > Bacillati > Actinomycetota > Actinomycetes > Kitasatosporales > Streptomycetaceae > Streptomyces > Streptomyces sp. NPDC031466. The sequence continues at coordinate 120,085 of NZ_JBVIJT010000007.1, forward strand.
AGGCTCCGCAACCTCGGTCTGCGGGCGGTGTACCTGCGGGGCAACGCGGAGCCGCCCACGCCGGACGAGATAACGGCGGTGCTGCACCACCCGGACGGCCTGATATGGCGTACGGCGCCCACTTCCCTGCAGGAGCTGTGGCACCCGATCCGGGCGTTGCGCCGCTGAGCCCGGCCCCGGATCAGACGACGGGCTTGCCCGTCAGCTCGACGCCCGCCGCGCGCAGCTCGGCCAGCGCCCGCTCGGTGCTCTCCCCGGAGACGCCCGCGGTGAGGTCCAGCAGGACGGTGGTCCCAAAGCCCTCCCGCGCCGCGTCCAGGGCGGTGGCGCGCACGCAGTGGTCCGTGGCGATGCCGACCACGTCGACCTCCGTGATCTCCCGCTCCCGCAGGTAGTCCGCCAGGGACAGCCCGTTCTCGTCGACGCCCTCGAAACCGCTGTAGGCCGCCGAGTGGGCGCCCTTGTCGAAGACGGCGTCGATCGCCCCGGAGGCGACGGCGGGGGCGAAGTTGGGGTGGAAGCCCACGCCCTCCGTCCCCGCCACGCAGTGCGGCGGCCAGGAGTCCACGTAGTCCGGCTGGTCCGAGAAGTGCGGGCCCGGATCGATGTGGTGGTCCCGGGTGGCCACCACGTGCCGGTAGCAGGCCGGGGCCTGCCCGATCAGCTCGGTGATGGCCGCGGCCACGTCCGCGCCCCCGGCGACCGCGAGACTGCCGCCCTCACAGAAGTCGTTCTGGACGTCTACGACGATCAGCGCGCGGCGCATGGGCGGTGTCCTTTGGTGGGGTGACGACGAGCGTGGGGACTTCGGGTGCGGTGCGGGAAGGGAGCCTGCCCGGGCCCGTCAGAGGTATTCCGTGGGGATGACGGCCTCGCCCCGCGACAGCTGGGTCGCCGAGAGCGGCAGCCCGGCGCGCGCGGCCGCGTGCCGGTCGCGGACGGTGTCCAGCGGCTCGCGGGCGACGACCCGGCCGCCCTTGACCAGCTCGACCAGGAGCTGCCGGTCCGCCAGCTCGGGGGGCACGGCGCCGGTGCCGACGACCTCCGCCTCGGCGACACCGTGCTCGTCGGTCCGCCGCGCGGCCCACTTGCGGCCCCCCACGGAGCTCTTGGCGCCCAGCGACTTCTTCGCGACGGGCTCCAGGGGCGCCGCCGGGTCCGCCGAGTGGGCGCGGGCGACCAGCTTGTAGACCATGGAGGCGGTGGGGTGCCCGGAGCCGGTGACGAGCTGGGTACCCACGCCGTACGCGTCCACGGGCGCCGCCCGCAGGGAGGCGATGGCGTACTCGTCGAGGTCGGAGGTCACGACGATCTTCGTGTCGGTCGCGCCCAGCTCGTCCAGCTGCTGGCGCACCCGGTGGGCGACGAGCAGCAGGTCGCCCGAGTCGATGCGCACGGCGCCCAGCTCCGGCCCGGCGACCTCGACGGCCAGGCGGACGGCCTCGGTGACGTCGTAGGTGTCCACGAGCAGGGTCGTGCCGCGTCCCAGCGAGTCGACCTGGGCGCGGAAGGCGTCGCGCTCGCTGTCGTGCAGCAGGGTGAAGGCGTGGGCGCTGGTGCCGACGGTCGGGATGCCGTAGCGGAAGCCGGCGGCCAGGTCCGAGGTGGTCGCGAAGCCGCCCACGTACGCGGCGCGGGAGGCGGCGACGGCGGCCAGCTCGTGGGTGCGGCGGGCGCCCATCTCGATCAGCGGGCGCTCGCCCGCGGCCGAGGACATCCGGGAGGCGGCGGCCGCGATGGCCGAGTCGTGGTTGAGGATGGAGAGGATCACGGTCTCCAGGAGCACGCACTCGGCGAAGGAGCCCTCGACCCGCAGGATCGGCGAGCCGGGGAAGTACACCTCGCCCTCGGGGTAGCCCCAGATGTCGCCGGTGAAGCGGTAGCCGGCCAGCCACTGGAGGGTGGCCTCGTCGACGATGTCCCGCTCGCGCAGGAAGCCGAGGACGTCCGCGTCGAAGCGGAAGTTCTCCACCGCGTCCAGGACCCGCCCGGTGCCCGCCACGACGCCGTAGCGCCGCCCCTCGGGCAGTCTGCGGGTGAAGACCTCGAAGACCGAGCGCCGGTCGCCGGTGCCGGCCTTCAGTGCGGCCTGGAGCATGGTCAGCTCGTACTGGTCCGTGAAGAGCGCCGTCGACGGAACATCCACCGGCAGGCCAAGGTCCGCTGTGTTCATGCGAAGGATGCTACCCCGCATCTCGTCACTCTGACGATTTCGTGGGCCCGTTTGTGCGAGTGCCCCACCGAGGTGGCAGCATGGGCGTGTGAGTACGGCTCCCGCAGAGATCACCCGCCCGGAATCGGACGAGGAGACGTTCGTCGTCCCCGAGCCGGACGTCCCCTGGATCACGCTCGTGCACAACGACCCCGTGAACCTCATGAGCTATGTGACGTACGTGTTCCAGACGTACTTCGGGTACTCGAAGGAGAAGGCCACCAAGCTGATGATGGACGTGCACGAGAAGGGCCGCGCGGTCGTCTCCAGCGGCTCCCGCGAGGAGATGGAGCGCGACGTCCAGGCCATGCACGGGTACGGGCTGTGGGCCACCCTTCAGCAGGACCGCAAGTAGCGGCGGACCGGAAGCAGCGACGCATCTGATGCCTGGACACTTCGAACCGATCCCCGGGGGCGGCGCCGCCGTCGCGCTCGACGAGGTCGAGACCTCGATCATCCGTTCCCTCGCCGTGCAGCTCCTGGAGCTGATCGGCCCCGGCCCCGGCGGGGAGCCCGGCGACGACCCGCTGGCCGAGCTGTTCGCCGAGGGGCCGAGCGAGCCGCCCGCCGACCCCGTGATGCAGCGCCTGCTGCCGGACGCGTACGGGGGCCCCGGCAGTGCGACCGGGGACATCGGGCGCGAGGAGGAACTGCGAGCGTATTCGGCCGAGTTCCGCCGGTTCACGGAGAACGACCTGCGGGCCAAGAAGCGGGACGACGCGCTGGTCGTGATCCGTTCGCTGGACGCGATGGCGTCCCCGGGCGAGGGCGGAGCTGTCCTGAAGCTGTCGGTCGAGGAGTCGCGGCACTGGCTCGGGGCACTCAATGACCTGCGGCTCGCGATCGGCACGCGCCTGGAGGTCACCGACGAGGAGGACGCCGACCTGCTCTACCGGCTGCCGGACTCGGACCCGCGCAAGCCGATGGTGATGGCGTATCTCTGGCTCGGCGGACTGCAGGAGACGCTGGTCGGGACGTTGCTGGGCTGAGCGGGGCCAAAAATCGGTGTACGGGACAGCTGTATTTGCTGTACAGGACACCTTCTGTTCACATGGCGGTCCGTTCGCTCAGCGGACGCTCAAATCCGGATAACGATCCCGTCACTTCATTGTCCGGTTATACGCACCAAGGCGGACTTTGTCCGCTTCTCCCTGTGGTGTGCGCCACAGGTGGCCGATTCCCTCACTGTTGCCGCCGTGATAAATCTTCACGACCGCTCGGTGACGCCACCCATGTCACCGAGGGCGCTCGGGCCGGCAGACCGCCGGTAGCACTCCATACATATCCGGGGGGATCAGGACCTGATCCGCAGCCATCAACGCGAGACGCGGGCGCGGATCAGCATGGAGAAAGGCGTCACCATGACCTCAGTGCAGGTCGAAGAGCAGCACGACGGGCACGACGGCGATGGTGCCGGGCAGGCCGCCGGCGGCGAGGGCTACCAGCGCGGTCTGGGGGCCCGGCAGATCCAGATGATCGCGATCGGCGGTGCCATCGGCACCGGCCTGTTCCTCGGCGCGGGCAAGGCCATTCACAAGGCGGGCCCCAGCCTCATCCTGGCGTACGCCATCGCGGGCCTCGTCATCTTCTTCATCATGCGGGCGCTCGGCGAGCTCCTCATGTACCGCCCCGTGTCGGGCTCCTTCTCGGAGTACGCGCGCGAATTCATGGGCCCGTTCTTCGGCTTCGTGACCGGCTGGACGTACTGGCTCTTCTGGGTCGTCACCGGCATCACGGAAGTCACCGCGGCCGCCCAGTACATGCAGTACTGGACCCACGGCTCCGTCCCGCAATGGGCCTACGCGCTGATCTTCACGGTCATCCTGTACGGCGCGAACCTCATCTCCGTGAAGCTCTTCGGCGAGCTGGAGTTCTGGTTCTCGATGGTCAAGGTCACCGCCATCATCGGCATGATCCTGATCTGCGTCGGCATCCTCACCATCGGCTTCTCCGACGCCGGTGACACCGCCTCCGTGGCCCACCTGTGGAACCAGGGCGGTTTCTTCCCCAACGGCATCGGCTCCACGCTGATGACGCTGCAGATCGTGATGTTCGCGTTCCTCGCCGTCGAGCTGGTCGGCGTCACCGCGGGCGAGTCCAAGGACCCGAAGACCGTCCTGCCCAAGGCCATCAACACCGTGCCGTGGCGCATCGCCGTCTTCTACGTCGGCGCGCTGATCATGATCCTGTCGGTCGTGCCGTGGACGCACTTCAAGCCCGGCGTCTCGCCGTTCGTCGCGGCCTTCGAGGAGATGGGCCTCGGCATCGGCGCCGCGATCGTGAACTTCGTGGTCCTCACCGCCGCGCTCTCCTCCTGCAACTCCGGCATGTACTCCACCGGCCGCATGCTGCGCGACCTGGCGCTCAACGGCCAGGGCCCGAAGTTCTTCACCAGGCTCACGAAGAACGGCCTGCCGCTGATCGGCACCACCGCCTCCGCCGCGTGCATGCTGGTCGGCGTCTGGATCAACTACCAGTGGCCCGGCAAGGCGTTCACCTACGTCGTCTCCTTCGCGACCATCTCCGGCATGTGGGCCTGGATCATGATCCTGGCGTGCCAGATCCGCTACCGCCGCAAGGCCGACCGCGGTGAGCTGCCGCAGTCCACCTTCCGGGCGCCCGGAGCCCCGTACACGAGCTGGTTCGCGCTCCTGTTCATCGGCATGGTCATCGTGATGATGGGCATCGACGAGGACAACCGGATCTCGCTGTACGCCGCTCCGGTGTGGGTCGCGATCCTCGCGGGCTCCTACCTGATCCTCAAGAAGCGCAACCCGGAGGCCGCCGCCTTCAACAAGCGCAAGACCCCCGCCGTCGCCTCCGACGGTGAGCCGGCCGCCAAGGACTGACACCCGCCCCTCGGGGACCTGTCCAGCATTCGGGCCCGCCCGTACCGCATTCCGGTACGGTGCGGGCCCTCTGCTTATCCTGACTGCCATGCTGACCCTGACCCAGGCCCTCCACGACCAGATCGTCGCGCACGCGCGCCAGGACCACCCCGACGAGGCCTGCGGCGTGGTCGCGGGCCCCGCCGGCACCGACCGCCCCGAGCGGTTCATCCCGATGCTGAACGCCGCGCGCTCGCCCACGTTCTACGAGTTCGACTCGGGCGACCTGCTCAAGCTCTACCGCGAGATGGACGACCGCGACGAGGAGCCGGTGATCGTCTACCACTCGCACACCGCGACCGAGGCCTACCCCTCCCGCACCGACATCACCTACGCCAACGAGCCCGGCGCGCACTACGTCCTGGTCTCCACCGCCGACACCGACGACGCGGGCCCCTTCCAGTTCCGCTCGTTCCGCATCGTGGACGGCGAGGTCACCGAGGAAGAGGTGCGCGTGGTCCAGGCATACTGAGCCCGACATCCTCGGGCGGCGGGAGCCAGGAAGCCGGTGCGAATCCGGCACGGTCCCGCCACTGTGACCCCACCCCGCACCGGGGCGGGGGAGTCAGGAACTGACCTGCCGCCCGCACTCCACGCAACGCGGGGGACGCGGAAATCCCCCGGAGGAGGCAGTTCAGCCATGTCCCGAGCCCTGCGCGCCCTGACCGCCGCCGCCCTGCTCGTCCCGCTCGCCGCGTGCTCCTCGTCCGCACCCGGTGACGCCAGGCCCGCCGCCAAGGCCGCCGGATTCCCGTACACCGTCACCAACTGCGGCGTGCGGACGACGTACGCGGCACCCCCCGAGCGCGCCGTCACCATGAACCAGCACGCCACCGAGGTGATGCTGGAACTGGGTCTGGCGGACCGCCTCGTCGGCACCGCCTACCTCGACGACCAGGTCCTGCCGAAGTACGAGCGGGCGTACAGGTCCGTCCCCGTGCTCGCCGGGGAGTACCCCTCCTACGAGAAGCTCCTCGCCGCCGACCCCGACTTCGTCTACGGCGGTTACGCCAGCGCCTTCCTCGCCGGCGACGGCCGCGCTCGCTCCGCCCTCGCGAAGTCCGGCATCGAGAGCCGCCTGAACGTCGAGGCCTGCGCGAAGCGGGCGGTCTCCATGGACGACGTGTACCGCGAGGTGCGCGAGGTGGGCGCCACGTTCGGGGTGCGCGAGCGGGCGCGGAAGTGGGTGAGCGGCGCGCGCCGCGAACTGGCCGCCGCCCAGGAGAAGTCGCGGGGCCACGAGCCGGCCTCCGTCTTCGTCTACGACAGCGGCGACAAGACCGCGTTCACGCTGGGCGGCCGGGGCATCGGCAACGACATCATCGAGCGGGCGGGCGGCCGCAACGTCTTCGCAGACCTCGGCAAGTCCTTCGGCGACGCGTCCTGGGAGACCGTCGTCGAGCGCCGGCCCGAGGTCGTCCTGATCCTCGACTACGGCGCCACGAGCGTCGCCCAGAAGAAGAAGCGCCTCCTCGACGACCCGGTCCTGGCGGACGTCCCCGCGATCAAGCACAAGCGGTTCGCGGTGCTTCCCCTGTCGGACGTGGTGACAGGAGTACGAGCCCCGGAGGCGGTGCGGAAACTGGCGGACCAGCTGTGAGCACCCTGCGGAATCGGCCCGACGGCGGTCAACTCCAGCCCGGGGGAGGCGAAATCCAGCCCGTCCGGCGTTTGAGGACGAGCCCGAAGGGCGACAGACGGAACTCCAGGGGGCACCGCCTCTTGATCCTGACGGGACTGACCGCAGCCCTCGCGGCAGCGCTACTCGCAGGCCTGGCCCTGGGCTCCGTACACATCCCCCCGACCCAAGTCCTGGACATCCTGACAGGCCGCGCGGAACCCTCCCCGTTCCGCACCATCGTCCTGGACGTGCGACTCCCCAGAGTCGTCCTGGGTGCCACCGTAGGAGCCGGACTGGCGGTCATCGGCACCGTCCTGCAGGCCCTCGTCCGCAACCCCCTCGCGGACCCCTTCCTGCTCGGCGTCTCCTCGGGCGCCTCCGTCGGCGCGGTCTCCGCGATCGTGCTCGGCGGCGTCCTCGGCCTCGGCGCGGGCCTGTCCACCGCCGTCACGATCCCGGCGGCGTCCTTCGCGGGCGCCCTGCTCGCCCTGGTCCTCGTCCACGCCCTGGCCGCGAGCGGCGGCGGGGGCCTCGCCACCGGGCGCCTGATCCTGGCGGGCGTGGCGGTCTCCTCCATCCTGTCCGCCCTGACCAGCCTCATCCTCGTCACCGCGGACAGCGCCGAGCAGCTCAAGGAAGTCCTGTACTGGACGCTCGGCGGGCTCGGCGGCGCCCGCCGGGACATGCTGGCCCTGCCCTGCGCCGTCCTGGCCGTCGGCACGCTCCTGCTGGTGGCGCTGGCCCGGCCCCTGGACCTGCTGCTCGTCGGCGAGGAGGGCGCCACCGTCCTCGGCCTGGACACCGCCCGTTTCCGCGCCGCCGTCTTCGTCCTCGCCTCGCTCCTGACCGGCGTCCTCGTCGCGTACAGCGGCGCCATCGGGTTCGTCGGCCTGCTGGTGCCGCACGCCGCCCGCATGCTGGTCGGCGCCGCGCACCGCCCGCTGCTGCCGGTGGCGGCGCTCATGGGCGCGGTGTTCCTGGTCGTCGCGGACCTCGCCGCGCGCACGGTGGCCGCCCCGCAGGACATCCCGGTCGGCGTGCTCACCGCGCTGACGGGCGGCCCGTTCTTCCTGTGGCTGCTGCGCGGGAGCCACCGCCCCGAGGGGATGGCCGCGTGACGCTGCGCGCCGAGGACGTCGGCTACCGCACGCCCGCCGGGGCACGGCTGCTCGACGGCGTGTGCCTGACCGTCGCCGAGGGCGAGACCGTGGGCGTCGTCGGCCCCAACGGCAGCGGCAAGACGACGCTGCTGCGCTGCGTGTACGGGGCGCTCGCCCCGTCCGAGGGCCGCGTCCTGCTGGACGGCGCCGATCTGGCCGGGCTCGGCGCCAAGGCCCGCGCGCGGCGCATCGCCACCGTCCCGCAGGACGGGCAGGCGGGCTTCGACCTCACCGTCCGGCAGATCGTCGCCATGGGCCGCTCCCCGCACAAGCGGTTCTGGGAGGGGGACAGCGGGCGGGACGAGGAACTGGTGCGGGCCGCCCTCGCCCGCGTCGGCGCGGCCCCTCTCGCCGAGCGCTGCTTCGCGGGGCTCTCCGGTGGTGAGCGCCAACGCGCGCTGGTGGCCCGGGCCTTGGTGCAGCAGCCCGCCGTCCTGGTCCTCGACGAGCCGACCAACCACCTCGACATCCGCTACCAGCTGGAGATCCTCTCCCTGGTCGGCGCCCTCGGCACGACCAATCTCCTGGCCCTGCACGACCTGAATCTCGCCGCCTACTTCTGCGACCGCCTCTACGTCCTGCGGGCCGGCCGGGTGGCCGCGTCCGGCACCCCCGAAGAGGTCCTGACCAGCGAGATGCTCGCCGAGGTCTACGGCGTGACGGCGGAGGTCGCGGTGCACCCGGCGACCGGGGCGCCGACGGTCACCTACCTCCCGGCATCCAGGTGATGGACGGAAAACATCCATCATGTGAGATCACATTCCAGGACCCGGACCGGGAATCGATACGATGAGCGCATGGTTTCCCACGACGTGAGCGACAAGATGCCGGGCATGCTGCTCGTGGCGCGTCTGCACGTCGACCTGTGCAGGCTCAGCAGCGCCATCTGTTCGCGCTGACCCCTGCCGCCGTACGGCCAGCGACGGGCCGCGGCGCCCCTACCGCGTACGACCGCGCACACCGGTGCACGAGCACGGCCGGACCGCCGCGCGCCCCCTCACCTGAACTCTTCCGACAGGAGCCCTCAGCCATGGCCATCGAGGTCCGCATCCCCACCATCCTCCGCAGCTACACCGACGGCGAGAAGGCCGTCCAGGGCAGCGGCGACACCCTCGCCGAGCTCTTCACCGACCTCGACTCGCGGCACGCGGGCATCGCCGAGCGCATCGTCGACGACGGCAAGCTGCGCCGCTTCGTGAACGTGTACCTCAACGACGAGGACGTCCGCTTCCTCGACGGCATCTCCACCAAGCTCGCCGACGGCGACAACGTCACGATCCTGCCGGCCGTCGCCGGCGGCATGGTCTAGGCCCGATCCCGGATGCCTCGCTACGACTCCCCGCTCGCCGCGGTCGGCAACACGCCGCTCGTGCGCCTGCCGCGCCTGTCCCCCTCGGACTCCGTCCGCATCTGGGCCAAGCTGGAGGACCGCAACCCGACCGGTTCCGTCAAGGACCGGCCGGCCCTCCACATGGTCGAACAGGCCGAGAAGGACGGCCGGTTGACGCCCGGCTGCACGATCCTGGAGCCGACCTCCGGCAACACCGGCATCTCGCTCGCCATGGCCGCCCGGCTCAAGGGCTACCGCATCGTGTGCGTCATGCCGGAGAACACCTCCCAGGAGCGGCGCGACCTGCTCGCCATGTGGGGCGCCGAGATCATCTCCTCGCCGGCCGCGGGCGGCTCCAACACCGCGGTCCGCGTCGCCAAGGAGCTGGCGGCCGAGCATCCGGACTGGGTCATGCTCTACCAGTACGGCAACCCCGACAACGCCGGCGCCCACTACGCCACCACGGGCCCGGAGATCTACGCCGACCTGCCCTCCATCACCCACTTCGTGGCGGGCCTCGGCACCACCGGCACCCTCATGGGCGTCGGCCGCTACCTGCGCGAGCAGAAGCCCGACATCAAGATCGTCGCCGCCGAACCGCGCTACGACGACCTCGTCTACGGCCTGCGCAACCTCGACGAGGGCTTCGTCCCCGAGCTGTACGACGCCTCCGTGCTGACCACCCGCTTCTCCGTCGGCTCCGCCGACGCGGTGACGCGCACCCGCGAACTCCTCCAGCAGGAGGGCATCTTCGCGGGCGTCTCCACGGGCGCCGCGCTGCACGCGGCGATCGGCGTCGGGAAGAAGGCCGTGAAGGCCGGGGAAGCCGCCGACATCGTCTTCGTCGTCGCCGACGGCGGCTGGAAGTACCTCTCGACGGGCGTCTACACCGCCCCGACCACCGAGGCGGCCATCGAGACGCTGCAGGGCCAGCTCTGGGCCTGACCCGCAGACGCCGGAGGGGCCGGCCCGGCTCCTCCCGGCGTCCGAGGAACGGGAGTCCGGGGCGAAGGCCCCAGGGAGAGGAGAGGGCGGATCAGTCCGCCAGATACCGCACCTGGTCCCACAGGACCGGGTCCACCACCCCGGCCCGGCGCCGGAACTCCCACAGCGGCACGTCCCGCAGCTCGTCGGTCTCCAGGAAACTGGCCCGCCCCTCCGCGTCGCCCACCGAACCCGGCGGCAACGGGATCACCCCCGCCCGCTCCTCGTGGAACTTGCTGGTGATCTTCGCGACGCGCGCCCGCTCCCCGCGCACCGAGAGCACCAGGCACGGCCGGTCCTTCCCGCCGGGCCCGTCCTCATAGGGCACCCGCGCCCACCAGATCTCCGCGGGCCGCGGCGCGGGCAGCCGCCGCCGGGGCCCCCGGGGCGGCCGCGAGGGCCCGGAGGGACGGGTGCTCGACCGCCGGGGGCCCCGGCCCCAGCCGTCGACCAGCGTGACGACGAGGGCGAGCACCACCACGGCGGCCAGCGCGAGCCACCAGGACGTGTCCATGGACACGACCGTACCGGCGCACTCGCCCGTACGCCCACCACTCCCCCCGCCCCACGCGCCACCCGAACCGGTGACACCGCAGGTGAGTTCCCCCACAACGCCCCGCGACGGAGGAGCGACCCGACCTTTCGCGCCTTACGCTCGACGGACCGCACACCCACCCCCCAGCTCTTTCGCCAGCGCGGAGGTTCCAGCTTCATGAAGCTCACCGTCGTCGGCTGCTCGGGGTCGTTTCCGTCCGCGGAGTCGGCCTGCTCGAGCTACCTCGTAGAGGCCGACGGCTTCCGGTTGCTGCTCGACATGGGCAACGGCGCCCTCGGCGAGTTGCAGCGCCACATCGGTCTGTACGACCTCGACGCGATCTTCCTCAGCCACCTGCACGCCGATCACTGCATCGACATGTGCGCGTACTTCGTGGCGCGCTACTACCGGCACGAGGGCGGCCGCTGCGCCCCCCTGCCGGTCTACGGCCCCGAGGGCACCGAGCAGCGTCTGACCACCGCGTACGCCGACACGCCCTCGGCCTCCTCGATGAGCGAGGTCTTCGACTTCCACACGGTCAAACCGGCCTCCTTCGACATCGGACCGTTCGCGGTGCGCACCGAGAAGGTGCGCCACCCCGTGGAGGCGTACGCCATCCGCGTCGAGCACGGGGGCAGGTCCCTCACGTACTCGGGGGACACCGGCAGCTGCGAGAGCCTGGACGAACTCGCCCTCGGCACGGACCTGTTCCTGTGCGAGGCGGCCTTCACCCACGGCAAGGAGGACATCCCCGACCTGCACCTCAACGGCCGTGAGGCGGGCGAGTGCGCGCGGCGGGCCGGCGCGGGAAAGCTGCTGCTCACCCACATCCCGCCGTGGACGGACCCCCGGGTGAACCTCGCGGACGCCCGCGCCGTGTACGACGGCCCGACGGAGCTGGCGGCGCCCGGAGCGACGTACGAGGTGTGACCCCGCGCCGCACCCCCGGCGGGATCTCCGCGCCGCACGCACGACGAAGGCCCCGGAACCGTCCTGGTCCCGGGGCCTTCGTGCGAGCGGGGTGCGCCCTACGCCTTGGTGAGGTCCTCGATCTCCTCCTCGGGCTCACGGCCCGGGGTCGGCAGGTCGAACCGCAGGATCGCGAAGCGGAACACGACGTAGTACACGGCCGCGAAGACCAGGCCGATGGGGATGATCAGCCAGGGCTTCTCGGCGAACTTCCAGTTCAGGACGTAGTCGATCGCGCCGGCCGAGAAGGTGAAGCCGTGGTGCACGCCGAGCGCCCAGGTCACCGCCATGGCGAGGGCCGTCAGCAGCGCGTGGACCACGTACAGCACCGGGGCGATGAACATGAACGCGAACTCGATCGGCTCCGTGATGCCGGTGACGAACGAGGTCAGCGCCAGCGACATCATCATGCCGCCGACCACCTTGCGGCGCTCGGGGCGGGCCGTGTGGGTGATGGCGAGCGCCACCGCGGGCAGCGCGAACATCATGATCGGGAAGAAGCCCGACATGAACTGGCCGGCCGTCGGGTCACCGTGCATGAAGCGCTGGATGTCGCCGTGCCAGACGGCGCCCGCGGAGTCGGTGAAGGAGCCGATCTCCTGCCAGGCGACGGTGTTCACGAACTGGTGCATGCCGACGGGCAGCAGGGCGCGGTTGACCACGCCGAAGATGCCGGCGCCGACCGAGCCGAGACCGGTCATCCACTCACCGAAGTTGGTGATGGCGTCGCCGACCGGGCCCCAGGCCAGACCGAAGAGCACGCCCATCGCGGTGCCGATGAAGGCCATGATGATCGGCACGAGGCGGCGGCCGTTGAAGAAGCCGAGCCAGTCCACCAGCTTGGTGCGGTGGAACCGCTGCCACACGACGGCGGAGATCAGGCCCATGACGATGCCGCCGAGGACCTTGGGGTCGTTGTAGGTCGCGGCTATGTCCGCACCCTTTTGGATCTTCGCCTCGGTGACCGGGAACGCGGTCAGCACGTTCTTGTAGACCAGGAAGCCGACCAGCGCGGCGAGCGCGGTGGAACCGTCCGCCTTCTTGGCGAAGCCGATCGCGACACCGATGCAGAACAGCAGCGGCATGTTCGCGAAGACGGCGTCTCCCGCCGTGGCGAAGACCGTGGCGACCTTGCCCCAGCCGAGCCCGTCGGGGCCGAACACGTCCGGCTGGCCCAGGCGGAGCAGGATGCCCGCCGCAGGGAGCACCGCGATCGGCAGCTGCAGGCTGCGCCCGACTTTCTGCAGGCCCTGGAACAGGCCGGAGCCCCGCTTCTTCGCGGGCGCCGCCTTGGCGGTGGCCGTACTCATGTCTTCCTCCATGTGCGGGTGCTGTCGGGGACAGTTGGGGGTGGACAGCACCCAGGTGGTCTACACCACTCACTGGTGTAGACCTGTTGTAGCACGGTGAAGGTGACGTAAGGAACCCGCGATTCCTGTGGGCTCGGCCATATCCGGACAGGGCGGACCAAAGGCCCCCGGACGGCACGGTCCAAGGGCCTCAAGCGGAGGGAGAACAGAGGCTACCCGCAAGGCGGGCCTAGGCCTTCGTCTGCTCCCGGTCCAGCGCCTCTGCCTCCTCTTCCGGCTCCCGCCCCGGGGTCGCCAGGTCGAACTTCGTGATGACGAAGCGGAACACGAAGTAGTAGACGACGCCGAAGCCCAGGCCGATCAGCAGGATCAGCCATGGTTTCGTCGCCAGACTCCAGTTGATCACGTAGTCGATCAGCCCCGCCGAGAAGCTGAAACCGTCCTTCACGCCGAGCCCCCACGTCACCGCCATCGAGACCCCCGTGAGCACCGCGTGCAGCACGTACAGCAGCGGCGCGATGAACAGGAACGAGTACTCGATCGGCTCGGTGATGCCCGTGACGAACGACGTCAGACCGACCGACAGCATCATGCCGCCCACCACCTTGCGCCGCTCGGGCCGCGCGCAGTGCGTGATCGCCAGAGCCGCCGCCGGCAGCGCGAACATCATGATCGGGAAGAACCCCGAGGTGAACTGGCCCGCCGTCGGGTCCCCGGCCAGGAACCGGTTGATGTCGCCGTGCACCATCGTGCCGTCCGGCTTGGTGTAGTCACCGAACTGGAACCACACGAAGGTGTTCAGGAACTGGTGCAGGCCCACCGTCAGCAGCGCGCGGTTCGCCACCCCGAAGATGCCCGAGCCCAGCCAGCCCAGATCCACCAGCCACTTGGAGAAGCTGGTCAGCGCGTCACCGACCGGCGGCCAGATCCACACGCACAGCCCAGCGAAGATCAGCCCGACGAAGGCCATGATGATCGGCACGAGCCGGCGGCCGTTGAAGAAGCCCAGCCAGTCCACCAGCTTCACCCGGTGGTAGCGCTGCCAGAACCACGCGGCGAGCAGCCCCATCACGATGCCACCGAACACCCCCGGATTCTGGTACGCGGCCTGCGCGACCTGCCCGTCCTCCGCCACGCAGACCCCGCTCCACATCCCCGCCGCCCCGAACGTCGTGTCCGCCGGGCAGTCCTCGGGGAAGGCGCGCAGCACCGCGTAGTAGACGAGGAAACCGGCGACCGCCGCGAGCGCCGTCGAGCCGTCCGCCTTCTTCGCCATACCGATCGCGACACCGATGCAGAACAGCAGCGGCAGACCGAGCGAGGAGTCGAGCAGCGAGCCGCCCGCCGCCGCGAACACCTTGGCCACGCTCGTCCAGCCGAGGCCCTCGTCACCGAAGACGTCCGGCTGGCCGAGCCGGTTGAGGATGCCGGCCGCCGGGAGCACCGCGATGGGCAGCTGAAGGCTGCGGCCCATCTTCTGCAACCCCTGGAACAGGCCGTTCCACCACTTCTTCCGCGGCACCGCGGCGGCGTCGGAACTCATCGGCGTCCTCCCGGAACAGACCAGGTTTGGCGGTCGTTGAAAACTGGTGTAGACCAGTTGGGAACGGGTGGGGAGCGCCGCCTCGACGCCATTCGACGCGGACGACACCTGGACCGTCATCCTCGGGCACCCATGCCGTGACCGCCCGCGAAGATGGTCCAACCGTGCGTTAACGTGACACAGCGGACCTACGGCGTACGGACCTCCGGCGTACGGAGGCCGCGTCCTTTGGAACCAGGGAGAAACACATGGCCACCAAGGCTGAGAAGATCGTCGCCGGGCTCGGCGGCATCGACAACATCGAAGAGGTCGAGGGCTGCATCACCCGCCTGCGCACCGAGGTCCACGACGCCAGCCTCGTCGACGACGCCGCCCTGAAGGCCGCCGGCGCCCACGGCGTCGTCAAGATGGGCACCGCGATCCAGGTCGTCATCGGCACCGACGCCGACCCGATCGCCGCCGACATCGAAGACATGATGTGAGCACCTGAACCCCGCGTTCACGCCTGAGGGGCCCTTCCCCAACCGGGGAAGGGCCCCTCGCCCATGTCCCGATAGGCTCGCCCCCATGTCCTCTACGCCCCGCATCGACGGCCGCACCCCCGCACAACTCCGCCCCATCACCATCGAACGCGGCTGGAGCAAGCACGCCGAGGGCTCCGTCCTCATCTCCTTCGGCGACACCAAGGTCTTCTGCACCGCCTCCGTCACCGAAGGCGTCCCGCGCTGGCGCAAGGGCACCGGCGAAGGCTGGGTCACCGCCGAATACTCGATGCTGCCCCGCTCCACCAACACCCGTGGCGACCGCGAAGCCGTCCGCGGCAAGATCGGCGGCCGCACCCACGAGATCAGCCGCCTCATCGGCCGCTCGCTGCGCGCCGTCATCGACTACAAGTCGCTCGGCGAGAACACCATCGTCCTGGACTGCGACGTCCTCCAGGCCGACGGCGGCACCCGCACCGCCGCCATCACCGGCGCCTACGTGGCACTGGCCGACGCCGTCGCCTGGGCCCAGGGCAAGAAGCTCATCAAGGCCGGCCGCAAGCCCCTCACCGACACCGTCTCCGCCGTCTCCGTCGGCATCGTCGGCGGCGTACCGCTCCTCGACCTCTGCTACGAGGAGGACGTGAAGGCGGACACCGACATGAACGTCGTCTGCACCGGCGACGGCCGCTTCGTCGAGGTCCAGGGCACCGCCGAGGCCGAGCCCTTCGACCGCAAGGAGCTCAACGCCCTCCTCGACCTCGCCCTCGGCGGCTGCGAGGACCTCGCCGCCTTCCAGCGCGAGGCGCTGGCCGCCACCCGCTGACCACGCACGGCACGCGCTGACCGCATACGTCGCGCGAGGTACGGCAGGCGAGCAACCAACGACCCCCTGCCGGGCGTTGTAACAAGTACGGGCGCGCGGGCGAAGCCGGGCGCCCGTACGCACACGGGGAGGGACCCAACCATGGCCGCGCGCCACCGTCGTATCGCCACCGCTGTCGCCACAGCCCTGATCGCCGTACCGGCCGGCGTCGGCCTCGTCGGCTGCGACGCCGTCTCGAAGGCCCTGGACTGCGTCCAGACCGCGGACACCATCGCCGACAGCGTCACCGACCTCCAGCAGGCCGTCGAGAACGCCGGCGACAACCCCGCCGAGGCCGACCGGGCGCTCGACGACATCGGCAAGAACCTCGACAAGATCAGCGACAAGACCGACGACGCCGACGTCGACAAGGCCGTCGACGACCTCGGCCGGGCCGTCGACAACGTCCGCGACGCCATCGACAAGGGCGACAGCACGCCCGACGTCACCCCCGTCACCGACGCGGCGGGCGAACTCACCAAGGTCTGCACGCCGTAGCCGCGACCGACGCGGCGCGCTGGATACTGGGGGCATGACCCGCCTCATCCTCGCCACCCGCAACAACGGCAAGATCACGGAACTCCGGGCGATCCTCGCCGACGCAGGCCTCACCCATGAGCTCGTCGGCGCGGACGCCTACCCGCAGATCCCCGACGTCAAGGAGACCGGCGTCACCTTCGCCGAGAACGCCCTCCTCAAGGCCCACGCCCTCGCCCGCGCCACCGGGCTGCCGGCCGTCGCCGACGACTCGGGCCTGTGCGTCGACGTGCTCGGCGGCGCCCCCGGCATCTTCTCCGCCCGCTGGGCGGGCCGCCACGGCGACGACCGCGCGAACCTGGACCTGCTTCTCGCCCAGCTCGGCGACATCTCCGCCGCACACCGCGGCGCCCACTTCGCCTGCGCGGCGGCCCTCGCGCTCCCCGACGGCACGGAACGCGTGGTCGAGGGCCGCCTGCGCGGCACCCTGCGCACGACTCCGGCCGGCACCGGCGGCTTCGGCTACGACCCGATCCTCCAGCCGGAGGGCGAGACCCGCACCTGCGCGGAACTGACCCCGGCACAGAAAAACGCGATCAGCCATCGCGGCAAGGCGTTCCGGGGACTGGTGCCGGTGGTGCGGGAGTTGTTGGGCTGAGGAACGGCAGAGGGGCCGTCCGGGTGGACGGCCCCTCTGTTATGTGCGGCCGATGGGAGTCGAACCCACATGGGCAAATGCCCCGAGGCACCTAAAACCTCTGCTTATACCATTCAGCAACGGCCGCATGCCTGCCCATGGTACCGATGTCCCTATGCCGCACTACGGGCGGCGCCGGTTTCCACCCCTGCACCACGTGTCGGTGATCGCATGGCAGTTGGGGCACAACAGGCGCAGGTTCTCGCGTCGGTCGTCGCTCCAGTCGCCGTTGATGTGGTCGATCTCCAGGGTCATGGGCCGTCCGTTCCATTCGGGCGGGGATCCGCAGCCGTCGCAGAGCTCGGGGACGCCGACCTCGCGCAGGGCTCGACGCAGCAGGATGGTCCTGGTGCGGCGTGACCCGCCGTGTTTGACGAGTACATCCGCTGCAGTCTTCACGGGCGTCGGTCCCGGTCTGCCTCGCTGGTGGGCCTGACCGAGGAAGTGGGAGGTGTCGAGCCCGTCCTCCGCGACCCATTGAGGCAGCAAGGCCCGCAGTCGACTGGTGTCCGCTTCTCCCAGGGCGCGCAGGGTCTGCGCGACCGACGAGCTCTGGGCAACGGCCCGTCGGAGCTCGTCGGAAGCCGGCCTGGGATATGGCCCGCCTCTGAGACGGCGCGGCATATGGGAGACATCGATTCCGTAGTCGTCGAACCGTTTGAACAGATGACGGCGCAGACCCCGGTACGGCCGCACCCCTACGAACGTGATGACCTCCTCCACGGTTGAGCAGGTCCTCGCAGCCGCTGCCAGCAGCTCCCGCGGGTAACAGACCGGCTCGCTCACGACTGGCGGCCTTTGCCGCGGCCGCGGTAGGTGTCGGTGGTCGAGTGGCAGTTGGGGCACAGGAGCCGCAGGTTCCCGATCCTGTTGTTGCGCCAGTTGCCGTCGATGTGATCGACCTCCAGTGGCAGGGGATGTCCTCGCCACAGCGGTTCCGTCCCTCACATCGCGCACCGCTCTGCGAGGCCGAGTTCGGCCATGGCCTGCCTGAGGCGGTCGCTGTGGACACGCCGGGCGTCCGCCGGGTCTTGTTCGACCAAGAGCTGGTCGGGTGTGCGGCGCTGCTTGGGGATGCCGTGCCGGGACGGCCGCCGAAAGTGCGATGTATCGATTCCGTACGCCTTGATGCGGCGGCTGATGTGCGTGTGATGACCGCCCACGACCTCGACTCCCAGGTTCCGCAGCACGTCGTTCATGCTGCTCGAAGCGGTCACCGCTGATTCCAGGAGCTCCTTGGTCCACCGAGTCGCCTCCCGCTGGAAATGCGACGTATCGACTCCCAGCCTCCGCATCCGTTCACGCACGTACCTCCGCGTCGGGCTCATCGGGTCCACCCCTAATTTCCCGAGCGCCTCGGACAACGTCCGCGACGACTTCGTCGCCTCCTCCAGGCGTTCCCTGGTGTACGGACTGACCGCCATGTCATCCCCTCCGCCCCGGCCACGCGTTCGCAGCCCCGTACGGAGTAACGAACCGTTAATCGGACCGTCACGCCCGATATGCGGAACGGCCCGCCCCACTTGCACGAGTGGGGCGGGCCGTGGTGCGGCGCGGGGGAGGGTCAGAACCTGGGGCTCGGGGACTGGGCCTCCACCAGTTCCGCCGCTTCCTCCTTGGTCTCCACCGACGGCGGGGAGCCCGACAGCGGCTTCTGCGCGGTCTCCTTCATGCAGGCCACCGCGATGACGCCGACGACCGCCGCCGCCATGGAGTAGTACGCCGGGACCATGTCCGTCCCCGTGACGCCGATCAGGGAGGTGATCACCAGGGGCGCCGTGCCGCCGAAGAGGGACGCGGAGATGTTGTAGCCGACGGAGAGGGAGCCGTAGCGGACCGAGGTGGGGAAGAGGGCCGGGAGCGTCGCCGACATCGTGCCGAGGAGGCAGACCAGGGAGAGGCCGAGCAGCAGCATGCCGGCGGAGACCGCGAGCAGGCTGCCCTGCTTGATCAGGAGGAAGGACGGCAGGGACAGGAAGAGGAAGCCCAGCATGCCCGCCATCAGCAGCGGCTTGCGGCCGAAGCGGTCGGAGAGCCTGCCCACCCGGCTGATGACCAGCATCAGGACGATCATCGTGCCGATGAGGATCAGGAGCCCGTGCGCGTCGTCGTAGCCGAGTTCGTCGGAGAGGTAGGTCGGCATGTACGACAGCAGCATGTAGTCGGTGATGTTGTACGCGCCGACGAGCGCGACGCACAGGATCAGCGTCGGCCAGTACTGGCGGAAGATCTTCGCCAGGTCGCCCTTGGCAGTGCTCTCCGCGGCGGAGGCGCCCTCGGACGCCGAGTGGAAGGTGGCGTCCTCCATCTTCTGGAACGCCGGCGTCTCGTCCAGCTTGAGCCGCAGGTAGAGGCCGACGAGGCCGAGCGGGCCCGCGACGAGGAACGGCACGCGCCAGCCCCAGGAGTCCATGGTGTCCGAGCCGAGGGCGGTGTTGAGGATGAGGACGAGACCGGCCGCGCCCGTGTACCCGGCGAGGGTGCCGAGCTCCAGGAAGCTGCCGAAGTAGCCGCGCCGCTTGTCGGGGGCGTACTCGGCGATGAAGGTGGAGGCGCCGCCGTACTCGCCGCCCGTGGAGAAGCCCTGGACCAGGCGGAAGAAGATCAGCAGGACGGGGGCCCAGAAGCCGATCGTGGCGTAGGAGGGGATCAGGCCGATGGCGAGCGTGCCGACCGCCATCATGATCATCGTCAGGGCGAGGACCTTCTTGCGGCCGATCTTGTCGCCCATCGGCCCGAAGACCATGCCCCCGATGGGGCGCACGAGGAAGGACACCGCGAAGGTCGCGAAGGAGGAGACCAGCTGGACCGTGTCGTTCCCGGACGGGAAGAAGACGTGGCCGATGGTGACGGCCAGGTAGCTGTAGATGCCGAAGTCGAACCACTCCATGGCGTTGCCGAGCGAGGCGGCCTTCACCGCGCGCTTGACCGCCGCCTCGTCCGTGACCGTGATGTCGGTGCGGCGCAGCGGCGGGTTCTTGCGCCGTCTGACGGCGCGGAACAGCGTGCGGTGGCGTTTGACCGCCTCGGCATCGGCCTCGGTCGCTTCGTGGGCCGCCATGGAGTGGTTCCTTTCGTTCTGCCTTCGGACGCTCCCCCCGGGCTCACCTGCTCGGACATCACCGGCGCAAACGAAAGCCCCCGGCGAGGGGGGCTTTGTCACAGGGCGGGCGCCCGGGGCGCCGGGCGGTCAGACGCCCAGGTCCCGGATGATCTTGGCGACGTGGCCGGTCGCCTTGACGTTGTAGAAGGCGTGCTCGACCTTGCCTTGTTCGTCGACGACGACGGTGGAGCGGATGACGCCGGTCACCGTCTTGCCGTACAGCTTCTTCTCGCCGAAGGCGCCGTAGGCCTCCAGGGTCTCCTTGGACGGGTCGCCGACCAGCGTGACCTTGAGGTTCTCCTGCTCGCGGAACTTCGCGAGCTTCTCCGGCTTGTCGGGCGACACGCCGATGACGTCGTAGCCGGCGGCGGCCAGGGCGTCGAGGTTGTCGGTGAAGTCGCAGGCCTGCTTGGTGCAGCCGGGCGTCAGGGCGGCCGGGTAGAAGTAGACGATGACCTTGCGGCCCTTGTGGTCGGCCAGCGAGACGTCCTTGCCGTCGGCGTCGGGCAGGGTGAACGCGGGGGCGGTGTCGCCGGGCTGCAGTCGCTCGCTCATCTTCGGTCTCCTCGCGGGGTGGCTCGCACAAAAGGTGCTTCGCGCGAAACGTGTTTCGCGCGAAAGGTGTGGTGACGGAGTCGAGCGTAATAGGGGTGCCGTGGGGTGCGGCGCGCGTGAAGCTGACAGACTGTGGTCACAGTTACGTCCACACAATCGATACGACCTGGAGGCAGCGCGGTGTCGGATGCCAGGACCCCTGCGCAGATCGAGGCGGACATCAAGCGCCGGCGCGACCAGCTTGCCGAGACGCTCGACGAGATCGGGGTGCGCGTCCACCCGAAGACGATCGTCGGCGACGCGAAGGCGAAGGTCGTCTCCGGCGTGGACCACTCGCTGGGACGGGCGTACGTCGGGGCGAACCGATTCGTCTCGGACGTGAAGGGCCGTTTCGTCGGGGTGGACGGTTCGCCCCGTATCGAGCGGATCGTCCCGGTGGCGCTGGTCGCCGTGGGCGTCATCGGGCTGCTCGTGGTCGGCTCGCGGCGGCGCGAGCGCTGACCCTCGGGGCCGCGCGGGCGCCGGGGCAGGTAGGTTCGGTGGTGTGAGCGAGAAGACCCACCACGACGACAAGCTGCCCATCCGGATGCTGCACGACCGTGTGCTCGTGCGGCAGGACACCGGCGAGGGCGAGCGCCGCTCCGGCGGCGGCATCCTGATCCCCGCGACGGCGGCCGTGGGCCGGCGGCTCGCCTGGGCCGAGGTGGTCGCCGTCGGGCAGAACGTGCGGACGGTCGAGCCGGGCGACCGGGTCCTGTACGACCCGGAGGACCGTGCCGAGGTCGAGGTGCGGGGCGTGGCGTACGTCCTGATGCGCGAGCGCGATCTGCACGCCGTGGCCGCCGACCGTTTCGAGGGCACCGAGGACACGACGGGCCTGTACCTGTAGGCGGGCCCGCACCCGGCCCTGGCGGGCCCGCCCGCACGGCGTCCCCGCCAGGACCGTGTTTGCTACCGTGGAACGACCCCGACGAGACGCGCCGTACCGGGTTCTCCGCAAAGACGACGCACCCCACCGGACAACGCGCTGAGCGTTTCTCACCGTCGGAGGTGCCGTCATGGCCTGGGTCCTGTTGATCGTCGCCGGTCTGCTCGAAGTGGGCTGGTCGATCGGGATGAAGTACACCGAGGGGTTCACGCGGCTGTGGCCCAGCCTGGGCACGGGCGCCGGCATCGTCGCGAGCATGGTGCTGCTGTCCTACGCCGCCAAGTCGCTGCCCATCGGTACGGCGTACGGCGTGTGGGTGGGCATCGGCGCGGCCGGCGCGGCGGTGCTCGGCATGGTGGTGCTGGGCGAGCCGGTCACCGCCGCGCGGATCTTCTTCGTCTGTCTGCTGCTGGTGGCCGTGGTCGGCCTGAAGGCGACCTCGGGTCACTGACCCCCGGCCGGCCGGGCGGGGGTCAGCCCCCCGGGTCAGCCCTCCGTCAGGCCGCCGATCGCGCCGTCCGTGACGCCCCCGTCGTCGGTGGCGCCCCCGGTGTCGGTGCCGCCGCCCGTGGGCCCGCCCTGGTCGCCGCCGCCGTCAGCCGCCCCGCCGTCGGCCGTGCCGCCGTCCGAGCCGGTGCCGCCGTCGCTCTGGTCACCCGTCTGGCCGCCCGTCTGCCCGCCGGAATCCTGGCCGCCGTCCGTGCTGGTGCCGCCGGTTTCCTGCCCGCCGGTGACGGTGCCCCCGTCGGTGGGCCCGCCGTCGGTCGTGCCGCCGCCGGTGTCCGGCCCGCCGGTGGTGGCGCCGCCGGTCGCCGGGTCCTGGGTGCCGCCGGTGGCCGGGTCGGGCGGCACGGGCAGGTCCGCGCCCTGTTCCAGCTCCAGGTCGAAGTCCTTGACCGGCTTGCCCTCCAGGGCGGCCTTGGTGAACTGCGCCCAGATGCGGGCCGGGTAGGCGCCGCCGTTGATGCGGGACTCGCCGAGCGCCCCGTAGAGCGGGGTGTGCGCGCCGGTCTCGGGGTTCTGGCCCATCACGGCGACCACCGTCGCGAGGTCGGGGGTGTAACCGGCGAACCAGGCGGCGGTGTCGTTCTCGGCGGTGCCGGTCTTGCCCGCGGCGGGGCGGCCGGCGCCCTGGGCCGCCGTGCCGGTGCCGCCCTGGACGACGCTCTGCAGGATGGAGGTGGTGGTGTCGGCGGCCTCGCGGGTCACGGCGCGCTCGGTCTTCTGCTCCGGCAGCTCCACCTCCTCGCCGTTCCTGGTGATCTTCTCGACGATCGTGTACGTGCCGTGCTCGCCGTGGTTGGCGAGGGTCGCGTAGGCCTCGGCCATGTCGAGGACGCTCGCGGTGGAGGGGCCGAGCGCGATGGAGGGGGAGGCGGTCAGGTCGGGGGTGGACGCCGGGACGCCGAGGGCGACCGCGGTGTCCTTGACCTTGTCCGAGCCGACGTCGACGGCCATCTGGGCGTACACCGAGTTCACGGACTTGTCGGTGGCCTCGCGGACGGTGGTGTCGCCGTAGGAGACCTGGTCCTCGTTCTCGGGGGCGTACGTACCGCCGCTCCAGCCCTGCACGGGGCGCTTGTTGGTGCCGTCGTAGACGGTGTTGGGGGTGATGGGGCGGCCGTCCTGGGTGACGGAGCCGTTCTCGACCGCCGAGGTGAACACGAACGGCTTGAAGGTGGAGCCGACCTGGTAGTCGCGGCGGGTGGCGTTGTTGACGTACTGCTTGGTGTAGTCGATGCCGCCGTACATCGCGACGACCTTGCCGGTGGCCGGGTCGATGGAGGCGCCGCCCGCGCGGACGTTGCGGTCCGCCTTGCGGGCGTCCTTGTCGACCTTGGACATCACCTGGTCGTCGACGGCCTTCTTGAAGGCGTCCTGGCGGTCCTTCTGCAGGGTCGTGGTGATGCGGTAGCCGCCCTTGGCGAGGGTCTCCTCGTCGATGATCTTGTTGGTGGCGAGGTAGTCCTCGACGGCCTTGACGACATAGCCGCGCTGCCCGGACAGGCCGGCCGCGCCCTTGGCCTCGTCGGGCATCGGGAATTTGGCCTCCGCCCGCTTCGACTTGGCGAGCCAGCCCTCCTTGACCATGCCGTCCAGGACGTAGTTCCAGCGGCCGGCGGCGCGCTGCTTGTTCTCGGGGTGCGTGGCGACGTCGTAGGCGTTGGGGGAGTTGAGCAGGGTCGCGAGGTAGGCGCCCTCGGCGATGCTGAGCTCCTTGACGTTCTTGCCGTAGTAGGCCTGGGCGGCGGCCTGGACGCCGTACGCGTTGCGGCCGAAGTAGCTGGTGTTCAGGTAGCCGGAGAGGATCTCGTCCTTGCTCACCTCGCGGTCCAGCTTGATGGAGATGAAGAACTCCTTCACCTTGCGGGTGACCGTCTGCTCCTGGCCCAGGTAGTAGTTCTTCACGTACTGCTGGGTGATCGTGGAGCCGGACTGCTTGCCCTTGCCGGTGACGGTGTTCCAGGCCGCGCGGATCATCGCCTTGGGGTCGACCGCGGACTCGCCGTAGAAGTCGCGGTCCTCGGCGGCGAGCACGGCGCGCTGGACGTGCAGCGGGATCTGCTTGAGCGGCACCTTCTCGCGGTTCACCTCGCCGTCGCGGGCGATCTCGGTGCCGTCGGCGTACAGGTAGACGTTGCTCTGCTTGGTCGCCGCGGCGTTAGCCGAGGGGATGTCGACCAGCGTGTAGCCCGTCATGAAGGCGCCCACGCCGAGCAGGATCAGCAGGAGGAGGCCGCCGAGGACCATGCGCCAGGTCGGGAAGATCCGCCGCCAGCCCTTGCGCTTGGGACGCCTCGGCTTCTTGGCCTTGCCGGTACCGGCGGGCTCGCCACCCGCCCCGGCGGCGTCCTGCTGCTGCGGCTCGTCGCTCATGTCTCGCGGAACTCCTGATCAGCGTCATACATCCGATAAGCCTCGTAAGGCCCCATTGCACACCTTCGCCGCACGCGTCGGGCGCCAGGCACGCGCCGCGGGGCGAAAATGCCTGGCGCGAGCGCTCCCGACCACACTACGATCCTGCGCTTTGGTCCGATCAGGGGCGAGGCCCACGGTGAAAGGGATGCGTGTGCGTACAGGACGGTTCCGTTTGTACGCGGCCGTCGCCCGGGGAGGCTTCCGTCGCTACGCCACGTATCGGATCGCGACGGCGGCCGGGGTGTTCACGAACACCGTCTTCGGGCTGATCCTCGCCTACACCTACGTCGCGCTCTGGGACGAGCGGCCCGGGCTCGGCGGCTACGACCAGGCGCAGGCCGTCACGTTCGTCTGGCTCGGGCAGGCGCTGCTCACGGTCATGGCGCTGATGGGCGGCGGCTTCGAGGGCGAGCTGATCGAGCGGATCCGCACCGGGGACATCGCCGTCGACCTGTACCGGCCGGCGGACCTCCAGGCGTGGTGGCTGGCGAGCGACCTGGGCCGGGCGCTGTTCCAGCTGCTCGGGCGCGGCGTCGTGCCGATGATGATCGGCGCGCTCGTCTTCGACCTGGCGCTGCCGGCCGACCCGCTGCGCTGGCTCGCGTTCCTCCTGGCGGTGGTGCTGGGCGCGCTGGTCAGCTTCGCGCTGCGCTTCCTGGTGGCGCTCTCCGCCTTCTGGCTGATGGACGGGGCGGGCAGTACGCAGGTGGCGATGCTGGCGGGCACCTTCTTCTCCGGGATGCTGCTGCCGCTGAACGTCTTTCCCGGCGCCCTCGGCGAGCTGGCCCGCGCGCTGCCCTGGTCGGCGCTGCTCCAGGTGCCGGCCGATGTGTTCCTCGGCCGGTCCGCGGGCCTCGGCCTGCTGCGGACGTACGCCTTCCAGCTCGGCTGGGCCGCGGCGCTGCTGACGGCCGGCCGGCTGCTCCAGGCGGCGGCGACGCGCCGGGTGGTGGTCCAGGGTGGCTGAGCCGAGCGGGGTGCGACGGCGGTGGGCGCAGGCGCGCTCGGGGCTGCGCGCCTACCGGCTGATCTCCGCCATGTGGATCCGTTCCCTGATGGCCTACCGCCTGTCCTTCGCCATGACGGCGCTCGGCAACTTCGCGGTGACCGGGTTCGACTTCGCGGCGATCTTGCTGATGTTCTCCCGGGTGGACCGGCTCGGCGGCTACTCGCTCGCCGAGATCGCCCTCCTGTACGGGGCCTCGTGCACCGCCTTCGGGCTCGCCGACCTGTCCCTCGGGTCCATGGACCGCCTCGGCAGGCGGGTGCGCGACGGCACGCTCGACACGCTCCTCGTGCGGCCCGCCCCGGTCCTCGCGCAGGTCGCCGCCGACCGGTTCGGGCTGCACCGGCTCGGGCGGCTGACGCAGAGCACGCTCATCCTCACGTACGCGCTCGTGGTCCTGGACATCGACTGGACCCCGGTGAAGGCGGTGCTGGTGCCGGTGATGCTGCTCAGCGGGGCGGGGATCTTCGGGGCCGTGTTCCTGGCGGGCGCGGCCTTCCAGTTCGTGGCGCGGGACGCGGCGGAGGTGCAGAACGCCTTCACCTACGGCGGTACGACGCTGCTGCAGTACCCGCCGTCGGTCTTCGCCAAGGACCTGGTGCGCGGCGTCACCTTCGTCCTGCCGCTCGCCTTCGTGAACTGGCTGCCCGCCCTGTACCTCCTGGACCGCCCCTACCCGCTCGACCTGCCCGAATGGACGGCCTTCACGCCGCCGCTGGTGGCCGTCGCCTGCCTCGCCCTCGCCGGACTCGCCTGGCGCACCGGCCTTCGTTCGTACCGCAGCACAGGGAGCTGAACTTCCGTGGAACCGGACCTCATTGAGCTGGACGGCGTCGAGAAGGTCTTCGACGTGTCCAAGAAGACGGGCTTCCTGCGGCGCGAGCGGCACGAGGTGCGGGCCGTCGACGGGATCTCCTTCACCGTGCCGCGCGGCGAGATGGTCGGCTACATCGGGCCGAACGGCGCGGGCAAGTCGACGACGATCAAGATGCTGACGGGCATCCTCACGCCGAGCGCGGGCCGGCTGCGGGTCGCGGGCATCGACCCCTCCCGGGAGCGGACCCGCCTCGCGCACCGCATCGGTGTCGTCTTCGGCCAGCGCACCACGCTCTGGTGGGACCTGCCGCTGGTCGACTCCTACCGCCTGATGCATCGCATGTACCGCATCCCCGACGCCCGTTACCGGGAGAACCTCGACCGGTGCGTCGAACTCCTCGAACTGGCGGCCCTGTTGGACGTGCCCGTGCGTCAGCTCTCCCTCGGGCAGCGGATGCGCGGCGACATCGCGGCGGCACTCCTGCACGACCCCGAGGTGCTCTACCTCGACGAGCCGACGATCGGCCTGGACGTCATCAGCAAGGCGAAGGTGCGGGGCTTTCTGCGCGACCTGAACACGCGGTCGGGTACGACGGTGCTGCTCACCACGCACGACCTGACCGACATCGAGCAACTGTGCGGACGCGTCATGGTCATCGACCACGGGCGCCTGATGTACGACGGTCCGCTCGCCGGCCTGCACGAGGTGGGGGAGAGCGAGCGCACCCTCGTCGTGGACCTGGAGCGCGAACTGCCGCCCATCGAGGTCGAGTCGGCGCGCGTGGTGAAGGTCGAGGGCCCGCGCCAGTGGCTCGCCTTCCCCGCCGCCCGGTCGGCGGCCCCGCTCGTCGCGGAGGTCGCGGCGCGCTATCCGCTGGCCGATCTGTCCGTGCGGGAACCGGACATCGAGACGGTCATCGCCAAGATGTACGCGGACAGGAGGACCTCGTAGGGCGCCCCATGAGTCTCGTAGGCTGCCCCCATGAGTGAAGAACTCCCCGATCTGCGGGCCTCCGACGCCGACCGCGAGCGGGTCGCCGAACTGCTGCGGGACGCGATGGCCGAGGGCCGCCTCGACATGGCGGAGTTCGAGGAGCGCCTCGACGCGGCGTACCGGGCCCGTACGTACAGCGAGTTGGCGCCGCTCACCCGCGACCTGCCGGCGCACGGCGCCCGGGTGTCCATGGTGAAGCGGCCCGGGGGCCAGGACGCGGCCGGCGTCGACTGGGCGGCGCGGATGGTGGCGGGGCCGCCCACCTCGACCGGCGGCTTCGCCTTCTGGAGCGGCTTCGGCCGCAGGGGCGGCTGGACGGTCGGGCGGCGGTTCACCGCGTTCGCCATGTGGGGCGGCGGCGAGATCGACCTGCGCGAGGCCCGCTTCGCGGAGCGCGACGTGGAGATCCGCTGCTTCACGATCATGGGCGGGATCCAGGTCACCGTGCCGCCGGAGTTGAACGTCGTGGTCAAGGGTGTCGGCGTCATGGGCGGCTTCGACGACCGGGCGACCGGCGTGGGCACCCCCGACTCGCCCCGCGTGGTCGTCACGGGCTTCGCCCTGATGGGCGGCGTCGGCGTCGACCGCAAGCTGCGCAGGGCCGAGAAGCTGCGGCTCAAGGAGGAGCGTCGCCGCCAGGAGCTGGAGGGCGAGCGCGAGCAGCGCGACTGAGCGCGGTCGTGCGCGGTTGCGCGCCGGGGGGCGTGGCGACAAATCGCCCCCTGTTACACACCTGTGCCCATTCGTCCTGCAACGAACCGGGGGTTCGCGCTGTCTAGCAGGTGGAATCCATCAGTGGACGCAGGACACATGACGATCGCCGGACGGCGGACGAGGGGCAGGCAACAGTGGGGGACATACGCAGACGAGGGGCCGTGGCCCTGGGGATCACCATGCTGGTGGCCCCGCTCACGGTGGCGGCCGGGACCGGCAGCGCGCAGGCCGCCTCCTGCTCCACGCAGACCGGGCCGTACCAGAAGCAGGTCGAGAAGTTCCTCGGCCGCCCGGTGGACGGCAAGCAGTCGGCTGCCGACTGCAAGGCCATCAAGGCCTTCCAGACCAAGCATCAGATCAGCCCGAACGCCGGGTACGCGGGCAGCGTCACCTGGGGTGTCATGAACCTCATGAACAAGCAGAAGGCCGTGGGCGACAACCCCAACAAGGCGGGCAAGTGCCCGACCGACAAGGGGCGCATCGCCTGCGTCGACCTCACGCTCCAGATCAGCTGGATCCAGGACGGCAAGAACCTCAAGTACGGCCCGGTCCCGGTGCGTACCGGCCGCAACGGCCACGAGACCCGCACGGGCCTGAAGAAGGTCTACTGGCGGGACATCGACCACGTGTCCAGCCTGTACCACGTGCCGATGCCCTACAGCCAGTTCTTCGACGGCGGCCAGGCCTTCCACTCGGTCGGCATCAGCGTCTGGGCGCCGCCGGGCTCCCACGGCTGCGTCAACATGACGAAGAAGGACGCCGTGAAGTACTGGGACACGCTGCGCAAGGGCGACGAGGTCTTCGTCTACGGCCGCAAGCCGGGCACCTGAGCCCGCCCTTTCAAGGACGACAGGTCGAACGACTCCGCCATCTTGCGGTACCCCGCGTCCGAGGGGTGCAGATGGTCCCCGGAGTCGTACCGCGCCCGCAGCCTGCGCGGGTCGTAGGGGTCCCGCAGCGCCCGGTCGAAGTCGACGGCCTGGTCGAAGACCGTCCCTGAGCGGATCTGCTCGTTGACGGACTGCCGCACGGCCTCCAGGGCGGGCTCGTAGCCGCGGTGGCCGCCGAAGGGCATCAGCGTGGCGCCGACGACCCGCAGGCCGCGGGCGTGCGCCTGGCGGGTCAGCTCGCGCAGGCCCTCGACGATGCGGTCCGGATCGTTCTGGTGCGGGTTGCGCAGGATGTCGTTGACGCCGAGGGCGATCACGACGGCCTTGACGCCCGTACGGCCCAGGACGTCCCGGTCGAAGCGGGAGAGCCCGCTCGGGTTGACGGCGGGCCGGCCCTGCCCGTCGGACAGGACGCGGTTGCCGCTGATGCCCTGGTTGACGACGCCGTAGCGGGGCGCGCCCGGCTCGGCGCGCAGCCGGTCGGCGAGGACGTCGGGCCAGCGGCGGTTGGCGCCCATCGTGGACGTGATGCCGTCGGTGATCGAGTCGCCGAAGACGACGACGGTGCCGTCGGACTCGTTGCTCAGTACGTCCACCGCGGCGAGGTAGCGCCAGAACGGGCTCTGCTCGGTGTAGGCGTCGCCCGCCGTGTCCTCGGTCCGGTCGCCCTCGGCGACGAAGCTGATCTGGCGCGCGTGCGGGTGGTAGGTGACCGGGCCCGAGGGGGTCGGCGAGTACGTCGTGACGAGCAGGTCGCCGTCGTACGGGACCCGCAGCCGGGCGGCGTCGCTCATCACCTGGGCGCCCGGCGGGATGACCACCGAGGTGTTGCCGTCGAAGCTGAGGCGGCGCAGCGTGCCGGGCGCGGCGGCCGGGTCGTTCGACGCGGACGCCACCGCGATGGAGGCGTGCGTGATGCTCAGCGGCGTGGTTCCGTAGAGGTTCGACAGGGTGATGCGGGCGCTGTCGCCGCCGACGCTGGTGTGCACGACGTTGCGCAGGGAGCGGCCGGCGAAGCCCTTGCGCTCCGTGCCCGGTTCGAACCCCGCGGGGGAGGCGGACCAGGAGCCGACCCAGGTGCCGGAGGAGGCGGGGGCGGCGGAGTTGCGGGGGCCGCGCGAGCCCGCGCCGAAGGTGTCCCGCGAGCCGTCGTCGGTGCCGGCGACGCCGACGTATATGGCGGCGGAAACCACCACGATGACCGCGATGACCGCGGCGAGAAGGGCATAACCGTGACGCTTGGTCATGCGGGTTCTTTCTCCTCGGGCAGGGGGAGCCCCGAGGCTCCGGTGTGATCACCCCATGATGCGGCATGGGCCGTGAGGCGGCCGACACTGCCCCCCTCCGCTCATTCAGACGCCGGGAACTTGTCGTTCGTTCCGGGAGTAGGGAGGAAGGGACGGAGAACACATGACGCGGGAACCATGACCATGAGGACGAGCACGAGCACGAGCACGAGGACAAGTACGAGTAGGCGTACGAGTACGAGGCGGACGGGTCGGGTGAAGTGAGTGCGCAGCACAGACGCGGAGAAGAGGCCCGAGCCCGGCGAGGGGCCCGGGGCCGACGCGGGGCGCGAGGCGGTGGCCCCCGGCGGCTTCACGTACAGCCCCGCCGACGAGGAGAAGCGGCGGGGCGTGCGCCGCATGAAGGCCACGGCGACGGGACTGCTCGTCCTCGTCGCGCTCGTGTACGTACTGGCCAAGTGGGCGGCGGCCTCCGGCGCGGGCGCCTGGACGGGCTATGTGGCGGCGGCCGCCGAGGCCGGCATGGTCGGCGCCCTCGCCGACTGGTTCGCCGTGACCGCGCTCTTCCGGCACCCGCTCGGCCTGCCCATCCCGCACACGGCGATCATCCCGAACAAGAAGGACCAGCTCGGCGTCTCCCTCGGTGAGTTCGTGGGGGAGAACTTCCTCTCCGCCGACGTCGTACGGGAGCGTCTGCACGCGGTGGGCATCGGCGCCCGCCTCGGCACCTGGCTGGCCCAGCCCGTGCACGCGGACCGCGTGACGGCGGAGCTGGCCACGGCGCTGCGCGGGGCGCTGACCGTGCTGCGCGACTCTGACGTGCAGGCGGTGGTGGGCGAGGCCATCACGCGCCGCGCCGACGCCCGGGAGATCGCGCCCGGCCTCGGCAAGACGCTGGAGAAGATCGTCGTCGACGGCGGCCACCACAGGGTCGTCGACCTGGTCTGCGTACGCGCCCACGACTGGCTGGTCGAACACGGCGACTCGGTGATGGACGCGGTGCAGGGCGGCGCCCCCGGCTGGACGCCCCGGTTCGTCGACAAGCGGGTCGGCGAGCGGGTCTACAAGGAACTGCTGCGCTTCGTCACCGAGATGCGGGACATGCCCGGGCACCCGGCGCGCGGCGCCGTGGACCGCTTCCTCGCCGACTTCGCCGCCGACCTCCAGTCGGACTCCGACACCCGTGAGCGCGTGGAGCGCCTCAAGCGGGAGGTCCTCGGCCGCGGCGAGGTGCAGGACCTCATCGCGTCCGCCTGGTCGGCCGTACGGTCCATGATCGTGGCCGCCGCCGAGGACGAGCGCAGCGAGCTGCGGCTGCGCGTACGGGCCTCGCTGCTGTCGCTCGGGGCGCGGATGGCGCGGGACGGCCGGCTCCAGCGGAAGGTGGACGGCTGGGTGGAGGGCGCGGCGGTGTACGTCGTCACGACGTACCGCGACGAGATCACCTCGCTCATCACCGACACCGTGGCCGGCTGGGACGCGGAGCACACCTCGAAGAAGATCGAGGCGCACATCGGGCGGGACCTCCAGTTCATCCGGATCAACGGCACGGTGGTCGGCTCCCTGGCGGGGCTCGCGATCTACGCGGTGTCGCGGGTGTTCGGGGCGTAGGGCTCGCCCGGCGCGGCGCGCCCGGCATCTTCCGGCGGTTCCAGCGCGCGTGAGGGAGCGATTGCCGGGCACTCTGGAGTAGCTCACTCGGAGCTGAGTGAGCCGTCGTCCGCGCGGTGCGAGCGGCCGTGCGAGCACGAGGTGCGAGTCACCGCGCAAGCAGCGGTACGCGAGTGGCTGCGGAAGAAGCGGCGCGGGACCGGCCGTGGACCACGCGGTGCGGGTCCGGCCGCGGAAGCAGCGACACGCGAGTGACCGCGCAGGCAGCGGTACGCGCGCAGCGGTGCGGCGACGTGGGAACAGCGGAAGGAGCCGCCCGCCATGACCGCGTCGTCCCTGCCAGCCGCGTCGCCGCCCCCGGGCCCCGGGCCGGGGCCCGAGGCCACCGTCACCACGGCCGTACCCGCCCGTCTCGACCGCCTGCCCTGGTCCCGTTGGCACTGGATGATCGTCATCGGCCTCGGCACGGTCTGGATCCTGGACGGCCTGGAGGTCACCACCGTCGGCAACATCGCCGGCCGCCTCTCCGAGGAGGGCAGCGGCCTGGCCATCAGCTCCGCGCAGGTCACCGGCGTCGCGGCGGCCCTGTACGTGGCGGGCGCCTGCGTCGGGGCGCTGTTCTTCGGCTGGCTCACCGACAAGTTCGGCCGCAAGAAGCTGTTCATGGTGACCCTCGTGGTCTACCTCGGGGCCACCGCCCTCACCGCGCTCTCCTTCGACGCCTGGTGGTTCTTCCTCTTCCGGTTCCTGACCGGCTTCGGCATCGGCGGCGAGTACGCGGCCATCAACTCCGCGATCGACGAGCTGATCCCCTCCAAGTACCGGGGCCGCGTCGACCTCATCATCAACGGCAGCTACTGGCTGGGCGCGATCGGCGGCTCCCTGCTCTCCGTCGTCATGCTCAACACCGGCATCTTCCCCAAGGACCTCGGCTGGCGGCTGACCTTCGCCCTCGGCGTGATCCTCGGCCTCGTGATCCTGCTCGTACGCCGCCACGTACCGGAGAGCCCGCGCTGGCAGTTCATCCACGGCCGCGGCGAGGAGGCGGAGACGTTGGTCTCGTCGGTGGAGCGGGAGATCGAGGAGGAGAAGGGCGCACCGCTGCCGCGCCCCGACCGCGAGATCACCATCCATCAGCGCAAGAGCATCGGCTTCGGCCTGATCGCGAAGACGGTCTTCCGCGACTACCCCAAGCGCGCCACCCTCGGCCTGTCCCTCTTCGTGGGCCAGGCGTTCCTCTACAACGCGATCACCTTCGGTTTCGGCGCGATCCTGACCAAGTTCTTCGACATCCCCTCGGGCCGCACGGGCTACTACTTCGCCGTCATCGCCGCGGGCAACTTCCTCGGTCCGCTCTTCCTCGGCAAGCTCTTCGACACGGTCGGCCGCCGGATCATGATCTCCTCGACGTACATCGTCTCCGGCGTCCTGCTGTTCGGCACGGCCTGGCTCTTCGACCGGGGCTCGCTGAGCGCGATGACGCTGACGGCCTGCTGGTGCGTGGTGCTGTTCTTCGCGTCGGCGGGCGCGAGCAGCGCGTATCTGACGGTCTCCGAGATCTTCCCCATGGAGACCCGCGCCATGGCCATCGCGTTCTTCTACGCGATCGGCACGGCGGCCGGCGGCATCAGCGGCCCCCTGATCTTCGCCAAGCTGACCGAGTCGGGCGTCGTCGGCGACACGGTCCTGGCCTTCCAGATCGGCGCGGGCCTGATGTGCGCGGCGGGTCTGGTGGCGGCGGTGTTCGCGGTCAAGGCGGAGGGGCGTTCGCTGGAGGACATCGCGGAGCCGCTGTCGGCGGTGAAGGCGAAGGAGGGCGGGGCGCCGGCGTGACGGGTGTCGTGCGGCGGGGCGCCGGCGTGACGGGCGCCGAGGGCGGCCGCGCCCTGGCGTGCCGGGCGCCGTGCGGCGGATGGCCGGATCCGATCCCTGTGCAAGGATCCGGCCATGCCGAGGCGGGTGAGGGACGTACGGAAGGTCACGGCGACGGCGGCGGCGCCGAGGTCCGTGGCGGTCTGGCGGTCCTGGCGGTCCTGGTCAGGGACGGCGTACTGCGGATGGAGCCGGGCCTGGTCCACCAGCTCCTCGGCACGGCGCGCGGACCGTCCGGGGACCTCCTCTACGAGGCCCGCACCTGCGCCCCGCGCCCGGTAAGGACGGCGCCTTTGTGCCCCATACCCCGCCGATGGGCCTACCAAGGTTTCGCCGGCGCATTCAGCCACAGTCGAAGGTTATGCACTGAGGGCCGGGCATCTCACGCAGGGAGAGAGCGAACCGCCGGCCGAGCCAGAAGTTCGTCGCTCACCTTGAAACTCCGAGAAACCTCCGGCGTCATTACGGTAGATGACGCCGACACCATGCTCTTCAAGCAGCTCTCGAATGTCGGAATCGGGCAACTCAGGCGCCAGTACCATCAGTCGAAGCGGTTCACTGTGCTCTATGGAGCGCAGGTACCTGCTGATGTCCAACAACTGTGCCAATGCGTTTCTGATGGCTTCACGTGATGTACTGCCGGCTGGCTCGTAGAGAGTGTTGTCACTCTCATCGTAAAGGTCAGAGAGTAGGGTGGCCGTCTTGTTAGCGATCTCTACCTGTAGTTGACCGACCGAGTGACCCGCTCCGGTCAGTTCATTTTCGTAGCTCTCGCTCAACTCGTCACGCCGCTGGGCCATTACCTCTTCAGGTGTGGCGTTGCGCCGTGCATTTCGCTGTCTACGCTGCGCTCTAGCCAGACGCCTTCCTTCTCGCCCACGAAAGAAGATGGGTCGTGTCTCTCTTGCTGGCGGAAGCGTATGTGCATCAGAGCGGAACACCTGGCCAGTTGGGCGCAGATGAAAAACGATGACGCTTCGGTTTTCTCCGTTCTCGTCAAGAGCCGGTTGCAAGTGATAGGGATTGCGCTCATCGACCTTAAAGGTTCCTATGTAGCGATGAGTGCGTGTCCCAGACCCAGGGACCTTGCCCTCCGCGATGAACAAGTGGAGGGTGCGTCCGCGTTCAGCATGATCGAGCACCGCAGAGTTGCCCTTGCCGTAGAGACCGCCAAAGGTCTGGGTTCCTCTAGCCCCGGCCCCGGTATATGTGTAGATGGGACCCAGATCGTCCTCCTCAGCTAGCCATCCATCCCGATACCCGTAAGAAGCACCGGCGTTGACGTCGGAGAAGAGGACAACGGTCTTCTTGGACTCGGAGGGGCAGATCCCACCTTGGGGACTTCCCCCCAACTCTTGACGGATCTCCGCACGTGTGCGGACATCTCCGGGCATGAGCGTGGGCGCGGATGTCGTCATGGCGTAGAGGCTAGACCGTGAGGCCGCGAGAGTGGCACGCAGGCTGAGTGAGGATCGTGCCGAACGGTTTGGTGGTCGGGCCTGCACAAGGGACGATGGCGGCATGGATCAGGGGATAGCTGCGGTACTGGCTGGAGCTTTCGGCCTCGTCGGAGCGATCGCCGGCGCCTTTGCCGGTGGCATCTGGGCTGTGCGAGGGGCAAGGATCGGTGGGTCAAAGGCTGTTGAGGCTGCACGCTTGCAGGTGGCAGGCCAGGCTGTCGCCGAGCATCTCCAATGGGTCCGTGGGCAGAGGCAACAGGCATATGGGCAACTGCTCGATGCTCAGTCGGCTGTTGAGGACACCCTGGCGCGAGCTGCACCCGGGATACGAGCGGGTGGCAGGCTCTCTGATGAAGCCCGAGAAGAACTGGTCGTGAGAAGCATGACGATGCAGTCATGCGCCAGGCAACTGGCGCTATGGGGACCCGAGGAGGCGATCCGCTTAGCGCATGAGCTTACGGTCAGCACGATTGCGGCGGCGCAGGCTCTGAGGCTGGCGCAGGGTGAGGGACCCCGAACCCGGTCGCGGAGCCAGGGGTGGGACCAATGGGAGAGTGCTAACCGCGGGATGACGCATGCACACTCTGCGTTCGTAGAGCGGGCAGGCGCCATCATTCGCGACCCGAACCAGCCAGTTAGCTAGAGACGAGAACGCTAGGAGTAACGTGCGTCTGAGACCTCAAATGCGACTGAGGCCTCAAAGCGATGTACTCGCCGAATAAGTCCACACATCGGCTGGCATCTCCTGCTCAAGCTCCCAGACGATCGCCATCGGCTTGCTACCACT
The DNA here is from genome assembly GCF_055581265.1 of Streptomyces sp. NPDC031466. Lineage (NCBI taxonomy): Bacteria > Bacillati > Actinomycetota > Actinomycetes > Kitasatosporales > Streptomycetaceae > Streptomyces > Streptomyces sp. NPDC031466. Next base: position 156,060 of record NZ_JBVIJT010000007.1, read on the forward strand.
GTGGGAAACGTAACGAGCTGGACCCAGGAACATCCATGGCTCAGCGCTACCAATATCTGTGTTCTTGTACCGACGAACGAAGAGCAGAACGTGCCTGCCTCGTTGTGCATGCTCGCGGTACCGGCGTCCGGTAACAGAGTTCTCATCGGTAGTGCTCTGTGACTCCCAATGGAACTGAGTAGGACTCATCGCGTAGTCCCTGTACCGCACCGTGGGAGAGAAGTCCTTTTCGTCCTTTTCCAGCGTGATGAGAAGGGCATCAGAGTTGATCTCTTTAGCGTCCACCACGCCTTGGGCGAAAGATCCTGGCATTTGGCCGCCCAGGCGAGCTACGCCAAGCGCTGCAAGAATTTCCGAGCGGTTATAGGAACTATGCATCTTTAGAGGGAGGCGGCTATGAACTCCTTTTAGGGGAATCGGAAAGTGGTCCGCGGTAGCCAGGCAGTGATCGAGCACTTGGCCGATCTCGTCACATACAGCATCCTGTGTACGGAGATAGGCTAGTCCATCCTCGTAGGTAGAAAAACTTCCCCCCTTGTCCCACAAGTTGAAAAAGAGCATGCGAGCGTATCCCTGCTCCAAGGGAGGAAGGGACTCATATGTCGCAGAACTATCCGACAAGATGTGCTTGTACGCCTCGATGCGCTCGCGGTCGTCGACATGAAGGAACGACGGGAGACGCTTGAGCAGCTCGATTTCTCCCTCAGGTTCGACATCAGGAAGAAGGTTGGAGCGTCGCAGCAGCTTGGTCCACGAGTTACCGTTGCCTCCGCGATAGATCTCCTTGATCTCCCGTCTGCTCTCCTCTAGATAGGTAGAAAGGCGCGTCTCGGCGTAAGTGGCTACCTCACGGGCTAGGGTGGTGACGTTGACGTTAAGCTGCTCTTTGATGTTCTGGATGATGGACTGCTTTGCCTTTGGCTCCAAGACGATTTGGCAGCCGGAAGGAAGCAGCGGGAAATCATGGACTATATTGTCAATTAGGCGCTTCCTGGTAAGATTGGTCAGGGCGCGAAACTGGTTTTCGAAGCGAAACTCTTTTCGGTGTTGTCCGATGAAGTCAATGACGGTGAGAGCATCTTTTCCCTCTGTGCGTCTCAGCCCGCGGCCAAGTTGCTGGAGAAATACCGTAGCGCTCGCTGTCGGGCGGAGGAGAAGCACCGTATCGACCTCCGGGATGTCGAGACCCTCGTTAAAAAGGTCAACGGAGAAGATGACACGGATCTCGCCGGATTTGAGTTCGTTGAGCACTCGCTCGCGCTCATCGCGGTGAGACTCGCCAGAAAGTGCGACAGCTTTGATCCCGGCCTTGCGAAAGTGCTGGGCCATGAAACGGGCATGGGCAACTGAAACGCAGAAGCCGAGCGCGCGCATTCTGCTGGGTGAGGGAACCTTGTCTCGCACTGCCTTTACGACAAGCCGGGCACGCGCGTCATTTCCTGTAAAGACGCCACTGAGCGAAGCCATGTCGTAGGCGCCTCGCTTCCACTCCACGACGCTCAAGTCGGTACTATCGCTGATTCCGTAGTAGCGGAACGGGCAGAGGAGGGAGTTTTCCAGTGCCTCCCAAAGTCGCATCTCTGCTGCGATATTTCCGTCGAAGAACTCATCTTGGATATTTTTGCCATCCATGCGCTCGGGGGTGGCAGTGAGGCCGAGAAGCTCTTCTGGAGTGAAGTGGTCGATGATTCTCCGGTACGTAGGAGACGTTCCGTGATGAAATTCATCGATGACAATAACATCAAAGTGGTCGGCTGAAAGTTGCTCAAGGGCCCGTGAGTTGATCGATTGAACGCTCGCAAAGATGTGCGCCCAATTTTTGGGGATCTCTCCACTGTAAAGAAGCTCGCCAAAGTCGGCTTCGTCGAGCACTTTGCGATAAGTCTCCAAAGATTGATCCAAGATCTCCTTTCTGTGCGCGATGAAGAGCAGTCGCAGATCACGACCCGCCTTCTGGCGTAGCTGCTTGTAATCAAGCGCTGCCATCACAGTCTTGCCAGTACCCGTTGCGGCGACAAGGAGATTGTGGTGCCGACCTCGGACGGAACGCTCTACCTCCAAGCGTTCCAACATGTCCTTTTGGTGCGGATAGGCCCTCATTGCTTGGTTAGTGCGGATGGTGCTGTCCTCCCTGTTGCCGGGCGCTGATGAGTCTGTTTTACATGCTCCGGTTAGAGCGCTCACCAGCGCAATGCCTCACATGTGATAGCAGCTGGCACCGGCACCACAAGGCGACACGAAGGAAGGGAAGAGTTCGGCTTCTTATTGGCCGAATAGGTCCTTCGGGAACGCTTTACTAGACCCCGTGGCATCGCCCATACGTCGCCCCAGAGCCGCACCAGCACCCCGCCGTGGTTTCGGGCGGCCAGGCCGTGGCGCGGCCTCGGGCTGCCAAGGTCGTGGCGTATTGGGGGAGCAGGTCCGGGTGGTCCGGGGAGGTGGATTCTGAGGCTGCGAAGGCCTCGTAGGAGGGGACCGTGCCGGTGACGATGCCGAGGTTCGGGGTGCCCGAGGCGGAGAGTTCGCGCAGGGAGGACTCTATGGTCGCCAAGTGCGCCTCGTGCGAGGGGTATTCGGCCGTCAGGGACGGGTACGCCGTCACGAGTTCCGTCAGTTCGGCTTCCGGCCAGTGCAGGACCGCCACCGGGAAGGGGCGGGACAGGGCCTCGCGGTAGGAGCCGAGTTCCGCCTGGATGCGGGTGATCTCCGCGCGGAGTTCCGCGGGGTTCTCCGAGCCCAGGGACCAGACCCGCTTGGGGTCGTGCAGTTCGTCCAGGGGAACCGGCGCCGTCGAGACGCGGTCCGCCAGGGTGTCCCACGCGTCGTGGTCCGCGCCGAGCAGGCGGCGTACGCGGTGGCGGCCGAAGAGCAGCGGGTGCGTCGCGTACGGGGGGTCCGTCGTCTCCGGCGGGAGCAGCAGCGTCACCGCCTCCGTGAACGTGGCGTGCGCCTGCTCCAGTTCGTCGTGCGATTCCAGGGACTCCGCCACGATCACCCAGGGCGCCGGGTCCCGGGGGGCCGCCGTGCGGACCCCGTCGATGATGGCGCGGGCCTCCGCCTCGTGGTCGTACTCCCAGAGGTTCGCGGCCTTCAGGGCGCGGATGAGCACGGGGGAGGACGGGGGGTACTCGGCGTCGGCGGACAGCAGGCGGTCGTAGAGCGTCGTCGCGCGCTCGCGGACGCCGGCCAGTTCGAGGTGGGCGGCGGCCTGGAGGAGCAGTTGCTCGGCGTCCTCCGGGTACAGGCCGGCCGTGCGTTCCAGGCGCGCGGCTTCGGCGATGTGGTCGGCGTCGACGTGATCTGCGGCAGCAGGCTTCTCGGGGCGCATACGGGACACGGTACTGCCGAGCGGGCCTTCCGCAGAGGGCACGGTCCGTCGTATCGGCCGGGGCGGAGGCGGAGTGTGCCCGGTGGTGGGGCGGGGAAAGGGGCCTGTCCGGCGGCCGGGAGCCGTCCAGGGTGCTGCCGTCGCGCAGCGCACACACTTTCTCCCTTCCTCCTCCTCCCTTCCTCGCCTCACGGCGACAGGCCTCGCGGCCGACCGCGTGGCGGTGAGCAGCGGGCCGGCCACCGGTACGCTCTGGCGTCTGGCGTCTGGCGTCTGCCGTCCGCCGTCCCGGCCCAGTTGGTCCACGTACGTGGTGCCGCGCCCGTCGCGGCGTACGCCCCGCGCCAGTCGGCCGGCCGGGGTGTGGCGCTCCGCCGTCAGTGGGCCCCGTCCGTGATGCCGCCCGGCCGGGGTCGGCCTCAGCAGGAACCGGGGGATCGGTCAGTCACGTGCCGGTCGGGGCGGCCCAGTCCCGTAGAACAGGCTCCTTCAGTTCAGCGACATCGGTCCTGTATAACGGGGCAGTAGGAGTGCCCCGGAGACGGGGATGGAGACGGAGCCAGGGGGGAGGACACGCGGTGCGAGAGCTGCTTCGTGGTTGGAAAGCCGCCGCGCGCCCGGCCCTGCTCCTGCTGTTCCTGCTCGTCGAGCTCGTTCTCGTCGACACCGGCGGCCTCACCGCGGCCGTCGCCCTCGCCGCGACCGCCGCCGCGGGGGCCGCCCTCGCCGTCTGCTCCCTGCTCGCCGCGCGCTGCGCGCCCCCTGTGCCCCGCACCCGCGTGCGTACGGCCATCCGCGACCGTGAGCGGCGTACCGCCTTCCTGCCCCAGCGCGATCCCGACGCCCGGGGTCGCAGGCGCCCCCGAGCACCCGGCCGTCACCTCCTGACGGCCGCGTAGGGGACCACACACACGTCACCCGAGCCCCTCGCGGTTCGTCCTGCCGACGCGACGTCTTCCCGACCTCGCCTCTCCTCTCCCGGCACGACGAGACCCCTCGGAGGGCTCCTCCATGACCAGTTTCCTGTCCCCCTTCATGTCCGTCTTCGCGGACCTGGTCGCGCGCATGGCCGACCTGCTCGGCCCGCTGTTCCACGGCTCGGCGACCGCTGCCGCGATCGTGCTCTTCACCGCCTGCGTACGACTCCTCGTCCACCCCCTGTCGCGCGCCTCGGCCCGCGGGCAGAAGGCGCGCGCCCGGCTCTCGCCGCAGATCGCGGAGTTGCGCAAGAAGCACGGCAAGAACCCCGAGCGGCTCCAGCAGGCGGTCCTCGAACTGCACCGCAAGGAGCGCGTCTCGCCCCTCTCCGGCTGCCTGCCGAGCCTCTTCCAGCTGCCGGCGTTCTTCCTCCTCTACCACCTCTTCTCCAGCTCCGGCATCGGCGGCGGGTCGAACGCGCTGCTCGGTCATACCCTCGGCGCCGCGCCGCTCGGCGGCCGGTGGGCGGACGCCCTGGCCGACGGCGGGGTGTTCGGGGCGCGGGGGCTCGTCTATCTGGCGCTGTTCGTGATCGTCGCGGCGGTCGCCACGTTCAACTACGTGCGCACCAAGCGGCAGCTCGCCGCCACGCCGCTTCCGCAGGCCGGTGACCGGCCGACGCCCGGCATGGGCGCCATCAGCAAGATCATGCCGCTGATGTCGTTCATGACTCTGATCACCGTCGCCGTCGTGCCGCTGGCCGCCGCGCTGTACGTGGTGACCAGTACGACGTGGAGCGCCGTCGAGCGGGCGGTGCTCTACCGGGACATGCCGGGCGGGATGCCGCTGGCGGCCGCCGCCGGCTGAAGGCCCGGGACATGTGGCTACCGCCGGGTAAGGGTCCAGTACGTGAACGGGGTCTTGCGGAGCGGACGGTCACCTTGGACGATCGACCAAACCTCCGATGGCCGCATCCCATCGGCCGGGCTACCGAAGGAATGGAGTTCGACCATGAAGCTGCTGCGAGTCGGTACGGCCGGGGCGGAGCGGCCCGCTCTGCTCGACGCCCAGGGAACCCTGCGGGACCTGTCGGGGCTCGTCACGGACATCGACGGGGCGCTGCTCTCCGACGGCGGCACGCTCGACCGGATACGGGCCGCCGCGGACGCGGGGGTGCTGCCGCCGCTGGCGGCCGAGGGGGTGCGGATCGGACCGCCGGTCGCACGGATCGGCAAGGTCGTCTGCATCGGGCTCAACTACCACGACCACGCCCGCGAGACGGGCGCCGAACCGCCCGCCGAGCCCGTCGTCTTCTTCAAGGCGGCGGACACGGTGATCGGCCCGGACGACACCGTGCTGGTGCCGCGCCGGTCGGTGAAGACCGACTGGGAGGTCGAACTGGCGGTGGTCATCGGGCGTACGGCCCGCTATCTGGAGTCGCACGAGGAGGCGCTGGCGCACGTCGCGGGGTACGCGGTGGCGCACGACGTGTCCGAGCGGGAGTTCCAGATCGAGCGGGGCGGCACCTGGGACAAGGGCAAGAACTGCGAGACGTTCAACCCGCTCGGCCCCTGGCTCGTCACCGCCGACGAGGTACCGGACCCGCAGGCGCTGTCCCTGAAACTCTGGGTGAACGGCGAACTGAAGCAGGACGGCACGACCGCGCAGCAGATCTTCCCGGTGGCCGAAGTGGTGCGCTACGTCAGCCAGTTCATGACGCTCTACCCCGGCGACGTCATCAACACCGGTACGCCGGCGGGCGTGGCGATGGGACAGCCCGAGCCGAAGCCGTATCTGCGGGCGGGCGATGTGGTGGAGCTGGAGATCGAGGGGCTGGGGCGGCAGCGGCAGTCACTGAAGGACGCGTAGGCCCGGCCTGGGTCTTTCGCGGGTCTGGCGGCCCCTTGCCCCTGCCCCTGCCCCTGGCTCCCGGCCTCGGGGTCGGTTGCTCCTGCCTGGGGGCTTTGGGCGGTGCCGCCTACGGGGCGGCGGTGAACCGTTCCAGCGCCTCCACCACCAGCGCGTGGTCCTCCACCTGCGGCAGGCCCGAGACGGTCACCGCGCCGATGACGCCCGCGCCCGCGACCGCGAGCGGGAACGCGCCGCCGTGGGCCGCGTACGTGTCGGGGTCCAGGCGGGAGGAGGCCTCGAACGTCGTGTCCTTGGCGCGGAAGCGGGAGCCGACCAGGTACGACGAGCAGCCGTAGCGTTCGACGACGCGGCGCTTGCGGGCGATCCAGGCGTCGTTGTCCGGGGTCGAACCGGGCAGCGCCGCGTGGAAGAGCTGCTGGCCGCCGCGGGTGATGTCGATCGCCACCGGGGCGCGGCGCTCGCGCGCCAGCTCCACCAGGAGCGAGCCGAGCGCCCACGCGTCGTCGTACGTGAAGCGGGGCAGCACCAAGCGGCGCTCCTGCGCCTCCAGTTCGGCGACGGTCGGGGCGGTGGCGGCCGGGGCGGGGGCCGGGGCCTTGGAGGTCGGGGCCGTGGCGTCCCGCGCCGCGGTCACAGCGTCACCGTCACACCGTCGCGGGCCGAGCGTCGGGCCGCCTCCAGGACGTCCAGGGCCTCGGCGGCCTGGAGCGCGGTGACGGGGTTCTCGCCGGTGCCGCGCAGGGCGTCGGCCACCGCCGCGTAGTACGCGGGGTAGTCGCCGGGCAGCGTCGGCACGGGGCGGCCGCCGCCGGTCACCGGGGACTCCCCGGCACCGATCCGGCCCCACATCGTCTCGGGTTCCACGCCCCAGGGGTCCTGCGTCGCGGGCCGCCCGCCCTCGCGCAGGGCCGCCTCCTGGGGGTCCAGGCCGTACTTCACGTACCCGGCCTCCGAGCCGAGGACGCGGAAGCGCGGGCCGAGCTGGGAGGTGGTGGCGCTCATGTACAGGTGCGAACGGACGCCGCTCGCGTGGGTCAGGGCGATGAACGTGTCGTCGTCGGCCTCCGCGCCCGGGCGGCGGACGTCCGACTCGGCGTACACGCTCGTGGCCGGGCCGAAGAGCACCAGGGCCTGGTCCACGACGTGGCTGCCCAGGTCGTAGAGGAGACCTCCGATCTCTTCCGGGTCCCCGGACTCGCGCCAGCCGCCCTTCGGCTGCGGCCGCCACCGCTCGAAGCGGGACTCGAAGCGCCATACGTCGCCCAGCGCGCCGTTCGCGATGAGCCGGCGCAGCGTGCGGAAGTCGTTGTCCCAGCGGCGGTTCTGGAAGACGGACAGGAGCAGCCCGCGCTCCTCGGCGAGGGCGGCCAGCTCGCGCGCCTCGGCGGCCGTGCCCGCGATCGGCTTGTCGACGACGACCGGCAGGCCCGCCTTCAGGGCGGCGGTGGCGAGCGGCACGTGCGTCTTGTTGGGGGACGCGACGACGATCAGGTCCAGGGCGTCCGCCCGGTCCCACAGTTCGTCCGCCGAGGCCACGCAGCGCAGGCCCTCGCCGAACTCGGCGCGGGCCTGGTCCTGCCGCTGGGGGTTCGACGTCACGACCGTGTCGAGGGTCAGGCCCTCGGTGGCGGCGATCAGCGGGGCGTGGAAGACGGAGCCCGCGAGGCCGTACCCCACGAGGCCGACGCGCAGGGGGGCGCCGCTATCGGTGTCGGAACTTGTCGTCGTCGAGGCGGAGGTCGAGGTCCCAGTCATGCCTTCCACTTAAGCAACGGTGTTGCCAAAGTGCAAGCGGAGGGGACAATGGCGGGGTGAAGTCGTACGGGAACAGGGCGAACACCGGAGTGAACCTGCCGGCGCTGCGCGGGCACAACGCCGCGCTGGTGCTCGATCTGCTGCGCGCGGCGGGCGAGGCGGGCATCAGCCGCCTGGAGCTGGCCGAGGGCACGGGGCTCACCCCGCAGGCCGTCAGCAAGATCACCGCGCGGTTGCGGGCCGAGGGGCTGGCCGCGGAGGCGGGCCGCCGCGCCTCGACGGGCGGCAAGCCGCGCACCGTCCTGCGCCTGGTCCCCGACGCCGGCCACGCGGTCGGCCTGCATCTGGACCGCGACGAGCTGACGGCGGTCCTCGTCGACCTCACCGGCACGGTGGTCGCCGAACGCCGCGCCCCGCTCGCCTTCGACGCGGGCGCGGAGGCGGTCGTGGAGGTGGCGGCGGCGGAGGTACGGGGGCTGCTGACGGAGTTGGACGACCAACCGCCGGCCCTGCGGGGGGCGTTGCCCGGGACGGGGCCCGACGCCGGGCGGGCAGGGCTGCCTGGGCTTGCCCCCGGTGCCGGGCGCACAGCGGTGCCCGGCACCGCGCCCGGTGTGGAGCGGTCGGCGGGGCCCGATGAGGTGGCGGATGTCGGTTCGGCGGCGAGTGACGCGGGTCCCGGTGAGGCGTCCAGGCAGGTGCCCGGTGCCGGGCGGGCGGTTGCGCCCAGGACTGCACCCGGCGTGGATCGGGCTGCGGTGTCCGGGGTTGCGCCCGGTGTGGAGCGGGCGGCGGGGTCCGGGGCTGGGACCGGTGCCGGGCGGACGGTGGGGCCGCTCGGCATAGCGCCCGGACGCGGGCCGGCGGCCGGTCCCGCGCCCCGTGTCTCCGGTGTCGGCGTCGCGCTGCCCGGACCGCTCGATCACGTGGGCGGGGTGTTGCGGCGCGTGACGGGGTTTCCGGCCTGGGACGGGTATCCGTTGCGGGACGCGCTGGAGGGGCGGCTCGGACTGCCGGTCGTCGTGGACAAGGACACCAACGCCGCCGCCCTGGGCATGGCCCTCGCCGGTGCCGACGCCGCCGGCTCCTTCGCGTATCTGCACCTGGGCACAGGGCTGGGCGCCGGGCTCGTGCTCGCGGGCTCCGTGCACCGCGGGGCACGCACCGGGGCCGGCGAGTTCGGCCACCAGGTGCTGCAACTGGACGGTCCGCCCTGCGCGTGCGGGGACCGGGGCTGCGTCGAGGCGCTGTGCCTCGCGGCCGTCGCCCGGGGCGATCTGGACGAGGCCGCGCGCGTGCTCGGCACGGCCGCGGGCAACCTTGTCGGGCTGCTCGACATCGACCGCGTCCTGCTGGGCGGGCGGACCGTGTTCGCCGCCGAGGAGCTGTTCGTACGCGGCGTCGGTGCCGTCGTTGCCGCCCGGGCCCGGCGCGGCGGCGGGGCGGTGGACGTGCCCGTCGCCCTCGCCCCGGGAGGCGAACGCGCCGTCGCGGAGGGCGCGGCCCAGCTCGTCCTCGCGCCGCTGTTCGGCCGGGCGGAGGTGGCGTTCCCCGCCCATCGCCGCGACCAGGACCTCGCCTGACGTGCGGCTGCGGGGCGTCCCCGTCGCCGGACGCCCGATTGGGTCGGGCCCCCTTCGATCACCGTGGGCGAGGTGCCGCCTCTCCGTGCGGTCGGTCGGGTCCCGTCGCCGGGGCCCCTCAGGTCGGGTTCCCCGTCCGTGGCGCCGGGCGGGCTCCGTCTGTTCGTGCGGTGGTGGACCGGCGGATCGGTCTCGCCGCCGCCTAACCCTCAGGTCGGGCCCCCGTCAGTGGCCTCCGGCGGAGCCCCGTCGAGCGTGCGTTGTGCGCCGACGGGGCGGTTCTGCCGCCGCCCGGCCCCTCAGATCGGGCCCCGTCAATGGCCCCCGCGGCCCCGGCAAGGGCCCCCGGCCGACCCCCGCCGAGCACGTAACTGCTGGTCGGGCAGCCGGTCCTGTCGCCGCTCGGCCGCTCAAGGGGCGGGGCCCCGGCCAATCCGCCCCCGGCGCGATCCCGCCTGATCGTGCGGTTGTGGAACGGCCGATCGGGTCTACCGCCGGGTGGCGCCTCGGGGTGGGTTCAGGCGCGTGGCAAGGTCCCTGCATGCGATTCCGCAGTTCTCTCACCTTCGGCGTCGCCACCACCGTCGCCGCCGCTCTCACGTCCGCCGCCGCGCCGGGGCCGGCCGCGGCCGCACCGCAGGTGCGTCAGCAGCGGCACGCCGTCGTGGTGCCGCCCACCTGCGGGACCGCCGACAGCGACGTCTTCCCCCTCGACACCCGCATCCACGAGGGCCCCGCCGCCTACCGTCCGGGCGGTGACCGGCAGGGCTGGACGATCGAGCTCACCAACACCACCGGCGACCCCTGCTCGGGCGTCCACCCGATCCTGGTCCTCGTGGACCAGCGGCAGCCGCTGCGGTCCGAGCAGATCCGGCTGGAGTTCCACGACGGGACGCGCTGGCGGCCCGTGCGGTTCGTGCGGACCGATCAGGACGAGCACATCGGCGTCTTCGACGACGGCTTCCCCGGGTTCACGGTCGGCCCCGGCGCGAGTGTCGAAGTCAAGGTCAGGCTCGGCTTCAGCGCCGACACGCGGCCCACCCGCGTCGTGGCGTCCGCCGCGCTCGTCCAGCGCAGGGACGACGACGGCGAGTGGGTCGGCGACTCCAACGACTACGCGTTCACCGTCGCGGCCGACGCCCCCGAGGAGCCGTCCCCCACCGAGCGCGCGGACTCGATCGAGCGCGCGGACTCGATCGAGCAGCTGGCGCAGACCGGCGTCATCACCCTGCTCGGCCTCGGGGCCGCCGCCGGCACGCTCCTCCTCGGCGGCGCGGCCCTGCTGGCCCGCCACCGGCGCCTGCGCTCGGGCACCCGCCGCCCCTGACCCGGGCCGGGCCCGGCCCGCCCCTGCCACCGCACCGTGCCCGTCGTCCGTGGCGGACCGCGAGACGGGGACGAACAGCCGAGGGTCGAGATCACGGCTTCCTGTTTAGGGTGGGGGCGTCGGCACAGCGCTGTCCCGGCGCCCCAGCCAACCCGTTTCCCCGCAGGAGTGCACCGCATGGCAGAGCGCAAGCCCATCGAATCGTGGCTCACCGACATGGACGGCGTGCTCATCCACGAGGGCGTCCCGATCCCGGGAGCCGACACGTTCATCAAGAAGCTGCGCGAGTCCGGCAGGCCCTTCCTCGTCCTGACCAACAACTCCATCTACACCGCGCGCGACCTCCAGGCCCGGCTGAACCGCATGGGCCTCGAAGTGCCCGTCGAGAACATCTGGACGTCCGCGCTCGCCACCGCCAAGTTCCTCGACGACCAGCGCCCCGGCGGCACGGCCTACGTCATCGGCGAGGCCGGTCTGACGACCGCGCTGCACGACATCGGCTACGTCCTGACCGACCACGACCCCGACTACGTGGTGCTCGGCGAGACCCGCACGTACTCCTTCGAGGCCATGACCAAGGCCGTCCGGCTCATCAACGGCGGGGCCCGCTTCATCTGCACCAACCCCGACGAGACCGGGCCCTCCACCGAGGGCCCGCTGCCCGCCACGGGCGCCGTCGCCGCGCTGATCACCAAGGCGACCGGCAAGAACCCCTACTTCGCGGGCAAGCCCAACCCGCTGATGATGCGGACCGGGCTGAACGCCATCGGGGCGCATTCGGAGACCAGCGCGATGATCGGCGACCGCATGGACACCGACGTCCTCGCCGGCCTGGAGGCGGGAATGGAGACGTTCCTGGTGCTCACCGGGCTGACCTCGCGCCGGGACATCGACAAGTACCCGTTCCGGCCCTCCACCGTCGTGAACTCCATCGCCGACCTGGTCGAGCGGATCTAGAGCCCTCTGGAGCCCCCGGCCCCGGTCCCCGGCCACGGCCCCCGTTTGACCCGTGCCGGGGTGCGGGGCGCCGGGCGCGGCGTGAATCTCGTAGGACAGGAGGTTCACGATGCGAATACGTTCCCTTGCTCCCCGTGCGGCCGGGGTGGCCGTCCTGGTGGCGGTCGCCCTGCCCGGTGGTGTGGCCCGGGCCCACGAAAGCGGCTCCGTGGAGGCCACGGTCACCCCCGCCGACGCCGCCGCCGGTGCCTCCGTGGAGGTCACGGTGACCGGTTGCGAGGGCGCCACCGGGGCGGCCGGGGCGGGGGCCTTCGAGGGGGAGGCGCGGCTCAGCGGGCGGGGCGGCGACGACCTCAAGGGCACCGTCAGGATCCGCAAGGGCGTCTCCGGCTCCTACGAACTCACCGTCATCTGCGACGGCCACCCCCATCAGGGCGTCGGCACCGTCCGGGTGGCGGGGCGGGGCGCCGGGCCGAGCGCTCCGGTGCGGGCCGGTGGCGGCGGCACCGCGCAGCTCACCTCGGCCGCGTCCGAAGGGGCCGACGAGGCGGGCCCCGGCACCCGGCACGCCGTGGTCGGCCTGGTCCTCGCCGGGGTCGCGGCCGTCGCCGTGGCGTTCCGCAGCGCCCGCCGGCACCGCTCCGAGTGACGGACGGACCCCCACCGTGTCCGGCGGCGAACGCCCGCCCGAGTCCGCGCGCCTGCTGACCGGCGTCGCCTGGGCGGTTCTCCTGGGCGGCCTCGGGCTGTGGGGCAGCGGCCTCACCGAGCTGCCCGGCGGCATGTCCGCGCCGACGAAGGGCGACGCGGCCGCGGTGGGCCGCCCCCCGGACGTCGACCTGCCGCCCGCGCACGAACCGCTGACGCCCGCGCGCCCGCTCCGCGTCGACGTGCCGTCCCTGGCCGTGACGGCGCCCGTGACGGCCCGCGGCCTGGACCCCGAGGGTGCGATCGACCCGCCGCCGTACGCCCGGGCGGACACCGTCGGCTGGTACGGCGGCGGGACCCGTCCCGGCGCCCCGGGCGCCGCCCTCTTCGTCGGCCACGTCGACACGGAGACGGAGCCAGCCGTCTTCTACGACCTCAGCGCGGTGCGGCCCGGCGAGCGGATCCGGGTGGCGCGCGACGACGGGACGGTCGCGGAGTTCACCGTCGACGACGTCCAGGTCGTCACCCGCGCCCGCTTCGACGCGCGGAAGGCCTACGGCCCGCACGAGGAGGGCCGCGCCGAGCTGCGCCTCATCACCTGCGGCGGCACCTTCGACAGGGCCGCCCGCGCCTACACGGCCAACGTGATCGTCTCCGCGTACCTCACGGGAGTCGGCCGCCGGCCCGCGACGTCCGGCGCACCCGACCCGATCGGCGGCCCGCTCCCCCCGGGAGCCGCCGACCGGGCGGTCCTCGACCGCGGGCGCACGGGTTGCGGGAGGAACCCGGCACCGGCGCGGGAGGTCGACGGGCCATTCCGAGGAGCGGAATGGCCCACAGGCCGGGGGCTCGGGCCGTGTGACGAACTCTAGGACGAATCGGCGCCCTGGGGGAGTGGGTGTCGAGCCGGTTGTCAGGACGGGGCGGGCCGGTCCCGTCGAAGCGCCGCGCAGTCGAGTGTCCCCTCGATCACCTGGGTGGCGACCAGGTCGATGGCCCGGCGTTCCGAGCGCGCGTAACGCCGCAGCGCCTCGAACGCCTCGTCCACCCCGGTGTGCCAGCGCTCGGCGAGCACGCCTTTGGCCTGTTCCACGCGGACCCGGCTGTCCAGGGCGTTCTGGAGCTGCGCGGCGAGCGTCCGGCAGCCCGTGAGCGTGCGGTGATGGGACAGCCCCAGGGCCGTGGCGTCCGCGAGGACCTGGGCGAGGAGCGACTCGGCCTCCCGGGGCGCGATGTGCTCGTCCCGCGGGGGCCGCGTCACGAAGACGTTCAGCGCCCCGAGCGTCGCGCCGCCGTGCCGCAGCGGTACGGCGAAGGTCCGCGTGACGCCGTACGCGGCGGCCAGCCCGGTGAACGCGGGCCAGCGGGCCACCGACTCCTCGGAGCCGATCCGCACCGGCGCCACCGCCCGGCCGCTGCCCAGGACATCGAGGCAGGGCCCGCCCTCGCGCTGGGCCGCCAACAGGGCGTGCACCACGTCCCGTCGCCGGCCCCCGGCGACGAGGCGGACCTCGTCCCCGTCGGCGTACAGCACCCCGGCGCCCTGTGCCGGGAGCAGCTCCACGCAGTGGTCCGAGAGGCGTCGCAGATGGGCCTCGGGGTCGAAGGCGTCGGTCAGCGTGTCCGCGGCCTCCACCAGCATCTCGGCGAGCCGCAGCGCGCCCGGGTGGTACCCCATGACCCTGTCTCCTCCACTCCCCGCAGGCGGCGCGTACCCAGACCGGGGCGTCGCGTAACGCGCTCGGCGGCAGCTCTCGCCCAGCTCTTCCGGCGGGCCCGGCGACCCCGTGGGCAAGGGGGTCTTATGTCAGGATTGCGCTACGGACAGTGCACTCAAAGGGGAGTGGATGTACTGAAAAGGGACCTGTCGCGGACGCGTTCTCGCGGCCGGGGGGTGGAAGGCAGGGCTCGTGCTCGCGGGGGCCGCGCTGCTCCTCGCCGGGTGCTCCCCCGCCGGCGGTGGCGGGGAGGGCGACACGGTGGGCGCGCCGGTGGGGCAGCAGCCGAAGGACCGGGACCCGTACTGGGTCAACCCGCGGGGGACCGCCGCCCGGCAGGTCGCCACGTACGCCGAGGACGGCAGGGAGGACGACGCCGGGCTGATCCGGCGGATCGCCGAGCAGCCGGTCGCCGAGTGGCTCGTCCCGGAGAACGCGCGGGAGCAGGCGCGCGGCTTCACCGAGGCGGCCGAGAAGGCGGACCGCGACGCGCTCCTCGTCGTCTACGACATCCCGCACCGCGACTGCGGCCGGTACTCCGGAGGCGGCGCGGCCGACGCTGACGCCTACCGCGCCTTCGTCGACGAGGTCGCCGAGGGCATCGGCGACCGCCGTGCCACGGTGATCCTGGAGCCGGACGCCGTGCTCCACCTGGTCGATGGGTGCATTCCGGAGCGGTTCCACGAGGAGCGCTACGACCTCCTGCGGGGCGCCGTCGGGAAGCTCACGTCCCTGAAGGACACCAGGGTGTACCTGGACGCGGGCAACGCGGGCTGGCAGGGCCCCGACGCGCTCCGGGAGCCCCTGCGGCGTTCCGGCGTGGAGCGGGCCGACGGTTTCGCGGTGAACGTCTCCAACTTCCAGACCACGGCGGCCGGCAAGGACTTCGGCAAGCGGCTCTCGGCGAAGGTCGGCGGTAAGCCGTTCGTCATCGACACCGGGCGCAACGGCAACGGGCCCTACGGCAAGGGTGAGGACCCGTGGTGCAACCCGCCGGGCCGTGCGCTCGGCGAGGCGCCCACCACGAGGACCGGTGATCCGCTGGTCGACGCGTATCTGTGGGTCAAGCGGCCCGGCGAGTCCGACGGGACGTGCCGGGGCGGCCCGAAGGCGGGCGAGTGGTGGCCGGATTACGCCCTGGGCCTCGCGAAGAACTCCCCGCGCTCCTGAGGGGGCCGCGCTCCTGACGGGGTCGCCCCTACGGCACGGGGGCCCAGCGGGCCTTCCTCGGACCCCAACTGCCCTGTGCCGTCCGCCTCGTGAGAGCCAAAGGCTCCAGGCCAGGGCTCTGAGCCGTACCGCTTGACCGCAAGAGGCAGACAGGTGATTTACCGGTCATACGTGCGATTTGGGGCCCCTGTGGGGGCGGGTGAGCTCAGACGCGTACGAATGTTGCCGAAGTGCTCCCGTATGGCCTGCTCGGCCCGGACGGCGTCCCCCGAGCGCACCGCCTCCACGATCTCGCGGTGCTGGCGGCAGGTGACCTTGGGGTCCTGCGGTACGTCCACCAGATCGGTGCGGACCTTGTGGAAGGCGTCCCAGAACGCCTCCAGGACCTCGCCGAGGAGGAGGTTGCCGAGGCCGCGGTACAGCGCGGCGTGGAAGGCGCGGTCGGTCTCGGCGCGCACGGCGCCGTCAGGTGCGGCGGCCTCGGCGTCCATCCGGTCCACCAAGGCGTCCAGTTCGGCGAGGTCGGCCTCCGGGACCCGGCCCGCCAGGCGGGCGATCAGCCCCGTCTCCACGGCCTCGCGCAGCTCCAGGAGCTGGAGCAGGCTGTCCTCGCCGCGGTAGTGGCCCGCCACCGTGCGGAAGGCGAGGCCCTCGATCATCGGCGCGACGGACATCGGGCCGACATACGTGCCGAAACCGTGCCGGATCTCCACGATCCCGACGGCCTGGAGCGCCTTGAGGGCCTCCCGCACGGAGTTCCTGCTGACGCCGAGGCGCTCCATCAGTTCGGGCTCGGTGGGGAGCGAGGCCCCGGAGGGCAGCCGGGAATCGATGATGAGCTTCTTGATCCGCTCCTGGATGTCGCGCGCCATGGCGCAACCGTAGCGGTAGGGCGCACGACGAAGGCCCCCCGCGTGAACGGAGGGCCTTCGGTGTCTGTGCGCCGCCAGGGACTCGAACCCCGGACCCGCTGATTAAGAGTCAGCTGCTCTAACCAACTGAGCTAGCGGCGCCTGCTGACCTGGAGAACTCTACCGGATGTCCGGGGGTGCTCCTGACCACCCGGCCTCTCCGGGCGGTGTCCGGAGAGGGAACTCGTGGGGGCCCGGGGGACGGCCGGGGCGGGCCACTACATCATTCGGACCGTCAACATGCGGTATCCCGGGACAGTTGAGAAACTGACGGATGTGCAGATGCGCGGACTTTCTATTCTGGGGTGTGAGGGGAATCGCATGGAGGCCGCTCCGGTATTCGAGGAATTCGACCCCGAGAGCGACTGCGGCTGTCCCGGTTGTCTCCACTGGCGGCGCGCCATGGTCCACGCGCTTCCCGTGCGGCTCGGCGGCCATCCGGCGGCGCACGGCGCGCGGCGCGCCCTCGTCCTCGCGGCGGCGGCGGGCACGGTGCTCGGCGGCCAGACGCTGCCGGCGGCGGCCGGCACCGAGATGGGGGGTGCCGGGGCGGCAGGCCATGCGGCGGCCCGGCGGGACGCCCGTCCGGCGGACGAGGGACCGGACACGCCGCAGGGCCCCGCGAGCCCCCTGCACGGCGGTTCGGGCGTGCCGGCGTCGTCGGTGTACCACTCGATCTCCCGGACGACGATCATCGATCGGGCCATGACGTGGGTCGACGCGAAGGTGCCCTACAGCATGGAGGCGTACTGGAGCGATGGTTACCGCCAGGACTGCTCCGGCTTCGTCTCGATGGCCTGGAACCTGAGCGGCAACGAATGGACGGGCAGCCTCGGCAAGTACGCGGTGCGCATTACGAAGGAACAGCTCCAGCCCGGCGACATTCTTCTCTTCCACAATCCGGCGAACCCGACCAAGGGGTCGCACGTGACGATTTTCGGTGGCTGGACGGACGCCACTCAAACGCATTACGTCGCCTATGAGCAGACCCGCCCGCACACCCGTAAACAGGCGACTCCCTATGCCTACTGGGAGAACTCCGACCGCTATCTGGCCTATCGCTTCAAGGGCGTCGAGGAGGCCGGGACCACCACGGAGGGCAAGGGCGCGGGGAACGGCTCCGGGCCCGCCCTGACGCGGTTCCCCGGGACGGTCTCCTTCGGGCCCGGGGCGAACAACGCGTACGTCACCCGGCTCGGCGAGGCGCTGGTCGCGCGGGGCGGCAAGCGCTTCTACCGGTCGGGCCCCGGACCGCGCTGGACCGAGGCGGACCGCAGGGCGACGCGGGCCTTCCAGCTGGCGCAAGGGTGGCGGGGCGGGGGCGCGGACGGCCTGCCCGGCCCGGCCACGTGGTCGTACCTGATGCGGGGGAAGGGACGGGACATCCCCGCGGCGGGCGCGACCCCGGAGGACACCGGCGCGCGGACGGCGCCGGCCTACCCCGGCCCGGGCGTCTTCCGGCCCGGGCGCTCCCACCCGGCGATCGAGCAGCTCGGCGTCCAGCTCGTGCGGAAGGGTTTCGGCCGCCACTACGCCCGGGGCCCCGGCCCCGCCTGGAGCGAGAGCGACCGACGCAACGTGGAGGCGTTCCAGCGCGCCCAGGGCTGGCGGGGCGCGGCGGCCGACGGCTATCCGGGCCCGGAGACGTGGCGGAGGTTGTTCCGGTGAGGGGCATGGCCTCGGGCCTCGGGCCTGGGAGCTACGGCGGAGGTGTCGGTGAGGCGGTGGCAGGGATGAGGCAGGGGCGTGCGTGAGGTGGGGACGGACCAGGCGGAAGTACTGATGAGGCGGAGGCACGGATGAGGCGGAGGCACGGATGAGTGCGACGGCGGCTTCACAGCCCCAGTCCCCGCGGCCCGGCGGGGCGCCCGAGCAGGCCGCCGCGCGGCCGCCGAGGGTGATCCAGAGCGAGGCCACCACCGAGATCCCCGTCCACCTCCTCTTCCGCGACGACCCGGACGACCCGGTGGCCGTCCCGCTGCCGCCCGCCGTGGTGCGGCGCAGGCGGGGAACGGGGGAGCAGCCCCGGACGGCGCGCCGCCCCGCGCCCGCGCCCACGCCCGCGCCCGCGTTGGAGGTGGGGCCCGCCGAGTCCGCGGCGCGCCCCGTGCCCGACCTCGACCCCTCCCTGGCCGAGCGGCGGGCCAGGGTCCTGCCCGGTCTCGCCGGCGTCCTCGGCGGATGCGCGGGCGTCGCCGGATGCGCGCTGTCGCTGTGGTGGGCGGGGATGCTGCCCGAGCCGGCGCTGCGGGTGGCCGGACTCGACGGCGGGGGCACCGGGCCCGGGCCGGCGCAGTGGGCCTCGCTCGCCGCGTCGGGCACGCTCGGCCTGTTCGGGTTCGGCGGGCTGGCCCGGGGCCGGGTCGGCCGGGCGTGGGTGCTCAGCCTCTTCGGCCGCTACCGGGGCACCGTCCGCCGCACGGGCCTGCTGTGGGTGAACCCCCTCCTGCTGCGCCGCCGCGTCGACGTACGCCTGCGGCACTGGCGGAGCGAGCCGATGCCCGCCGTGGACCGGGGCGGGGTCGCGCTGCGGGTGGTCGTCCTCGTCGTATGGCGGGTGAAGGATCCCGCACGGGCGACGCTCGCGGTGGAGGACCATCAGGAGTATCTGCGCGAGTGCGTGGAGGCGGCGACGGCCCGCGTGCTCTCGCGGCTGCCCGCCGACGCGTTCCACGACGACGCGCCCGCGCTGCGGGACGCCCCCACGCTGCGCGACGCCGATGCCGTGGGGGCGGCGCTGACCCGGGCGCTCGCGGCGGACGTCGAGGCGGTCGGCGTGGAGGTCTTCTCGGCCGGGCCCACCCGGATCGAGTACGCCCCCGAGGTGGCCGCCGCGATGCAGCGCCGCCGGGTCGCGGCCCTGGACGCGCGGCACCGGGACACCGTCCTGACCTCGGTGGTCGACTCGGTCGAGGACACCGTGACGCGGCTGACCACGCGGGGCCTGGTGGAGCTGGACGACTACGAGCGCAAGGCCTTGGTGAAGGACCTGACGGTGGCGTTCTACACGGGCCACGGCGAGCACCGGTGACCGTGCCGTGATCCGGACGGATCCTCTCCGGCATTGGTATGGACATGTTCAACTAACGCCAATAATCTGAGACTTGGTCTAGACCGCAGTGCGCGCACGTCCCCGGAACTCCCCACGTTCGGTCAGGAGCGGCACATGCGAAAGAAGAAGATGTACGCGGCCATGGTCGGCCTCACCACGGTCGGCGCCGTCGCGCTGTCCACCGGTGGCGCCAGCGGCCACGGCTACACCGATCTGCCCGCCAGCAGGCAGATCAACTGCGCCAAGGGCGTGGTGACGAACTGCGGTTCCATCCAGTACGAGCCGCAGAGCGTCGAGGGTCCCAAGGGCTTCCCGGCCGGCGGACCGGCCGACGGCAAGATCTGTTCGGCGGGCATAGCCGGCTTCAACCAGCTCAACTCGCCGCGGACGCCCGGGGGCGGGGCCTGGCCCACGACGGCGGTGAGCGGCGGACAGAGCTACACGTTCCGCTGGCAGTTCACCGCACGCCACCGCACCACGGACTTCAAGTACTACATCACCAAGCAGGGCTGGGACGACAGCAAGCCGGTGACCAGGGCGGCCCTGGACACCACGCCGTTCCTCACCGTGCCGTACAACAGCCAGCAGCCGCCCGCGACCCTCTCGCACAGCGGCACCGTTCCCGGTGGCCGCAGCGGGCACCACGTGATCGTCGCGGTCTGGACGATCGCGGACACGGGGAACGCGTTCTACGCCTGCTCGGACGTCAAGTACTGAGCCCTGCCCGAGCGGCTTCCCCGCCCCGCCGACGGGTCCCGCGTACGCCGTGCACGACCGCACGGCGCACGCGGGGCCCCGCGCCGCGTGGGGCCGGTGCCAGGGAAGCGGCCACACCTCGCCGGTCCGCTCGCGTGAGCGATTACGATCCACCACCATGAGCGCGCCCGACCAGTCCGATCGGTCCGAGCAGTCGGACCAGCCCCCCACTCCGTCCGGAACCGAGCCGGACGCCCGGCCCGTCGGCCCGACCCCGGCCGCCCGCGCCCGCCGCGCCCGCGTCGCCGCGGCGTCCGTGCTGATGGCCGCGGCGGCGGTGGTGCTGGCCCTGAGGCTGGCGAGCCGCTCGTCGGTGCTGGTCGTCGGGGTGTACGGGCTGCTGCTCATCCTCTGCGGAGGAGTGATCGAGCTGAGCCGCCGCGGCCGGACCAGGCTCGGCACCTGGCTCCTCGCGGCGGGTCTCGTGGCGGCGCTGGTGATGGACGGGGTCGTGCTGTCGTGACCGGGAACGCGGGGTGAACTCCACAGCCCCGTACGGCCGGTGGGCGCGGGCCGCCGCCGCTCAGGACTCCAGGTAGCGCAGCACAGCGAGCACCCGGCGGCTGTAGCCGTCCGCGCGGGACAGGCCCAGCTTGTCGAAGATCGCGTTCAGGTTCTTCTCGACCGCGCTCAGCGAGATGTGCAGCTTCCGCCCGATGGCCGCGTTGGTGTGCCCCTCGGCGAGCGCCTCCAGGACGGTCCGCTCCCGGGGGGTGAGCCGGGTCAGCGGGTCGCTGTGCGTGGTGCGGATCAGCAACTGCCGTACGACTTCGGGGTCGATGGCGGCGCCGCCCGCGTGCACCCGCTCCAGGGCGTCGAGGAACTCCTCCACCTGGGCGACCCGGTCCTTGAGGAGATAACCGACCCGTTCGGCGCTCGACGTGAGCAGCTGGGTGGCGTAGGTGCGCTCCACGTACTGCGACAGCACGAGGACGCCGATCTCCGGGCGCCGCTCGCGGATGCGCACGGCGGCGCGCAGCCCCTCGTCGGTGTGGTCCGGCGGCATGCGGATGTCGGTGACGACGACGTCCGGCGTGCTCGCCCCGACCGCCGCGAGGAGCGCCTCGGCGTCGCCCACGGCGGCGAGGACGTCATGGCCCTCCTCGGCGAGCAGCCGGACCAGGCCCTCCCGCAGCAGGGTCGAGTCCTCGGCCAGGATTACGCGCACGGCAGCTCCGCGGTGATGGTGGTGGGGCCCCCTGGGGGGCTGTCGACACGCAGGGTGCCGTCGAGCGCGGCGACCCGGCTGCGCAGCCCGGTCAGGCCGCTGCCCGCGGGATCGGCGCCGCCGGTCCCGCTGTCCCGGACGAGCACGGTGAGGCGGTCGCCGCCGCCGCGCACGCGCACGGTGATCTCCTCGGCGCGGGAGTGCTTGGCGGCGTTGGTCACGGCCTCGGAGACGACGAAGTAGGCGGCGGTCTCGACGGCGGACGGCAGCGTGTCGGGGACGTCGTACTCCATGCGCACGGGAAGGGCGCACCGCTGCGACACCCCGTCGAGCGCCTCGCGCAGACCCAGGCTGTCGAGGGCGCTGGGGTAGACCCGCCAGGCCACTTCGCGCAGTTCGGTGAGGACTTCCCGGGCCTCTTGGTGGGCCTGCTCCAAAAGTGCGTCGGCCCGCTCGGGGGTGCGGCCGCGGCGGGCCCGGCCGAGCAGCATGGCGAGTGCGACGAGCCGCTGCTGGACGCCGTCGTGCAGGTCGCGTTCGACCCGGCGCCGCTCGGCGTCGACCGCGTGGACCACGGCGGCGCGGCTGGTGGCCAGTTCGTCGATGCGGCGCTGCATCAGCTCCCGCTCACCGGGGCCGAAGCACTCGCGGGCGAGGCGGGCGTCCTGTTCGGCGAGCGCGCGCAGCCCGTGCACGGCGAGGAAGAGCAGGGTGCCGCCGAGGACGATCTGGCCGGCGATGTCGGCCCAGGTCATCGAGGAGTGCGGGAGCGACACCGCGAAGATCCCGGCGAGGACCGCGCCGAAGTCGACCAGGCCGACCACGACGGCACACAGCAGCCCGGAACAGGTGCGGGCCGCGAGGTAGCGCAGGATCTGCCGGTCGCCGGCGCGGTGGTCGGGGAACGTGTCGCGGAAGAAGACGGACCGGCGCCGCCGCTCCACGGCGGTGAGCCGGCGCGCGCCCGAGGCGAGCAGGGCGTGGGCCCGGGCGCGGGTGGGCGGCGCCACGAGGAAGGGGCCGAGCGCGAGGCCGGCGACGACGAAGTAGCCGAGGCCGAGCAGGGCGGTGAGGCAGCCGATGAGCACGCCGAGCACCCTGAGCAAGAACGGGGCGGCCACGGGCTCCTTCACGTCGGCCGACACTAGCCGACCCTCATCGGGCGCGGCGGTGGCGGGCCTCGGCGCCGGCCCCGGGCGCGCGGCGGGAGCGCACCCGCACCGCCACGTACACCGCCAGAGCACCGACGACCAGCACCAGGACGACCTTGGAGAGGAGGCCGACGTACGTCTCCACGGTGTCCCACCGGTCGCCCAGCCAGTAGCCGGCCAGGACGAGCACGGAGTTCCAGACCAGGCTGCCCAGGGTGGTCAGGGCGAGGAAGACGGGCAGCCGCATGCGTTCCACCCCGGCCGGTACGGAGATCAGGCTGCGGAAGATCGGCACCATCCGGCCCAGGAGGACGGCCTTGGTGCCGTGCCGGGCGAACCAGACCTCGGTACGTTCCAGGTCGGACGCCTTGACCAGCGGCAGCCTGGCCCACAGGGCGTGCATGCGCTCGCGCCCGAACAGGACGCCGATGCCGTACAGGGCGCTCGCGCCGACCACCGAGCCGAGGGTGGTCCAGAACAACGCGGAGAACAGGCTGATGACGCCCTGCCCGGCGGCGAAGCCGGTGAGCGGCAGGATCACCTCGCTGGGCAGCGGCGGGAAGAGGTTCTCCAGGGCGATGGCGAGTCCCGCGCCGGGGCCGCCCAGCACATCGACGAGATCGGCGGCCCAGCCCGCGACGCCGCCCGCGGGCTCCTGGGGGAGCGCAAGAGTCAGGTCCATGGCTCAACGCTAGGAAGCGCAGGTCAGCGGGGGTATGGGGGTTGCCGTCGGATGGGGGTGCGGAAAACCGCACCCCCATCCGGGCGGACCTACGCGAAAGGGCGTCCCCGGAGACCGGGAACGCCCTTTCGGCATTCGCAAGTGCGCCGCCAGGGACTCGAACCCCGGACCCGCTGATTAAGAGTCAGCTGCTCTAACCAACTGAGCTAGCGGCGCCTGCTGACTCATAAATAGTACCTGGTCCGCGAGGGTGCTCCTGACCAGAGAGGGCGCTCCCGGCCGGGCCGGGGTCAGATCGCCAGCGAGAGCAGTACGGGCGCCGCCCGCCGGCTCAGGGTGTCCGCCGCCTCGCGCAGGCGGTGGGCGTGCGCCACCGGCAGGGACAGCGCGAGGCAGCCCACCGAGGAGCCCGCGGTGATCGGCACGGCCGCGCACACCGTGCCCACGGCGTACTCCTGGAGGTCGAGCACGGGGACCGTCGCGGGCTGCGCGGCGAGGCGGTTGAGCAGCACCCGTTCGTCGGTGATCGTCCGGGCGGTGAGCCGGGCCATCTTGTGCCGGGAGAGGTGGTCGCGGCGGCCGTCGACGTCGAGCTGGGTGAGCAGGCTCTTGCCGACGGCGCTGGCGTGGGCGGAGGAGCGGAAGTCCACCCACTCGTTGACCGCCGGGGTGCCGGGGCCGGCGGCGAAGTCGGTGACGCGGACCTCGCCGTCGACGTAGCGGCTGAGGTAGACGGCGGCGCCGATGGAGTCCCGCAGGCCGTCCAGGGTGCGCCGGAGCTTCTCGCGCAGCGCCCGGTCGTGGTGGCGGGCCGAGCCGAGGCGGTGGAGGGCCTCCCCGGTGACGTAGGCCCCGTCGGCCGCCCGTGTCACGTACTCCTCGCGGCGCAGCATGCGCAGCAGGGGTGCCAGGCGGGTGGCGGGCAGGCGGGTCTCGCGGGCCAGCTCGACGGTGGTGACGCCGGACTCGTGCCGGGCGACGATCTCCAGCACCCGCAGGGCGCTCTGGACGGAGTCGTGCGGCGCGGTCGCCTGGTGCTGCAACGCCACGGCTTCCCCCTGCGTGGAAAGGTTCCGGACAGTCGGGCTGGTCCCACGATAGCCGCCAAGTCGCCCATAGCGTACGGATGTTGGGCGCATTCATGGCGCGCTCCGGCCCGATCGACAGGAACGCGCCATGTGGCATATGCCGCAGTCATGCGACCCGGCTGGTCATGCGGCCCTGCCGGTCATGCGGCCCCGCTACAGCACCGCGCCCAGGAATGCGCGGGTCCGCTCGTGCTCCGGTGCGGTGAAGATCTTCTCCGGGGTGCCGGACTCGATGACCCGGCCCGCGTCGAACATGAGCACCTGGTCGGAGATGTCCCGGGCGAAGCTCATCTCGTGGGTCACGCACAGCATCGTGATGTCCGTGGTGTGCGCGATGTCGCGGAGCACGTCCAGGACGCCCGCCACCAGCTCCGGGTCGAGCGCGGACGTCACCTCGTCCAGGAGCAGGACCTGCGGGCGCATCGCGAGGGCCCGCGCGATGGCGACCCGCTGCTGCTGGCCGCCGGAGAGCTGGGAGGGGTAGGCGTCACGGCGGTCGCCGAGGCCGACCAGGTCGAGCAGTTCGCGGGCGCGCTGCTCGGCCTCGTCCTTGGGCAGACCGAGGACGGTGACCGGCGCCTCCATGACGTTGCGCAGGACCTTCATGTTCGGGAAGAGGTTGAACTGCTGGAAGACCATCCCGATGTTCTTGCGGACCTCGCGGACGTGCTTCTCGCCCGCCGGGACCAGGCGGCCGTTCTTCTCCTGGTGGGTGAGGTACTCGCCACCCACCTTGATCGTGCCCTCGTCCGGCTTGAGCAGGGTCATCAGCAGACGCAGGATCGTCGTCTTGCCCGAGCCCGAGGGGCCGATCAGGGTGACGTGCTTGCCCGAGGCCACGGAGAAGTCGAGCCGGTCGAGGACCGTGTTCGAACCGAAGCGCTTGACGACCTTGTCGAAGCGGATCAGCTCGCTGCCGTCCACCGCGGGGTTCGGCCGGTCCTTGGAGAGGGAGGTGTCAGTGGACAAGGCGGCGCTCCAGGGATCGCAGGATAAGGGAGGACGGATAGGCGATGACGATGAAGGCGACGCCGACGACGGTCAGTGCCTCCGTGTACTGGAAGGTCTCACCGGCCTGGAGGCGGGCGCGCTGGAGCAGTTCGAGGACGCTGATGGCCGAGAGCAGCGGGGTGTCCTTCAGCATCGCGATGACGTAGTTGCCGAGCGCCGGGACCACGCGGCGGATCGCCTGCGGCAGGATCACCGCGGTCCAGGTGTGCCGGCGGGGCAGGTTCAGCGCGGTGGCCGCCTCCCACTGGCCGGCGGGCACCGCCTCGATGCCCGCGCGGTAGACCTGCGCGGTGTACGTGGAGTAGTGCAGGCCGATCGCGACGGTGCCGGTGGTCAGCGCGGAGAACTGCACGCCCCAATCCGGCAGCACGAAGAAGAGGAAGAACAGCTGGACCACGAGCGGGGTGTTGCGGATGAACTCGGTGACGATCCCCACGGGCCACCGCACGAACCGGGTCGGCGCGCGCAGGGCGAGCGCCCACACCAGGCCGAGGGAGAAGGAGATCAGCGAGCCGAGGGCCAGGACCTGGAGGGTGACGAGCACCCCGTCCCAGAAGTGCGGCATGAAGTCCGCGACGGCGCCCCAGTCCCACTTGTCGGTGCCGTTGTTCATGCGCCGCCTCCCGCGCTCTTCGTGACCGGTGCCGTCGCCGCCCGCCGGCGGAGACCGGATCGGGCCGTCAGGCCCGTACGCGGCTCGGGCCGCTGCCCGATGCCCGCCTTCGCCCTGCGTTCGAGCGCGCGCATGCCCCGGGTGAGCAGGAAGGCGAGCACGAAGTAGACGACCAGGGTGATCGAGTAGATCTGCGCGCTCTCGGTGGTCGCGAGCCGCACCAGATAGGCGGCGAAGGACACGTCGCCGATGCCGAGCAGCGACACCAGGGCGGTGCCCTTGAGCAGCTCGACCAGCAGGTTCGAGAACGGCGGGATCATCTCGGGCACGGCCTGCGGCAACAGGATCAGCCGCATCCGCTGCCAGGGGGTGAAGCTCAGCGCGACCCCCGCCTCGCGCTGCGCCGGCGCCACCGAGTTGAGGGCGCCCCGCACGATCTCGGCGCCGTACGCGCCGTAGGAGAGCCCGAGGGCGAGCACGGCCGCCCACATCGGGACGAGCGCCCAGCCGGCGAGCTGCGGCAGGACGAAGAAGATCCAGAACATCAGCACCAGGGAAGAGGTGCCGCGGAAGACCTCGGTGTAGAAGCCGGCCAGGAAGCGCACGAGGCGCGAGCCGTGCGTGCGGGCCATGCCGACGCCGAAGGCGACGGCGGTCGCGAGGGCCGCGCTGTAGAGGGTCAGCTGGACGGTGATCCAGATGCCGGGAAGGACCCAGTGTTGCCACAGTCCCGCTGTCATGCGCACAGCTCCTTGGCGGTCAGCGTGGTCATCTCGGCCTCGGTGAAGCCGAACGGCTTCAGGATCCGGAACAGCTCGCCGCTCTTCTTCATCTTGTGGATCTCCACGTTGAAGGCGTCGCGCAGTCCGGTGTCGGTGGGCCGGAAGGTGAAGCCGCCGCCGTCGACCTGCTTCTCGCCGTCGACGACGGGCGCGAACGCCTTGGTGGCCTCCGCCCTGCTGCTCTTGCGGACCACCGAGCGGCTGGTCAGCGCCGTGCCCGCGAAGAGGTCGACCCGGCCGGACTCGACGGCGTTCATGCCCGCGACCGGGTCCTGGAGGATCGCGATGTCGTCGCGCTCGTAGCCCGCCGCGATGGCGTAGTCGATCTCCGCGTAGGCCGGGCCGGTGGCTATTTTCGCCTTCGCCCGGAAGGCGTCCTCGTAGGTGTGGAGGTTCTTCGGGTTGCCCTTGCGGACGATGAAGGAGTCCAGCATCTGGTACTCGGGGTCGGAGAAGATGACCTTCCGGCATCGCTCCTTGTTGATGTACATCCCGGCCGAGACGACGTCGAACTGCTGGGTCGTCAGGCCCGGGATGAGCGAGCTGAAGTCGGTGGCGACCGGCTGTACGCCGTCGACGCCGAGGCGCTTGAAGATCACCTTGGCCAGTTCCACCGCCTCGCCCGTGAACTGCCCGTCCTCGTCGATGTATCCGTACGGTGCCTCGCCCGCGATGCCGAGCCGCACCGTGCCCTGCGACTTCAGCCGCGCCAGGGTGTCGCCCGTCGGCACCTTGCTGCACC
Source organism: Streptomyces sp. NPDC031466 (assembly GCF_055581265.1). NCBI lineage: Bacteria > Bacillati > Actinomycetota > Actinomycetes > Kitasatosporales > Streptomycetaceae > Streptomyces > Streptomyces sp. NPDC031466. The sequence goes on from NZ_JBVIJT010000007.1 coordinate 183,292, forward strand.
CCGCCGCGCCGAGCGTGCCGACGGCCCCGAACGCGGCGCCGAACAGCAGGGATCGCCGGCGTATGCCGGCCGGCCCGCCGTCGGCGGGGGCTCTTTCGGACGTATTCGTTCCGTTGCTCTCTGGGTCTTTCCTCAGTGGTGGAGCCATGGGCGCGCGGCTACCCGACCGGACGCGGGATATGCCGGTGAATTCCGGCCCCTGATCCAATCGTTGTGGTCTTGACTCCCGGAGGAGCATGGGAGGCATGGCAGACCGATTCATTGAAGTCTCCCTCGCCCGGCGGGGAGTTCAGTGCACGGCGCGGCTGCTCGACGACCGGGCCCCGGTGACCTGCGCGGCGGTGTGGGAGGCGCTTCCGCTCGGTTCGGACGTCTATCACGCGAAATACGCGCGCAATGAGATATACGCCCTTTTCCCGCCCTTCGCGGACCGCGAACCGCCCCTGGAGAACCCGACGGTCACCCCTCTTCCAGGAGATCTCTGCTATTTCTCCTTTTCCGGTACGGAATTGGGGACGCGGGCGTACGGCTACGAACCGGGGGCCGGGGTGCGGGCGAGCCCCACCGTCGTCGACCTCGCCCTCTTCTACGAACGCAACAACCTCCTCCTGAACGGGGACGTCGGCTGGGTGCCCGGCATCGTCTGGGGGCAGGTCGTTGCAGGCCTCGACGAGATGGCCGAGGCCTGCAACGACCTGTGGCGCGCGGGCGCGCAGGGCGAGACGCTGGGCTTCAGGCGCGCCTGAACCCCTCCGCGTCGGGCCTCAGCCCAGGCGGGGCGGCGCGACACCACCCGCCCCGGCCTCGTACAGCGCGTGCGCCGCGCGCAGCACCACCGTGTCGGCGTGGCGCGCGCCCACGATCTGCACCCCGATGGGCAGCCCGTCCTCGTCCACCCCGCACGGCACCGTCGCGGCGGGCTGCTGCGTGAGGTTGAAGGGGTAGGTGAACGGCGTCCAGCCCGTCCACCGCCGGTGGCCGGACCCCTTCGGCACCTCGGCGCCCGCCTCGAACGCGGTGATCGGCAGCGTCGGCGTGACCAGCAGGTCGTACGTCGTGTGGAAGCGGCCCATGCGACGCCCGAGGTCCGTGCGCACGTCGACCGCCGCGAGGTAGTCCAGCGCGCTGTGGCGGGCGCCCTGCCCGCAGATCTCCCGCAGCCCCGGGTCGAGCGACTGCCGTTGCGCGGGCGTCATCTGCTGCACGACCCGCGCCGCCCCGCAGAACCACAGGGTGTGGAAGGCGTCCAACGGCTCCGAGAAGTCGGGGTCGCTCTCCTCGACGTACGCCCCCCGCGCGGCCAGGCACTCCACCGCGCGCCGCACCGCCGCCGCGACGGCGGGCCGCACCGCGACCTGCCCGCCCAGCGAGGGGGAGTAGGCGACGCGCAGCCCGCGCACACCCTCGTCCAGTGCCGCGCGGAAGCCGCCCGTCACCGGGCCGAGCTGGGACCAGTCCCGCGGGTCGGGGCCGCTGATGACGTCCATCATGAGCGCCGCGTCCGCCGCGTCCCGCGCCATCGGCCCCACATGGGACAGCGTGCCGAAGGGGCTCGCCGGATACAGCGGCACCCGGCCGTACGTCGGCTTCAGCCCGAAGATCCCGCAGAACGCCGCCGGGATGCGCACCGAGCCGCCGCCGTCCGTGCCCAGCGCCAGCGGGCCCGCGCCGGTCGCCACGGCCACCGCGCTGCCGCCGCTGGAGCCGCCCGCGGTGCGCGAGACGTCGTACGGATTGCGGGTGATGCCGCTCAGCGGGCTGTCCGTGACGCCTTTCCAGCCGAACTCCGGGGTCGTCGTGCGGCCGGTGAACACCGCCCCGTGCTCCCGCAGCCGCGCCACCGAAGGGGCGTCCTCGTCCCAGGTCCCCTCCGGGCGGATGGTCCGGGAGCCGCGCAGGGTCGGCCCGCCGCGCAGCAGCAGCAGGTCCTTGACCGCCACCGGCACGCCGTCCAGCAGGCCCCGGGGCTCGCCCCGCCGCCAGCGCCCGGCGCTGGCCTCGGCCTGCTCCAGGGCGCCGCGCGCCTCGATCCGCACGAAGGCGTTCACGGCGGGCTGCGTCTGTTCGGCCCGGCGCAGCACAGCACGCACCGCGTCGACCGGGCTGAACTCGCCCCTGCGGTAGCCGTCGAGGAGTCGTACGGCGGTCAGCTCCGTCAGCTCGGACATGCGGCCTCCTGGTGGTGATCAGTGCCCCGGGACGTATCCACGTTCCTTGTCGACCACGTTCCGCAGCGGCCGACCCGCCGCCCACGCCTCGTACAACTCCACGAACTGCGCGCCCAGTTCGTCGCGCCGGCCGACCGTGTCGCCGCTCATGTGCGGGGAGACGAGCAGCCCCGGCGCCGACCACAGCGGGCTGTCCGCGGGCAGCGGCTCGTGCGCGAAGACATCGAGCGCGGCGCCCGCGATCCACCGCTTCGTCAGGGCGGCCACCAGGTCGTCCTCGGCCACCAGGGCCCCGCGCCCCACGTTGATGAAGTGCGCGCCGGGCTGCATCACGCCGAAGCGCCGCGCGTCGAACATGCCGCGGGTGGCGGCGGTGAGCGGCGCCGCGCACACCACCCAGTCGGCGCGGGCCAGCAGCCGTTCGAGGTCCTGCGCGCCGTGCACGCCCGGCCGGCGGGCGCGGCCCACCAGGGCGGACGTGACGCCGAGCCCCTCCAGGGTCCGCGCGACGGCCCGGCCGATGGGCCCCGAACCCACCACGCACGCGCGCGTGCCGGCGACCCGCCGGGTCTCGCGGTGCCGCCAGGAACGCTCGCGCTGCAGCTCCAGGGTGCGGGGCAGATCCTTGGCCAGGGCCAGGACGAGTGCGGCGACGTACTCCGCGATCGGCTGGTCGAAGACGCCGCGGGCGTTGGTCACCACCGTGTCGCAGGCGGCGAGTTCGGGACACATCAGCTGGTCGACGCCCGCGCTCGCGGTGTGCACCCAGCGCGGCCTTCGCCCCTCGCCCGGCCAGGCGCGGCGCACCGCGTCCGAGGCGAAGTCCCACACCAACAGCACGTCGGCGAGCGGGAGTCGGGCGGCGAGCGCGGCCTCGTCGGTGTGCAGGACCCGGGCGCGGCCGGTCAGAGCGCCGAGGCGCGGCGGTGGCGCCGGGGGTCCGGCGTCCAGGACGAGAACGGTGGTTCCGGGAGGCCGGCCGCGCGTCGGTTCGGACATCTGGGGGAAACCGTCCCGTCTGAGATGGGCGGATTGACCACGCTCGCACCCGAACCTACCTTCGTCAACAGAGCAACTCCCGCACCGGCATGGCGACAACCCGGTACGCGTGAACGTGGGGGCCGCGCATGGACGTCTCCTTCCTCGGCGGACCTCCCCCACGGCCCGAGGGAGGCGGGCGCTACCCCTGTCCGCAGCGGGGTGTCGGTGTCGTCGCCCCCTTCGACTTCGCCCTCGACCGCGAACTGTGGCGGTGGGTCCCGGACGAGGTCTCGCTCCATCTGACCCGCACGCCCTATGTGCCCGTCGAGGTCAGCCTGGACCTCGCGCGGCTGGTCGGCGAGCACGAGACGCTCGCCCACGCGGTCCGCGCGCTGTCCGTCGTCGAGCCCGAGGTCCTCGCGTACGCGTGTACGTCGGGCAGTTTCGTCAGGGGCGTCGCGGGGGAGCGGGCGATGTGCGCGGCCATGACCCGCGAGGGCGCGGTCGCCGCGGTGACGACCTCGGGCGCGCTCCTGGAGGCCCTGGACACGCTGGGCGCCCGGCGCGTCGCGCTCGTCACGCCCTACACGTGGTCGGTGACGCGGGCCCTGGAGGAGTATCTGGCCGAGGCCGGCGTGGCGGTCACCGCCCGCGCCTGCCTCGGCCTGACCCGGCACATCTGGAAGGTGCCCTGCCGCGACGTGGCCGACATGGCGCGGCGCGCGGTGCGGGCCGGGGTGGACGCCCTCTTCATCAGCTGCACGAACCTCCCCACGTACGACGTGATCCCGCAACTGGAGGCGGAGCTGCGCCTGCCGGTGATCTCGGCGAACCAGGTGACGATGTGGTCGGCCCTGCGTCGGCTGGGTACGCGTGCGGTAGGGCCTTACCAGGCGCTGATCGATCCCGGGGCGCGGCCGGGCGCGAGCCCGCTGGACCCGCCGCCCCCGAGGGGACTGCCCGAAGGACCACCCGCGGGGCCACCCGCTGAAGGAGGAGGCTGGACGTGACGGCACTCGGATTTCTCTACCCGGGGCACTCGGCCGAGGACGACTACCCCCGCATGGAGCAGATGCTCGCCGGCGGCGTCCGGCTGCAGGTCGTCCACACGGAGATCGGCGAGGACGCGCACCGCCTCGACGCGCTCGTGGAGCTGGGTTCGGCCGCGCGGCTCGCCGCCGGCGTCGAGGAGCTGCGGCTCTCCGGCGCGGAGGCGGTGGTGTGGGCGTGCACCAGCGGCAGTTTCGTCCTCGGCTGGGAGGGCGCGCACGAGCAGGTCCGCGAGCTGGCCCGGGCGGCGGGGCTGCCCTCCTCCTCGACGTCGTTCGCCTTCGCCCACGCCGTACGGGAGGTGGGCGCGGTCCGGGTCGCCCTCGCCGCGACCTATCCGCAGGACGTGACCTCGCACTTCGCGGCGTTCTTGCGGGCGGCCGGCCTGGAGGTCGTCGCGGAGCGGGGCAGCGGCATCGGCACGGCGGCGGAGGTGGGCACCTGGGGCCGCGCGGAGGTTCTCGCGCTGGCCCGCGCGGGGGACCATCCGGACGCGCAGGCGGTGCTCCTGCCGGACACGGCGCTGCACACGGCGGCGTACCTCCGCGATCTGGAGGCCGAGCTGGGCAAGCCGGTCCTGACGGCCAACCAGGTCACGGTCTGGGAGGCCCTGCGGCTGGCCGGGCGCCGGCTGAACGCCCCGGAGCTGGGCTCGCTGTTCACGAAGGAGCCGGTGGTCCAGGTCAGGGGCTGAGGATCAGTCGCACCACCGTTAACGTCTGGACCGACCCGGACACGTAGTACAGGACGATGGCGCCGTCGACCGTGGCCTCCCTGCGGTCGGGGTCCTCCCGTACGGGTGTCGAGCCGTGGCCGTAGGGGTCCCGGCCGATGGTGCGGGCGAGGGCGGCGCGGAAGGCGTCGGCGTCGCCCATCTTGGCGAGGGTGTCGTCGGCGGGCGGCGCGTAGGTGACGCGGTGGCCGCGGCGGTGGCGGGGGCTCACGACGTACCCCGCCTCTCCGCCTCGTCGGAGGCGAGCCGGGCGAGCCGGGCCTCGGCGTCCGGATCGGGCACGGCCTCCAGCATCCAGTGGCGCATCACGGCGTGGATCTCGTCGACCCCGGCGGCGTTGATGGCCCGGTCGAAGTCCGCCCGCCGCTCCTCGGGCAGGGCGGCGCGGATGTCCGGGAGGGTGTTGGGCACCTCGACCTCGACTCCGTCGACGAGGGTCTTCAGGGGATCAGCCATGCCGGCACGGTACTGGCACGGCCGGCCCACCAGGGCGGCGGCCTGCCCGGGGGGAATAAACGGAGTGTGCCTCCTGTTGGCTCTCCCGTACCCACGTGACGTACGTACGCAGTGCAGGAGGCACCCCAGTGACAGTGGACCCGACCGGTGACGGCAACCGCGACGACGGCATCCGCGGGGAGCGGCACGGCGACGCGCCCGTGCCGCTGTCCGTGCTCGACCTCGTCACGGTCGGCGCCGGGCGCACCGCCACCGACGCGCTGCGCACCAGCGTCCAGATCGCGCAGCTCGCCGAGGCCCGCGGCTACCACCGCTACTGGGTGGCCGAGCACCACTCCATGCCGGGTGTCGCCTCGTCCTCGCCAGCCGTGATCCTCGCCCACCTGGCCGCCCACACCGGCCGCATCCGGCTCGGCTCCGGCGGCGTCATGCTGCCCAACCACGCCCCGCTCGTCATCGCCGAACAGTTCGGCACGCTGGAGGCGATGGCCCCCGGCCGCGTCGACCTGGGCCTCGGCCGTGCCCCCGGCACCGACGGGGCCACCGCCGCCGCCCTGCGCCGCACCGACCGGCTGAACGAAGGCGCCGACGACTTCCCGCAGCAGCTCGCCGAGCTGACCCGCTTCCTGGACGACGACTTCCCCGACGGTCACCCCTACGGGCGTATCCACGCGGTCCCCGGGCCCGTCCAGGCGACCTCGCCCGGCGGCGTCCAGTCCCCGCACCGCCCGCCGATCTGGCTGCTCGGCTCCTCCGGCTTCAGCGCCCGCCTCGCCGGGGTCCTCGGCCTGCCGTTCGCCTTCGCGCACCACTTCTCCGCGCAGAACACGGTTCCGGCGCTCGACCTCTACCGCGAGTCGTTCAAGCCGTCCGCCGTCCTGGATGCCCCCTACGCCCTGATCGGCGTCTCGGCGCTCGCCACCGACGACGAGAACGAGGCCCGCCGCCAGGTCCTGGCCGCGGCCCTGAACATGGTCCGCCTGCGCACCGGCCGCCCCGGCCTGGTCCCCACGCCGGAGGAGGCGGAGGCGTACGAATTCAACGAGATGGAGCGCGAGTTCGTCACCGGCTGGAACGCCAACGTCATCCACGGCACCGCCGACCAGGTCCGCACCGGCCTGGACGACCTCGCCAAGCGCACCGGCGCCGACGAACTGATGCTCACGGGCAACGCCCACAGCGGCGACGTCCGCCTGCGCTCGTACGAACTCATCGCCAACGCGTATCGCTTGCCGGGGGCATAGGGGGGAACGCCTCCCGCGCCGGCACGTGAACCCCCCCCAGGGGCGCGGGGAACGGCGCGAGCAACCCGGTGCGACCCGCGCGTGCGGACGGGTGAGCATGTGCGGGTCGCCGGTGGCTGGCCGCGCAGTTCCCCGCGCCCCTGAGGGGGTGTGTTCTGTGCCGGGATGTGAGACCCGCCCAGGGGCGCGGGGAACGGCGCGAGCAACCCACCTGCGGCCCGCGGGTGTGGACAAGCTGCTGCGGTCGGATGTGTCTGTGGGGGTCGCCGGTGGCTGGCCGCGCAGTTCCCCGCGCCCCTGAGGGGGTGTGTTCTGTGCCGGGATGTGAGACCCGCCCAGGGGCGCGGGGAACGGCGCGAGCAACCCACCTGCGGCCCGCGGGTGTGGACGGGCTGCTGCGGTCGGATGTACCTGCGTGGGTCGCCGACGACCGGCCGCACCGTTTCTCGTGCCCCTTCGGGGCCTACGCGGCGGCCCGCAGCAGCGCGGAGATGCGATCCGCCGGGACAGGGCGGGAGTAGAGCCAGCCCTGACCGGTGTCGCACCCGATGCGCCGCAACCGCACAGCCTGCTCCACCGTCTCCACGCACTCCGCGGTGACCGTGATGCCCAGCCGATGGGCCAGCCGCACCAGCGCCTCGACGATGACCTCGTCGGCGGGATTGATGTGCTCCTCCCCCTCCCCGTACTGGAAACCCCGCACGAAGGACCCGTCCAGCTTCAGGACGGACACCGGCAGCCGGCTCAGGTACGCGAGGTTCGAATACCCCGTACCGAAGTCGTCGATGGCGATCCGCACCCCCATGTCGCTGAGCGCCTGCAAGGCCTGAAGCGGCCGCCCTGCCGAGCCCATGACGGCGGACTCGGTCAGCTCCAGCTGGAGCAGCCGGGCCGGCAGGCCGGTCTCGGCGAGGATCTCCGCCACGTCCACGACCAGGTCGGAGTCCCACACCTGCCGCACCGCCACGTTCACGCTGACGAACACCGGCTCCCGCTCGGGATGCGCCAGCTGCCAGCGGCGCGCCTGCCGGCAGGCGGTGCGCAGCACCCAGCGGCCGAGCTGGACGATCGACCCGTCCTCCTCGGCCAGTCCGATGAACCGATTCGGCGTCAACAGCCCGAACTGGGGGTGCCGCCAGCGCACCAGCGCCTCGACGCCCTGCACGTCCTCGTGGTCGAGGCCCACCAGCGGCTGGTAGTCCAGGACGAACTCGCCGCGCTCCACGGCGGGCCGCAGGGAGCTGGAGAGGGTCTGCCGGGTCATGCGGTGGGCGTTGCGCTCGGGGTCGAAGAGCGTCCAGCGCGCCTTGCCGTCCGTCTTCGCCCAGTACAACGTGGTGTCGGCGGCCTGCATGAGCCCCGTCGTGGTGGTGCCCGCCGCGCGCCGCTCCACGACGCCGATCGACGCGGACACGGACAGCCGCTGCCCGGCCAGGTCGAACGGTTCTTGGAGGGCCTTGAGCGCCGCGTCGGCGAGGTCGGTCAGCTGTTGCGTCCCGGTCGAGTCCTCCACCAGCAGCGCGAACTCGTCCCCGCCGAGCCGCGCCACGAGCGGCGCCGACACCGTGCCGTACCCGGCCTGGTCGGCGCAGCGCGTGAGCCGCTCGGCGACGGCGGCGAGCAGCCGGTCGCCGATCCGGTGGCCGAGTGTGTCGTTGACCGCCTTGAACCCGTCCAGGTCCAGGTAGCACAGGCCCACCCGGCCGGTGCTCGTGTCGTCGTAGGCGCCCGCTTCGAGCGCGGCGGCGAGGCGTTCGAAGAAGAGGTTGCGGTTGGGCAGCCGGGTCACCGGATCGTGCATCTGTACGTGGCGCAGTCGGGCCTGGAGCTCGCGGCGCGCGCTGATGTCGGCGGCGGAGAGCAGGACGGTCCGGCCCCCGCCCCGCTCGGCGGACTCCGGCATCGGCGAGACCGTGACCTGTACCCACAGCGAGTGCCCGTCGGGGTGTTTCAGGCGTCGGGTGCAGCGCAGCCTGGCCTGCCGGCCGCGGAGCACCTCGCGGTAGGCGTGCCAGGTGCGGGCGTCGGAGGCCAGGTCGACCAGGTCGGCGGCGATGCCTCCGCACAGCGCTCCGGGAGTGGTGCCGAGGAGGGTGGCGAAGGCGTCGTTGGCGCTGACCACCTGGCCCTCGCCGTCGACGACGGCGAGGGCGAGCGGGGCGTGGGTGAAGGCACCGTGGTAGTCGGCCTGCCGCGCCTCACCCGCCGGATCCCGCCGCGGGGCACGCTCGGAACCCCGCTCCGACTCACGCCCGGAACCCCGCTCCGACTCACGCCCAGGGCCCCGCTCCGACTCATGCCGAGGGCCCCGCTCCTCCAACGCGCGCCCGGGGCCCCGCTCCGACGCGCCGCGCTCGGGATGGGGGCCGACCTCCCTCTCGCGGCACCGGTCCGCCTCGCACGCGGGACTCCGCTCGGCCTCGCGCTGAGGGCTCCGCTCCGGAGCACGCACCGGACCGCGCACCGGCGCACGCTCCGGACCGCCGGCGTGACCGCATTCCGGGCCGCACGCAGGACCGCGCCCGGGGTCACACATCGGGTCACGCATCGGCTCGCACACCGGCTCACGCTCCCGGTCGCGACGGTCCGTGACGACAGGGCGGGCTCGGCCGGACTGCGTGGCCGCCGTGGGGGTGGGCCCTTGGGACGTTCCGTTCACCGCTTGCTCCCGCAGTGCAGTTGTTCTCGAACAGGTCTCGTCGGGCGGCGGGCAGGTGGCGGGCGGCGGTGTGGGGACCGGGCCCGCGCAGGAAAGTGTGCCGATCATAGAGGCCCGCCAGATGCCCTATCCAGCCGTGTGGCCGTACCGGCCAGGGGCCACCGCCACCGGCAGATCGTTTCTGCTCGGCGCTGAACTGGTTTCTTCGGGACTCGACCGCTTGTGACGTTCCGTGAGCGTTCGGGGTGTCGCGCCTGCGCCCACTCCTCACCCGGAAGGGCCAGGCAAACAGGGCAAAGTGCCGCAAGTCGCCACAAGGTGGGTGGGGTGTCCCGCATTCCGCACCCGGAGGTCGACGTGCCGCGTCAGCTCCCCCCCAGGGGACTCACCCGTGGAGGGAGGAACCCCAGGCCATGGAGGGACCCCCGGTTGCGCAGCACCGGGGCGCTGCTCACGTCGCTGACTGCCCTGGCCGCCACCTCGCTCGTCGCGGGTCCGGCCACCGCCGAGGCCGCCGCGGGCCCGTGCGAGCTGCGCCGTACCGCCGCACACCACTCGGAGGGCCTGGACACCTGGAACACCGCCTATCCGCGCCCGGCCAGGACCCTGGACGCGGTCATGGTCTTCCTGTCCTTTCCGGACTCCCCGCCGCTGACCACACCCGAGGAGCTGGCCGCCGACCACTTCCCCGCCACCAGCCGCTTCTTCGAGCAGGCCTCCTACGGGAAGTTCCGGCTCAGCCCGCATCCGCGGCGCGAGTGGGTCGAGATGCCGCGGGCCTCCATGGCGTACGCGATACAGCGTGACTGGAACGCCAAGCGCCGCGCCGCCTATCTGCGCGACGCGCTGGCCGCGGCCGATCCGCACGTGGACTTCTCGCGGTACGACATCGTCTACTTCGTCGCCGACCCGGACGCGCCCGGCGTCGACTCGGACGCCACGAAGGTGGTGAACCTCGACCGGCCGATGCGGGCCGACGGCACCGACATCCGGCGCGTCGTGACCGTCTTCGAGCGGCATCCGCCGGACCGCAACGTCCTGGCGCACGAGACGGGCCACGTCTTCGACCTGCCGGACCTCTATCACCGGCCGACCGACGGCAAGGGCGACTGGGACACCCATGTGGGTGACTGGGACGTCATGGGCAGCCAGTTCGGCCTCGCGCCCGACCTCTTCGGCTGGCACAAGTGGAAGCTGAGCTGGCTGGAGTCCCGTCAGGTGCGCTGTGTGGCGGCGGGCGCCCAGCGGCTGACCCTGGAGCCGCTGTCGGCGCCGGCCACGGGCGGCGCGGTCGGCGGCACCCGGCTCGCGGTGGTCCGTACGGGCCCGGACACGGCGATCGCCCTGGAGGGGCGGGGCGCCGTGGGCAACGACCACGCGGCGTGCACGGAGGGTGTGCTCGTCTACGAGGTCCGCAACGGCACGGCGTCGGGCGGCGGCCCCATCGAGGTCGTCGACGCCCACCCGGAGACGGAGTCCTGCTGGGGCGACTCGGTCTACCCGCAGCTGGCGGACGCCCCGGTGCGGGTGGGGGAGAGCTTCAGGGTGCCCGGCGAGGACCTGCGCGTCGAGATCGACGTGGAGGCGCGGACGGCGTCGGGTGCTTGGACGGTGAAGGTCGCGGTCGGCTGAGGGGCAGGGAAGACCAGGCGCCGGGGAGGTCGGATACGCAAGAAGCCCCTCGCTCGCGCGAGGGGCTTCTTGCTGTCTGTGCGCCGCCAGGGACTCGAACCCCGGACCCGCTGATTAAGAGTCAGCTGCTCTAACCAACTGAGCTAGCGGCGCCTGCTGACGTCGTAGACCTTAGCACCCTGATCGCCGCCAGGAAAAATCGATATACGGACCGCGGAGGAGGCCGCCGCGCGGGCCGCCCGGACGCAGGCCCAGAGCATCACCTCGGGCCCCGGCAGCCAGGGGTGGCGGCTGTCCGGCGCCACCAGCCAGCGGGGCGCGGGGCGGGGCGCGGCCTCGGATGCGGGCTCCGGGGCGTCCGGGGTCCCGTCGGCGCCGGCCCTGAGCGGCGGCACGGTGATGGCGTCGCCCGTCCCGTGGCAGAGCACGGAGGGGACGGCCGGGCCCCACTCCTCCCACTCCAGGAGCGAGGGCAGGCGCGAGGCGGTGCCGGGGGTGGCGAAGAGCAGCATGCGGCCGCGGTGGTCGGCGACGGGGCCCGAGCCGGGCCCCTCCGCCCATAACCGGTCGAGCATGCGCCGTCCGAAGACCGTGGGGACGCTGACCACGTCGAAGGCGGTGCCGCAGGGGAGGACGACGGGCGCGGTGGGCCGGGCCCGCCAGTGGGCGAGGGCGCTGCGCGGATACGTTTCGGCCGAGGCGAGCCAGGCGGCTCCCTCGGCGGTGATCTCGCGGGCGTCGCGGACGGAAGCGCTGGGGGTGCCGGAAGTGCTGGGGCCGCCGGGAGCGGTGGAGGCGCCGGACGCCGTGGGGGGCGGGGTCGCGGGGGCTTTCCGGGCGCGGAGTCGGGTGCCTGTATCCATGACAGGTAGATCTACCCTGGGTGAACGCACCCTTTCGGAGAGTTGCCGGAAGCCGGGACGGCCGGGGGCGAGGAGGAGTACCGTGCCCTCGGGCATATGCCGCAAGAGCGCACAAGATCATTGCCGGTGCGACGCTGTTCCGCCCTCAGCCCCGCGTTTCGCCGCCCCCGCGCAGCAGGTTCCGGCCGAACTCGACCATCTTCTTCGCGTAGTCCTCGGTCCACTCCGCGCGCTCCGCGATCAGCGCGGGCGTCAGCCGGTCGAAGCGGCGGGGGTCCGCGAGCTGGGCGGCCGCGATGGCCTGGAACTCGACGGACCGGTCCGTCGCGGCACGGAACGCGTGGGTCAGCTCCGTCGCCCGGTCCAGCAGCTCGCGGGGGTCCTCGATCGACTCCAGGTCGAAGAAGTGCTCGGGGTCGGCCGCCGCCTCGGCGGGCTCGAAGAGCAGGGGCGCGGGGCGCATGCGCTGTTCGGTCCGGGGCCGCTCGGGCTCCGCCATGGTTCCTCCTCGTACGACGCGGTGCCGCCCATGCGGCGTTCGGCCGTCTTCCATTCTCCCCGGTGGCACAAGTGGGCCCCGTAAGGGGCGCGATCCTGCCGGGACACAGCCCCTACGGGGTCTGCCACGGCACCCGGTGTTCCGCGAGCCGCGAAAGGACCGCGTGGTTCGCCTCCCAGCCGTCCGGGAACTTCACCGTGACGCCCAGCTGCACCGGCTCGGTGGAGGGGTGGTCGTCCAGCAGGGTGTCGACGCCGGCGCGGCAGACCACGATGCAGGCGTGCCGGTGCCGGGACGTCAGCACGCAGAGGCGGCCCGTCTCCAGGTGGAAGGCCGTGGCGTCGGGGCGCCCGGACAGCGGGTGCAGGACGACCGTCACGTCGAACTCGCGGCCCTGCAGCCGGTTCGCCGTGTCCACCGTGACGTCCGGGACGCCCAGCTCCGCGAGGGCCGCCCGCACCGCCGCCGCCTGGTCGCGGTGGGCCGTGCCGACGGCGACGCGGTCGGCCGTGAGCGGCACCGGGTGCGGGCCGCGCTCCGAGGTGGCGGCGCCGCCCCGGTCCAGCAGCCGCCGCACCACCCGCGCCAGCGCCCGCACCGCCTCCGGATCCGTGCGCGGCGTGTTCCGCGCGGGCAGCTCAAGGAGTCCCCAACCCGCCCGCGCCGCCTCGTCGATCACCCGGTCCGGCGCCGAACCGTCCGACGGCACCGCGAAGTTCAGCGCGCGGTCCCCGTGGTCCGTCCCGCTGCGGAAGGGCGTGTACGGGTAGAAGGCGCCGGAGACCAGCGGCGCCGCCGACGCCGGCAGCCGCCAGGACACCGGCAGCCGGTGCTGCGGCAGCTCGGGGTTGTGGGCGAGCAGCGTCATGACGGCGGACGCCGAGGGGTCGTAGGACAGGCCCGCCCACTGCTCGGCGCCGACGATGGAGAACGGATCGAGCTGGCCCGGGTCGCCCACGAACAGCGCCCGTTCGAAGAGCCCCGCGACGGCGAGCAGCGCGTCCGAGCGCATCTGGTACGCCTCGTCGACGATGGCGTGTCCCCACGGCGCGTCCAACTTGTCGACGTCGACGTGCGCCCACTTCGCGGCCGTCGAGATGACGACGTCCAGGCCGGCGAGGTCCCCCGCCTTGGTCGACTTGCGCACGTTCGGCAGGTCGTCGAGCGCCTTGTCGTACGGATCGGGGTCGCTGCTGTGCAGCCGGCCCACCGGGAGTTCCGGGTCCTTCTCGGCGAGGCGGAGGACGAGATCGTCCACCTGCGCGTTCGTCTGCGCGATCACCATCAGCCTGCGGCCGGCCGCGGCCAGTTCCCGGGCCGCGCGGACCACCAGCGTCGACTTGCCGGCGCCGGGCGGGGAGTCGACGACGACACCGCGGTGGGCGCCGTGCAGCGTGTCGTGCAGGATCGCGTCCGTGGCGCGCGCGGCCTCCGCGCCGGGGTCGAAGGTGCCGCCCGCGGGCGGGGCGAGCTGCATCACAGGATGTCCTCCACGGTCACGGGATCAGGGCTCTCCGGGGTGTCGGAGGGCGGACCGCCATGGGTCCAGGGGGTGGCCTCCGGGTCCGGCAGCTTCGGGCCGCCGCGCTGCTCGTGCTCGAAGAGCGTCCAGCAGACCCGGTCGCCCTTCTCCGGGACCGACCCGGGCTCCGGCTCCTTGCCCCGGCCCATCTTGTCGGTCAGGCGCAGCACGACGACGCCCGCGCCCTCGTACGCCACGAACTCGGCCGTCTGCGGCCTGCCCTGGAGGGAGCGGTACACCTTCGCGCGCTCGCCGAGGTGCGGGCGGTCGTCCGTACGGACGGTGACCAGGGGGCGCGGCCGGGGGCTCTTGGCCTCGCTGTACGCCATCACGACCTCCGTCACCTCACCGGCGAAGGCCTCGCCCGCGAGGCGCCGGCCCGCCATCACCAGGGGGTCGTCGAGGGCCTCCTGGGCGTCCAGGCGGGCCTGCTCGCGCTCGCGCGTGGCCAGTTTGTTCGCCGCGGTGATCGCGTCGTCGACCCGGGGCTGCGGGGGCTCGCCCGCCGCCACCCGGTCGCGGTGGGCGGTGAACGACCAGCGGTCGCGGGTCCACCGGTCGGCGTCGTGCGCGGCCGCGGGCAGGGTGCACAGGGTGTCCAGGCCGCGCCAGACCGCGTCCCAGGTGGGGCGGGTCCGGCTCTCGATCAGGGCGCGGATCTCCCGCTCGGCGGCCGTCAGCGCGGCCAGCCGCCGGTCCGCCTCGACGCCGTCCTCGGCGGCGGCCAGGGCGGTGCGCGCGCGGTCGTGGCGCTCGATGGCCGGGGCGAGCAGGTCGTTGTCGAACGCCGGGTCCGTGGCGGGGCCCGCGGGCGGGCACAGCAACTGTCCGTCCTTGTCGCGCGCCAGCTCGGCACGGAGCGCGGCCTCGGCGCCCGAGGTGCCCTCCGGGGCCTCGATCCAGGCGAGCAGGGCGCCCAGGTGCTGGTCCTCCAGGCTGGACTGGCCGGTGGCCCAGTGCCGGGAGAGCAGCTCCGTCATGGCGACGAGCAGGGACGAGCCGGGGACGCGGGCGCGCTCCCCGAAGTGCGTCAGCCACCGGCCGAGGAGGGGGACGCGGGGCGGGGCGGGGTAGGGCGTGTCGGGGTCCTGCTCGGCGGTACGGCGAAACCGCATGGAGCGGCCGAGGAGCCGTACGAACTCGATGCCGGCGCGGCTGGGGACGATCAACTGCGGTGCGTCCGCGCACAGTTCGACCTCGACCTTGACGCGCTTGCCGGTCTCCGGGTCGGTCTCGCTGCGCTCGGCCGCCTCGACGTCGTCTCCGTACGCCTCGATGTACGGCAGGACGATCTCGGCGAGCTGCGCGAGGAACGCGAAGCGGAGGTCGCGGTCGCGGGGCTGGGGCACGACGAGGAGGCGGGGCGAGGTGCGCTCCGTCCCCACGAGGGCGCCGAGGGGGGCGCCTGCCTCACCGGCGGTGGTGAGCGGCACGAGGACCAGCGGGCGCTCGGAGATGTGCCGGTGCCGGGCCGTCGCCCTCGGCCGGGCGCGGCCGGTCTCGGCGGCCTCCAGCCGGGCGAGACTGTCGATCAGTGACACGGACGCTCCTTCTTCCGGTACGGCTCGCGGTGCCCTGTCCGCCGCTTCGCGGCGGATGCGCCCTTGCCCCGCGTCGAGCGGCCAGGGGGACTGTGTGATTGCCCGGCGCGGGGTCTGTGGCCTGGGCTGCCCTGTCCCGCCGCTCCGCGGCGGATGCTTCCCACCCACCCACCCGTTTGCCCCGCGTCCACCGCGTACCGAAGGACCCCCTGCCCGGGGGCAGGCACGGGCAGGCGGGTGGGGAACACCGGTCACCCTCACGAATCCCCCGAGGCGCCCACGCCGGCCGCCCGCAGCTCCGCCGCCCGGCGCAACGTCGCCACCGCGGGGTCGTCCGCGTCGCCCGACGTGCCCCTCGCCGCCGCGAGGACCTCGGCGATGGTCGTCAGGCCGCCCAGTTCGCCCCGGACGGCGCGGCCCAGGGTCGTCACCTCGCCCTGGGCGCGGGCCCGGGTGCGGCAGTGGAAGGCCAGTTCGCAGGCGGACAGGCACTCGGGGGCGTAGGTCGCGGGGACCGCCTCGACGGCGGCCGTCAGCTCGGCGGCGGGGCGGTGTACGTCGAAGGTCGTGCCCTCGGGCAACTCCGCCGCGATGTCCTCGACGCGGGTGAGGCGGGCCAGCTGCCGCCGGGTCACCGACAGCTGCTTGCGGACGTCGATCGCCGAGGCCGTCGGGAGGTTCGAGAAGTCCTTGGGGCAGACCAGCACGACGTGGTGCCGGACCGGCGGGACGGGGTCCAGGCGCCCGGCCACCCGCTCCAGCGCCAGCGCGTACACCGCGGCCTGCCGCGCGGCCGCACCCACCTTGGCGGCGTCCGCCGAACCGTCGATCATCGGGAAGGACTTGATCTCCACGACCGTCCAGCCGCCGTCCGGATGGACGACCACCGCGTCCGGCTCCAGGAAGGCGAGCGTCCCCGCGACCTCCAGCGCCAGCATGGGGTGGTCGAGGAGCGTCCAGCCGCCGCAGGCCGTGGCCTCGCGCAGCGCCAGCGCGGTGCGGGCGGCGCGGCCCTCGGGGCCGGCCGCCGCCAGGTCGGGCACCGCGGCCTCACCGGGGACGGGCTCGGGCCCGCCGCCCAGCCGCCCGTGGGTCAGCCGCAGCAGTTCCGCGCCGCCGTCGGCCTTGACCCGCGCCTCGAACGCGTTGCCCCGCATGAACGCGAACTGCGACTGCCCGAAGCCGGACGGCGAGCCGAGGGAGTGGGCGAGCGCCGTCTTGTCGACGCCCGCGCCGTCGAGCAGCGCACGCCGTCTGCAACCGGGGTTGGCGGCGAGGGCGGCCAGCGCCCGGGCGTCCAGCGGCTGTGCGGGGACGTCGGTGCCGCGCAGCTCAGCGAGCCGCTGCCGCAGCGCCGTCCCCCGCTTCGGCGGGCTGGACGCTCGGCTCGACGCCTGGGCGGGCACTGTGCGTGCGCTGTCGGGGAAGTCGCTCACGCGTCGAAGTCTGGCACTCGCCACCGACAATCGAGGACTCTGTGGCGGACGGGGCGCCCGGGCCCCGCGTGAAACGCTCCCGCAGCCGGGCCGTCACGGGGTCCGTGAGCCGCTGGAAGGGGCGTACGAGCAGCAGCCCGACGCCCATCACGCCGGCGCCCGCGAGCGCGTCGAAGAAGTAGTGGTTGGCGGTGCCCATCACGACGAGGGTGGTGACGAGCGGGTAGGCGACCGCGGCGACCCGCGTCAGCGGGGAGCGCCCGTGCCGCCACAGCATCACGCCGCACCACAGCGCCCACCCCACGTGCAGGCTGGGCATCGCCGCGTACTGGTTGGTCATGCCGCCGAGCCCGCGCGGCGCGCTCGCCTGGGCGCCCCACCAGCCGTAGTCGCTGTACTGCGCCATGGTGTCGACGAAGCCGTGTCCCGCGCTGAGCAGCCGCGGCGGGCAGGTCGGCAGGAGCGTGAAGCCGATCAGGCCGATCATGGTGGAGAGCATCAGCCACGCGCGTGCCGCGCGGTAGCGCACGGCGTGGCTGCGGAAGAGCCAGATCAGGACGGCGGGCGTCACCAGGTAGTGCAGCGAGGCGTACCAGAAGTCCGCGGGCACGCCGATCCAGGCGTGGGCGGTGAACAGCCGGTTCAGGGGGCTCTCCGCGTCGAGCCGCAGGAACTGCTCCGCCTTGAGGATGCCGACGCCGTGGTCGACGGCGCCGGCGACATCGCCCCGGGCGAGCAGCCGTCCCGCCGAGTACGCGGCGTACACGAGCACGAGCAACGGCAGCTCCGTCCACCAGCGGAGCCGGTGCTCGGGTATGCGGCCGGTGCCCGGTGCGTAGGTCTTCGGCATCCGGTCGTTCCCCCATCATCTGTGTTTCCGCGGTGTAGGCCGCCGGGTCACTTTACGGCTTGCGCGCACACCGCCGTGGTGCCCCCGGTGGTAGGGGACGCAGAGATCGGCCGAGGGGTTGCGATGCCGGGTGAGCGTCCGATCCGGGGTGGGTGATGATGGAGGGGCGGGCACGAGCTGTCCGTGAAAAGCAGTGAACGAGCAGCGAAAAGCACGTGGAGAGGTCCCCGCATGGCACCCCGCATCCTGCTGGCCCGGCATGGACAGACCGCATGGTCACTGTCCGGGAAGCACACCGGCAGGACGGACATCCCGCTCCTGGACGAGGGCCGCCGCGGCGCGAAGCTCCTGGGGGAACGGCTGCACCGCCCGCCCTACGACGGTCTGCCGGACGTCGAGGTGCGCACCAGCCCGCTCTCCCGTGCGAGGGAGACCTGTGAGATCGCCGGCTTCGGGGAGCGCGCCCGTCCGTGGGACGCGCTCATGGAGTTCGACTACGGCGACTACGACGGTCTGACCCCGGCCGACATCCGGGCGGCCCGCCCGGGCTGGCTCATCTGGCGGGACGGCGTACCGGGCGGTGAGACGCTCGCGGAGGTCTCAGCCCGCGCGGACGAGGTCGTGGCCTGGGCGCGCGGCGCCGAGCGCGATGTGCTGATCTTCGCGCACGGCCACATCCTGCGGGTCATCGGCGCCCGCTGGCTGGGCCTGGACATCGCCTTCGCGTCCCGCATCCGCCTCAACCCGACGTCCCTCTCGGTCCTCGGCTGGGCCTACGGAGAGCCCGCCATCGAGTCGTGGAACGAGACGGGCCACCTGGCCTGACCGGCCGGCCCCCTCGCCCGTACGTACGTCTACACGGCCCGCGGCAGCGCGGCGTGCCGCTCCAGGAAGCCGCCCACCCCGTGGGCCCCGCGGTGCGGCAGCAGCACCCGGGCCGTCGTGGCGAGCATCGACTGGATGCGGGAGGACTGCACCTCGTCCAGGAGGTCGAGCACGCGCAGGCCCGCCGTCGCCGCCTCGTCGGGGCGTCCGGCGCGGGCCAGGTCGTCGGCCAGCTCGGCGGTGTAGAGCGCGATGTTCCGGGTGAACTGCGGGGTCTGCGCGGCGGCGGTGGCCGCCGCGTGCCGCGCGTGCCGGGCCGCCCGCGCCCAGTCGCCGAGGGCGGACCAGCACTGCGCCTCCAGGCCCTCCAGTTCGGCCCGGCCGTAGAAGCTCATCCACTCCGGGTCGGCGTCCGATGCGCCGCGCTCGAAGAGGGCGTGCGCCCGGATCAGGGACTGCTCGCAGCCCGCGCGGTCGCCGAGCCCCGCCCAGCCCCCGGCCTCGCGCAGCGCGATGAGGGAGAGCAGCCGGTGGGAGCCGCGGTGCCGGGCCGCCCGGCCGGCCGCCTGCGCCGCCCGCACGGCTTCCCGGGGGCGCCCGGCGTCGCGCGCGAGGAAGGCGGTGTTGCAGAAGGCGTGCGCCTCAAGGTCCGGGTCGTCGGCGACCCGGGCCGTCGCGAGGGCCTCGGCGTAGTACGAGCGGGCGTCGTCGAAGCGGCCCGAGTCGTGCGCGAGCCAGCCGACCGAGATGGCGAGCTCCCCGGCGCCCGCGTACAGCCGGTCCGAGACGGACTGCCGGGTGGTGCCCGCGTCGAGCAGGGCGTAGGCGGTGCGCAGGGGAGCGGCCGCGCGCCGGTAGAGGCCGTCGGCGCCGTGCCGGTCGTCGAGCAGCCTGATCCTGCGCACGGCCTCCTCGACCGCGCAGGCCTCGGCCTCGCCCGCCCTGCGGCCGTGCCGGGCCGGCGCCTCGGCGCGGGCGGCCGGAGCGAGCCCGATGGGCGCCAGGGACGCGGTGACCACGGTGGCGGTGGAGCGGGTCATGAATGCGCGACGTTGCACGTCGCTCTCCTCGGGAGTCTGGATCGCGTACGGATCGCAGGCGCGGGGGTCGGACCCGGACGGATGGGACTCGTACGACGGGATCGTGGTGTGCGGGTGGTCCGTGGTGCCGGCCCGCCGGGGTCCGCGGGGGTGGACCACGGCGGGGGCGGGCGGTGCCTCGGAGTCCGGGCGGGCCGCCCTGCCCCGCACCTGTGCGCGCGGTGCGAACCCCAGGTCGGTCAGCGTCCGGCCCGGGAACATGTGCAGGAACACCCGCTCGTAGGCGTAGTTGGGGCAGCGGATCTCCCCGGCCTCCACGCGCCCGACGTAGCGCGCGTCGCAGCTGACCCGCTCGCCGATCTCGCGGGCGGCCCGGCGGACGGCGGCGGCGAACTCGCCCGGCGAGCGCTGTCCGCGCAACTGCCGGAAGGCGAGGTTCGGTCGCGGGGACTGAGTTGACGATGCCATCGGTGAGGACGCCATGGCCGGACCCTCTCGTGCGGAGCGTGCCGGACCGCGCACACGCTGGCGCACTGGACGCCGCGCCCGCGCACGGGATCTCGCGGGGCGGCCCCTGTTCCGGCGGAGCACGAACGTACCCGCTGTGACGGGTCCGACACACGGGGTTTGCCCACAAACCGGATATCTCGCCCACGATCTGCCATGAACTGCCATCCTTTGCGGCGGCGTGCCGCAGTGCCTGTTGACGCCGGTTCGCGTTGAACCGTGCGGAGCGGGAGCCCGGAAACAGCTCCCGCACTCGCGAGGAGGGTCCCCTTGTTGGAGCTCGGCATGCAGAACAGCGACTCCGGTCCGAACGGCAGCGCTCCACCCGGCGGCGCGGCACCTTGCGACGACGCGTCCTGCGATCTGGTCACCGTCCCGGCGCGGCAGGGTTTCGAGGCGGTCGACATCCTGCGCCGCGGCGCGGGCGACACCATCGGTCCCGTCCTGCACGACGGGAGCTGCGACACCCTCGGCTTCCTCGTGCCGCCGGGCACCGCCGACGGCTGGGACCTGCCGGGCAGCGCCTGTACGCAGACCTCCGGGCGCGGCCTGCGGCTGTCCGCGGAGCCGGCCCCGGGCCCCCGCGTCCCCGAGCCGCCGGTCGAGGGCACCGGCTGGCTGCTGCCGCCCGGCCACGAGACCGACCCCGTCACGGACCCCGCCGTGCTGCGGGCCGCGCTCGGCCAGGCGGCCCGCACCATCGAGGCCGCCGACAACTGCCGCTGACCGCTCCGGGCACCGCCGGCGGGCCGCCCCCGCCCCGGACGCCGATAATGGTCCGATGGCAAGGAACAGGCGATCCCGGGAAGCGGCGTCCGAGGCCGTCGTCGAGAAGGTGGACGGCGGGCTCGCCGAGCTGCTGCCGGACCGGGATCGGCCGCGCGCCTGGACGCTGCTCCTGGACGGCGCCCCGCAGTCCCATGTGGACCTGGACGACCCCACGTACCTCGAATTCGAGTACCAGCGCAGGCTCGGGCACATCGCCGACCTCGTCGCGCCCGCCGGGAAGCCGATACGAGCCGTGCACCTCGGCGGCGGCGCCTTCACCCTCGCCCGCTACATAGCGGCGACCCGCCCCCGCTCCACCCAGCAGATAGTGGAGCGCGACACCGCGCTCATCCAACTCGTCCGCCGCGCGCTGCCACTGGACCCGCAGGCCCGCGTCCGGGTGCGCGCCGCCGACGCCCGCGAGGGCCTCGCGAAGATCGCCGACGGCTGGGCGGACCTCGTCATCGCCGATGTCTTCAGCGGGGCCCGCACGCCCGCCCACCTCACCAGCACGGAATTCCTGACCGACGTGGCCAGGGTCCTGGCGCCCGGCGGGTACTACGCCGCCAACCTCGCCGACGGGCCGCCGCTCGCACATCTGCGTGGCCAGCTCGCCACCGCCGCCGTCCTCTTCCCCGAACTGGCGCTCGTCGCCGACCCCGCCGTACTGCGCGGCAAGCGCTTCGGCAACGCCGTCCTGCTCGCCGGCGACCACGCCCTGCCCGTCGCCGAGCTGACCCGGCGCAGCGCGAGCGACCCCCACCCCGCCCGCGTCGAACACGGGCGCGGACTGCGGGACTTCAGCGGTGGCGCGAGTGCCGTCACGGACGCCCGGGCGGTCGCCTCGCCGCCGCCACCGCCCTCGGTGTTCCGCTGACCTCGCGCGCCCCCGGCCCCCGCCGCCCGCGGGGTCAGTCGACGACCAGCTCCCCCGTCCTGGCGACGGCCGCGTACCAGTGCGCACTGGACTTCGGGAGGCGGGCCTGCGTCTCGTAGTCCACGTACACCGCGCCGAAGCGCTTGCTGTAGCCGTACGCCCATTCGAAGTTGTCCAGGAGCGACCAGAGGTAGTAGCCGCGGACGTCGGCACCCTCGGCGAGGGCGCGGCGGACGGCGGCCAGATGGCCCTGGAGGTAGGCGATGCGCTGCGGGTCGTGGACGCGGCCCTCCGCGTCGGGCTTGTCGTCGCAGGCCGCGCCGTTCTCCGTGACGTACAGCGCCAGCCCCGGGGCCTGTCGGGAGTACCGCATGATCAGCTCGTGCAGCCCCGTCGGGTCGATGGTCCAGCCCATCTCCGTGCGCTCGCCCGGCGTCTGGTGGAAGGCGACGTCCTCGGAGCCGGGCCAGGGGGAGTGCTCGCTGGCGCCGTGCCCGTCCGCGCGCGCCGCCTCGGTGCCCCGCGGGGCGGCCGAGACCAGCGTGGGCGTGTAGTAGTTGAGGCCGAGCGCGTCCAGTGGCTGGTGGATGGCGGCCGGGTCGCCCTCGTGGACGAACGACCAGTCGGTGATGGCGGCGGTGTCCGTCAGCAGGTCCGCCGGGTAGGCGCCGTGCAGCATCGGCCCGTGGAAGATCCCGTTGGCGAGGTTGTCGATGCGCCGCCGGGCGTCCATGTCCCGGGGGGAGGACGAGAGCGGGCGCACCACCGCGGAGTTGAGGCTCACCGCGACGCGGGCGCGGGCCGGCAGCGCGGCGCGCAGCGCCTGGGTGCCGAGGCCGTGCGCGAGGTTGAGGTGGTGCGCGGCCTGCAGGGCGGCCGCCGGATCGGTGCGGCCGGGGGCGTGCACGCCGGAGCCGTAACCCAGGAAGGCGCTGCACCACGGCTCGTTGAGCGTGATCCAGGAGTGGACGCGGTCGCCCAGCGCCTCGGCGACGAACCCCGCGTACTCGGCGAACCGGTACGCGGTCTCGCGCGCCGGCCAGCCGCCCGCGTCCTCCAACTCCTGTGGCAGGTCCCAGTGGTAGAGGGTCAGGGCGGGCTCGATGCCCTGTGCGAGCAGCTCGTCGACCAGCCGTCGGTAGAAGTCCAGGCCGCGCTGGACGGCGGGACCGCGCCCCGTGGGCTGCACCCGCGACCAGGAGACGGAGAACCGGTAGGCGTTCAGGCCGAGGTCCGCCATGAGCGCCACGTCGTCGCGGTAGCGGTGGTAGTGCTCGACGGCGACATCACCGGTGTCGCCGCCGACCGTGCGGCCCGGCGTGTGACTGAACGTGTCCCAGATGGAGGGGGTGCGGCCGTCCTCGCGTACGGCACCTTCGATCTGGTACGCGGAGGTGGCGGCGCCCCAGAGGAAACCGGCCGGAAAGGTCAGGGATTCAGGCATGGAAGCGCTCCCATGGAAGGGGGAAGGGTACGGAAGAGGAGAGGGGAAACGGGAGAACGGGGGGTGCGGGGAGGTCCGGGGGCGCTCGGCCCCCGGAGGCTCAGCCCTTGACCGCTCCCTGCATGATGCCGCTCACGATCTGCTTGCCGAACAGCACGAACGCGAGCAGCAGCGGCAACGTGCCGAGCAGTGCGCCCGCCATGATCACCGCTCGGTCCGGGATGTATCCCGTGCCCAGCGAGTTGAGCGCCACCTGCACGGTGGGGTTCGACTGGTTGAGGGCGATGATCGGCCACAGGAAGTCGTTCCAGGCCATGACGAACGTCAGCAGGCCGAGGACGGCCATCGCGGGCCGCGCCGCCGGGAACACCACGTGCCAGATGATGCGCAGACTGCTCGCCCCGTCCATCCGCGCCGCCTCGATCAGCTCGCTCGGCAGCGCCTGGAGCAGGTACTGCCGCATGAAGAACACCCCGAAGGCGCTCACGAACGTCGGCAGGATCACCGCCTGGAGCTGATTGGTCCACTGCAGGTCGGCGATCCACAGGTACAGCGGTACGACGCTCAGCTGCGGCGGCACCATCATCGTGCCGATGGTCAGCATCAGCAGCGCCCCGCTGAACCTGAACCTCAGCTTGGCGAAGGCGAATCCGGCGATGGTGGAGAACAGGACGGTGCCGATGGTGATGCTGCCCGCGACGATGGTGGTGTTGAGCATCGCGTCGCCGAGGCTCGCCTCGGTCCAGGCCCGTTCGAGGTTCTTGAAGAGGTTCCCGCCGAACCACAGCGGCGGCGGCGTCTGGGCCAGCCGCCCGCTCGTGCGCGAGGCCGCGATCGCCGTCCAGATCAGCGGCGCCAGCGAGATCGCCGTGAACAGGGCGAGTACGGCATAGGTGAGCGGTCCCGCGTGCATCGTGCGGCCGGCCTTCTGGCCCAGGGTCCGCGACCGGCCGGTGGGGCCGGACGTCGGGACCGGGGCCGGGGACGTCCGGACCGGGGTGGGGGACTTCATCGGTCCCTCCTCAGGCGTCGGGCGATCAGCAGGTTGACCGCGGCGATCAGCAGCAGGAGCAGCAGCATCAGCCAGGCGACGGCCGAGGCCCGGCCCAGGTGACCGTTGATCCACCCCTGGTCGTACAGGTACAGGCCGAGCGTCTGGAACTGGTGGTCGGCGCCGCCCTTGGACCCGGCCGTGCCGCCGAACAGCAGCGGCTCGCCGAAGAGCTGGGTCGCCCCGATGGTGGAGACGACCACCGTGAACAGGATCGTCGGCCGCAGCATCGGGATGGTCACGTGCCGGAACTGCTGCCAGCGCGAGGCGCCGTCCAGCGAGGCCGACTCGTACAGGTCGTGCGGCACGGCCTGCATGGCGGCCAGATAGATCAGCGCGTTGTAGCCGGTCCACCGCCAGATGACGATCGATGACACCGCGAACTGCGAACCCCAGGAGGACTCACGCCAGTTGACCGGGTCGAAGCCGACCGACCCGATCAGCCAGTTGACCATGCCGCCGTCCCACGCGAACAGCAGCGTGAACACCAGCGAGGCACTGGCCACCGAGGTGGCGTACGGGGCGAGCATCGCGACCCGCCACAGCGTGGACCCGCGCAGTTTGTAGTTGAGCAGATGGGCGATGCCGAGCGCGATGGCGAGCTGGGGGACGGTGGAGATGACCCCGATGCTGAACGTGTTGCCGAGGGCGTTCCAGAAGTAGTCGCTCCCGAGCAGGTTGGTGTAGTTCTCCAGGCCGAGCCAGGTGCTGTCGTCGAGGTTGGTCAGCTCCAGCCGGTGGAGCGACGCCCAGCCGGTGTAGAGCAGCGGGAAGAGGCCGAAGGCGCCGAAGAAGAGGAAGAACGGCGCGACGAAGACGTACGGCGACGCCTTGGTGTCCCAGCGGTACAGGCGGCGCCGCCAGGCGGGCGCCACGGGGGAGGGGGCGCGGCCCTCCGACGCGGCCGGGGCCGCGTCCCCCTTGCCGGGGGACGCGGTCTCGGCGTACTCAGCGGTCTCGGACATGTCCGTCACTGTCCCAGAACATCCTTGATCTCCTTCTGGGCCGCCTCCCAGCCCTCCTCGGGAGACTTGCCCTGCTGCTCCACCTGGAGCACCCCGATGTCGGTGATGGACTGGCCGATCTGGGCGTCCTTGAGGCCGTAGACGGCCGTGGGGATGTTCTTCGCGATGTCGGCGTAGATCCGCGTGATGGGCGCGTCGCTGAAGTAGGCCTTGGTCGCCGCCGAGGGCTTCAGCTTGCCGTAGACCGCCGGGGTGGAGGGGAAGCTGGCCTGCTTGGCGAAGATCTTCGCGAGCTGCTCGGGCTTCGAGAGCCAGACGGCCAGCTCGGTGGCCTCCTTCTTGTGCTTGCCGGCGCTCGGCACGCCGAGGAACGCGCCGCCCCAGTTGCCGTCCGTGGGCGCCTTGGCCATGTCCCACTTGCCCTTGCCGTCCGGGCCCGTCTTCTCCTGGATGTAGCCGGCCATCCAGGCGGGGCAGGCCACGGTGGCGAACTTGCCGTTGGCGAAGCCCTGGTCCCAGGTCGGGTCGAACTGCTTGAGCTTGGCGGACATGTCGCCCCGCGCGACCTTCATCGCCGTGTCCCAGGCGTCCTTGCGGCCCTGGCTCTCGTCGTAGATCTCCTTGCCGCTCTTGTCGTAGTACCGCTCGGTGGCACCGGCGAAGACGGCGTTGTACACGCTGGAGGCGGAGTCGACGAACTTGGTGTCCTTGGGCGCCTTCTTCATGTACTTCTCGCCGAGCGCGACGTACTTGTCCCAGTCGCCCGCCCATGCCTCGGCCAGCTCCTCGCGGTCGGTGGGCAGCCCGGCCTTCTCGAAGAGGTCCTTGCGGTAGCACAGGGCGGTCGGGCCGATGTCGAGGCCGAGGCCGACCGTCTTGCCGTCCTCCGTGGTCGCCTGCTTCCACTTCCAGTCGAGGTAGGCCGACTTGTCCACGCCCTCGGCCTTGCCCAGGTCCTCGAACTTGGCGCCCTGGGTCTGCACGATCTCCGTGATGTTGCTGACCTCGATGGCCGCCACGTCGTTGACCCCGGCGCCGGACTGCAGCTGGGTGAGCAGCTTCGGGTAATAGGCGTCGTTGCGCTCGATGACGTTCTCTTTGATCCTGATGTTCGGGTGGGCCTTCTCGTACTCGTCGTAAAGGCCTGCCTGCTTCAGCCCCAGCACACCGAAGGTGCCCACATTGAGCGTGATCTTGCCGTCGCCCCCCGAGTCGCTGTCGTCGTCGCTCGAACAAGCGGCCAGCAGGCTCGTGGCCAACGCGGTCACGGCCGCGTAGGTCACCAACCGGCGGGTGCGGCGGGAACTCGTGTGCATGACGTCCTCCTGTTGCCTGACGTGCCGACCCCCCGGCCAACTGCACTGCTGGGCCCGTTGGTTCACTCTGCGGCTCGGGCGGGGAACGTGCGGGATGTGTACGGTTCAGGTAGCGTGGGAGCGCTCCCACAGGTGATTGCTTGAAGACTGGTTGCTGACGGCGGGGGTGTCAAGGGACCGGACAGGGAGTTACGGCTTCGGTTATCGGGCTGTTACGGGCCACCCGCTCCTCGACCCATCGGCCCGCCGAAGATCCGGCTGTTACATTCCTCGCCGGGGCAGTGTGACGGGAGGCGGACAATGGCAGCTCACGGGGCACGCGGCCGCGGCGGCGGACGACCCACCCTGGAGGAGGTCGCCGCACGCGCGGGCGTGGGGCGGGGCACGGTCTCCCGCGTGATCAACGGCTCGCCGCGGGTGAGCGCGGCGACCCGCTCCGCCGTCGAGGCCGCCGTGGCGGAACTGGGCTACGTCCCCAACACGGCGGCCCGCGCCCTGGCCGCCAACCGCACGGACGCGATCGCCCTCGTCGTGCCCGAGCCCGAGACGCGCTTCTTCGCCGAGCCGTACTTCTCCGACGTGCTGCGCGGCGTGGGCGCCGAGCTGAGCGAGACCGAGCTGCAACTGCTGCTGATCTTCGCGGGCAGCGACCAGCGGCGCCAGCGCCTGGCCCAGTACCTCGCGGCCCACCGCGTCGACGGCGTCCTGCTGGTCTCGGTGCACGCCGACGACCCGCTGCCCGACCTGCTGACGCAGCTGGAGATCCCCGCGGTGATCAGCGGCCGCCGCTCCGCCGACGAGGCGCTGCCCTCGGTCGACTCCGACAACTTCGCCGGGGCCTGCTCGGCCGTCGACCACCTCCTGGCGCGCGGCCGCACGGCCATAGCCACCATCACGGGCCGCCTCGACGTGTACGGGGCCCAGCGCCGCCTGGACGGCTACCGCGCCGCGCTGCGGGACGCGGGCCGGCCGGTCGAGGAGCGGCTGATCGCGCAGGGCGACTTCACGGAGGAGGGCGGGCACCGGGCGATGCGGGAGCTGCTGGCGGCCTGCCCCGGGGTGGACGCGGTGTTCGCGGGCTCCGACGTGATGGCGGCGGGCGCCCGGCAGGCGCTGCGGGAGGCGGGGCGCCGCATACCGGACGACGTGGCGCTGGTCGGTTTCGACGACTCGGCGATCGCGCGGCACATGGATCCCCCGCTGACGAGCGTGCGCCAGCCGATAGAGGAGATGGGCCGGGCGATGATCGACCTGCTGCTCGCGGAGATCGCGGACACCCGCCCCGCCGCGGCCCGCCGCCTGGAGCGCCGCCAGCTGGTCCTGCCGACGGAACTGGTGGAGCGGGCGTCGTCCTGAGGGGCGGGCCTGCCTCGCGGACCGGGGGCGGGAGCGGACGGCGGGCGTGGTGCGCTTCGCCACTCGGCGGCTCGACCGGTGGCCTGAGGTCAGACCCTGCGGACGAATGTCTTCTCGCCGTTGTGCCAGACGACCGTCAGGCCCTGCTGCTCACCGCCACGGCCTTCGCGGGCCGACCAGACCTCCAGGGATGCGATCCCGGACGACTCGGCCCCGCCGATGACGGCGGCGAGCCACGCGTCCGGGGCTCCCGTGACCGGGGCCGCCGCGAAAGGCGCCGGCGCGCCGTGGATGGCTGCTGTAGGGGTGTCGTGCTTGGAGTCCTCGGCGAGCCGGCCGATCACCTGCCACCGGGTCTCACGTCCGTCGACGGTGACGGCCAGACCATACGGGTGCGTGGTGTCTCCGGCCTCGGGGAGCGGCCGTACGCGCTGGACGTTGGGGGCGCCCTTCAACAGGGCGGCGGCGAAGTCCTGGAACGCGGCGGGGCGCATGGTGGTCGTTCCTCTCATGGCGGCCGACCCGGCGTCGCAACGCCAGTAATACCGGGTGCCCTCGCTCATTCTGGGCCCCGTTTTCCTTGGGGTACGGAGGTCTGTTCACGCGCGGTTTCCAGGGTTCGGCGCAGGCGGCGGCCCTTCGCGCAGATGCGGCCCATGGACTTGCACGTGGGGCAGTCGTAGGTGTGCCGGACGATCGCATGGCGGATCTCCACCGGGCTCGGCTCCGGGGGTCTGGGCTGGGAGGTCATTGCTCTGCTTCCCGGCTGACCCTCACGGCGTAGGTGATGAGTGCCGCTACCGTGCAGGGTTCGCACAGATCGCCCGCGAACCTCGGCGGGACCGTCCAGTGCGTGCCGGGCGGCTCCCTGCGGTCGAGCCGTGGTACGCCGAGGTAGGTGCCCGTCCCCAGGCACGGGGCGATGGCCTCGTGTGTCCACGCGCGCCCGGCGCGGGGCCGTGTGAGGGCGTAGTACGTGCCGCCCATGGCTCGGTTGTCGTGGATGACGGGGCCGTTGAGGGCACGGCCGAGCAGGACGGCGATCTGCTGCGGGTCGGTCGTGCACAGTGCCGCGAGCACGAGGCGCTCGGGGAGGCGGACCGCCTCGAAGCGCCGGCCGAGCGGGAGCAGCGCGATGCCTCTGTCCATCCACTCATGCCGGGCCTGTCGCGCGCTGGGCTGAGTGTGAGCGAGCCAGTCCTCGACCGCTGGGAGAGGCCTTGAAGTGATCACCTGTTGGCCTCCGGGGTGTGCTGCGGGCCACTGGATCCGGGACGGCACGCGGAGGCCGACGATGCTTGCCGAGTCGTTGAAGGCGAGACGTGTCTCCTCGCTGGGCTCTCGGTTCACGTGTCCCCCTGACCTGTGGTTGTCGATGCACAGATCATGGGCGGTGGTTGAGCCGGTCGGGGATACACCGTGTATCCCCTCAGATCAGCGGAAGGGGTTGCCTCAGACCGCGCCGAGCCATCCCGCGAAGTGACGCAGAGACTCCTCATCCGCGCGTTTCAGGCGCAGCAGGGTCGCTGCGATGTCGCGGGCCCAAGGGTGCTCGCGCGTGTGTTGCGGGGCGATCAGGCGCGCCACCTTCAGGGACTCGAACGCCGCGTCAAATCGGTGTCCCCACATCTGGGCTCGGGCCAGCTCGATCCAAAACCCACTGCGTCTTTCCGCCGGCAGATCGGCGGAGGGGGCCCACTGCCGGGCGATGTCGAAGGCGCGGGCAATGTGATCGCTGCCCAGGCTGACGGCCACGGACACCTCATGGATCCGGACCGATTCCGGGCCGAACGCGGTGCCCAGATACGTCCCCTCGCGCACGCGTTCGCTCAGCTCGCGGGCCAGACGCAGGTGCTGCTCGGCGATGTCCGCCTTGTTCGCCCGACCCGCGATGACGGCGGTCCGCATGTGGAGTGCGCCCCGTGCGGCGGCGGTCTGCTGGTCGGCCACGGTAGGCGCCGCATCGATGGCCGCTTCCAGGGCGCGGGTGCCCGTCTCGTGGGCTCGGGCAATGAAGAAGGTCTCTGCGCGTACGTATGACACCGACGCGGCCAGGAGCGGGTCTTCGACCTGTTGAGCCGCCCACCGCATGAGGTCGATGAGGCGGGCGGACAGATCGCGGGCGCCGTACTTGTACGCAACCGCGTCTGCGGAGCGCGCGGCACTCACGATGAGCCGGGCCGTGGCCCGTCGGTCCGTCTCGGTGTGGAGGGCGGCGAGTGTCTCCTCCAGGAGCGCCGCCGCATGTTGGGCGATGAGTCCGTACTGCGCGGCGAGCCGCCAGTCGACGGACTGGTTGACGGCTTGTCTCAGCTCGGCGAGGCTGCGGCGCGGTGGCCCTGCGGGCACGTCGTAGGCGGCGATGCTCGCGGAGATGCCGGGCAGCGCAGCATGTACGCGGCGCTCGGTTCCGGTGAAGGAGGACAGGAGCCGGGTGGGATCGACACTGAGTGCGCCGGCGATCGCTTCGAGGGTGGCGTCACTCGGCCGACGGGCACCGCGCTCGATCGCTTTGATCATGGCGAGTGATACGAAGGCGTCACGGGCGAGGTCGGCCTGTCGTCGGCGTTTGGCCTTGCGGGCAGCGGCGATGCGTCTGCCCACGCCGCCCTCGTCAAGTGGGGTCATGTTCACTCCGGTTCGAGGCGTCCACTCCGAACCGTATCCACGCGGTGACACGCTGGTGCGCGAACGGGCCCACTTGGGCGTGCGGGCGGGTTCCCTTCGGCGACGCTCAGCCCGCGGCGATGGCCACGAGGTCCATGAGCGAATCGACCTGGTAGTCCGCCACCGCCGCCACGTCCGGGTCGTCCGCCCACAGGTGACCCCAGGGACCACGTCGCAGGTGTGCTGTCCTCAGCCCGGCTGAATGCGCGGGGAAGACATCGTTCTGCGGGTGGTCACCCACGTACAGGATCTCCCCGGCCGGGACGCCGGCCTCCGCGATCAGGCGCTCGAAGAAGGCGGATGAGGGCTTCGCGACGCCCCAGTCCCCGGACGTGGCGATCAGGTCGGCGGGCAGTTCCAGAGTACGCAGCAACTCACCTGCCCTTACGGTCTGGTTGCCCGCGACGATGACGTGGACTCCCTGCTCGCGCAGTGCGTTGAGCGCGGGGCGCACGTCCTCGTACACATCGCTTTCATCCAGGTGCTCGCCTCGTCCCGCTTTCTCACGTGCTCGATACGCCGACGCGACGTCGAGGCCGGGCTGGAGAAGGCGGAGCGCGTCGGCGTTGTCCCTGCCCTGGGCGACCACGGCACCGACAAGAGCTGACACGGTGTGGCGTGGCACGCGGAGCCAGTCGGCCCACGACGCCCAATAGCGGTCATCACGGATGAGGGTCTCGCCCACGTCGAATGCGATGGTGGGAATCATCCGGCGACCCTAGCTTGCGGGCCGGCCAAAATGCCCTCAAACTCCAGGTCCTGGCGAACGTGCCCCGGGTGCTGTCAGCTCCGCCCGCCTGTGTCCTCACCCACCGCCGGGCGGTCGGCGCCCGAACGCATCGGGCAGGGCCGGCAGAGCCCCACCGTCGACTCACATGACGCGGGCTGCTGTGTGCGCTTCCACGCCGACACCAGCTGGGCGTATCGCGGGTCGATCCATTCGGTCCGTGATGTTGGATGACGTGGAGCTCTCCGCGCAGGCCAGACGGGAGCTGGAGGGCATTCGGTACGCAATCCGCCTCGCCGAGGCGTGAAAGGGGACACCGTGGCTGATCAGGAACTCACAGAGGTGGCCCACTTCCTGTGGGAGGCGGGCACACTGAAGGCCGCGCGCCGAACCGGCTGGTGGCTGGCGGGAGTCCGGACCCGGAGAGCGTGGCGGAACACGCATGGCGCACCTCCGTGATCGCCTCGGTCATCGCCACGCTGGAGGGCGCCGACGCCGCTCGCGCCGCGCACCTGGCGGTGTGGCACGACTCCCAGGAGATCCGCACGGGCGACGTCAACCACCTGGGCAAGAAGTACGCCGCGCCCGGTGACCCCGAGGCGGTGACCGCCGACCAGACGGCCGGCATGCCCGAGGTCCTGCGCACCGCCGTACGCGCCCTGGTCGCCGAATACGAGGCCAAGGAATCTCCCGAGGCCATCTGCGCACGGGACGCCGACAAGCTGGAGTGCATGCTTCAGGGCCTGGAGTACAGGTCCCAGGGGTACGCCGAAGCCCAACGGTGGATCGACAACAGCCGAGCACGCATCGTCACGGAGTCCGGGCAGCGGTTGGCCGATGAACTGCTCAAGCAGTCTCCCCTGGAGTGGCTGCGTGCCGCCATGGGCGAGAAGGGCTGACCCCGCCACATGACGAAGGCCCCCAGCCGGACCGAGCGAGGCCTGGGGGCCGTTGTGCCGCCCCGGATTGTTCCCATGGCGTTCCCACGGATGGACGCACGAAAAAGGGCTGACCCGTTTTCACGGGTCAGCCCTTGATCCTTCAGGGTGAGTGACGGGACTTGAACCCGCGGCCACCTGGACCACAACCAGGTGCTCTACCAACTGAGCTACACCCACCATGTCCGGTCTTCGTTTCCTTCCGACCGGCCGAGAAAAAGTGTACAGGGTCCGAAGGGGTGCTCGCGCACGCCTTTTTCCGGACCCCGTACACGGGGGCCTCGCGGGGTCAGCGCGAGGGCAGGACGTGCTTGGCCGCGATCGTCTTCGCGGTGTCCGAGTCCGGGCCGGGCTGCGGGACGAAGATCGCCTCGCGGTAGTAGCGCAGCTCGGCGATGGACTCGCGAATGTCGGCGAGCGCCCGGTGGTTGCCGCTCTTGTCCGGGCTGTTGAAGTACGCCCGGGGGTACCAGCGCCGGGCCAGCTCCTTGATGGAGGACACGTCGACGATCCGGTAGTGGAGGTACTCCTCCAGCGTCGCCATGTCCCGCAGCAGGAAGCCGCGGTCGGTGCCGACCGAGTTTCCGCACAGCGGAGCCTTCCGCGGCTCCTTGACGTGCTCACGTACGTACGCCAGGACCTGCTCCTCGGCGTCCGCCAGCGTGGTGCCGCCGGCCAGCTCGTCGAGGAGCCCCGAGGCGGTGTGCATCGCGCGCACCACCTCGGGCATGGTCTCCAGCGCCGCGTCCGGCGGGCGGATCACGATGTCCACACCTTCGCCGAGCACGTTCAGTTCCGAGTCGGTGACCAGTGCGGCCACCTCGATAAGTGCGTCATCCGTCAACGAGAGCCCGGTCATCTCGCAGTCGATCCACACCATGCGATCGTTCATGCGTCTTACCCTACGGCGCACTCCTCTGGCCGGGCAGGGGAGTGCGGCCCGACGCGTACGCGTCCGAGTGCGGCTTGCCGGGCTCGGCGGGCATGGAGGCCGTCGCCCCGAGCGCGCTCGCGGCCGCGGTGCGCCGGGTCTGGGTCGGCACCGGACCCGCTTCCACCAGCGCGGGCATGGCCTGCGAGGCCGTCGGAACGGACTCCAGCACGCGCTCGCCCTGCGGCCTGCGGGCGCGGTAGGCGGCCCGGTAGGCGGCGGGCGAGGAGCCCAGCTGGCGCCGGAAGTGGCCCCGCAGGGCGACCGGCGAGCGGAAGCCGCAGCGGCCCGCGACCTCGTCGACGGAGTAGTCGGAGGTCTCCAGGAGCCGCTGCGCCTGGAGCACCCGCTGGGTGATCAGCCACTGCAGGGGAGCGCTCCCGGTGAGCGAGCGGAACCTGCGGTCGAAGGTCCGCCTGCTCATGTACGCGCGCGCGGCCAGCGTCTCCACGTCGAACTGCTCGTGGAGGTGCTCCAGGGCCCAGGCGACGACCTCGGCGAGCGGGTCGGCGCCGATCTCCTCGGGTAAAGACCTGTCGAGGTAGCGCTCCTGGCCGCCGGCCCGGCGCGGCGGCACCACGAGCCTGCGGGCGAGCGCGCCCGCCGCCTCGTTGCCGTGGTCCGTGCGCACGATGTGCAGACAGAGATCGATTCCGGCCGCGGTGCCGGCGCTCGTCAGGACGTCCCCGTCGTCGACGAACAGCTCGCGCGGGTCCACGTGCACGGACGGGTAGCGCTTCGCGAGCGTCGGCGCGTACATCCAGTGGGTGGTCGCGGGCCGGCCGTCGAGCAGTCCGGCGGCGGCGAGCACGAACGCGCCGGTGCAGAGCCCGACGATGCGGGCACCCTCCTCGTGCGCGCGGCGCAGCGCGTCGAGTGCCTCCGGCGGCGGCGGAGAGGTGATCGACCGCCAGGCCGGTACGACGACCGTGCCCGCCCTGCCGATGGCCTCCAGGCCGTGTGGTGCGGTGAGTTCCAGTCCGCCGGTGGTCCGCAGCGGGCCCTCTTCGCCGGCGCACACGAGCAGCCGGTATCGGGGCACTCCCGCGTCCTGCCGGTCGATGCCGAACACGGAGAGCGGTATGGAACTCTCGAAGATGGGACCACCACTGAAGAGCAGCACCGATACGATCTCCCGGCGTCGGCGCCCGGAGAGCTTCCGAGCCGTGGTCTCCGGCGCTGCGATGGAGTCGTGAGTCATGGCGCTAAACCCCCCTCGGTCGTAGCGGCTCCCTGTTCTTGACGTGCTCGACGTGCTTGACGCGCTTGCCTGGCTTGTCGCTCCTGCACGTTTCCCCTCGGTCCTCCACCAGTCCCCCGCCGTAATACAGTCAAGATCGAATCTACTGTGTCCCGTGCTGCCGGGGTGACCAGTTCAGCACCCGGCAGATTGTCGACATGGCAACTTGGCGTGAAGCATTCGATCACGAAGCGTTGCACTCGTGGGCCGCACAGGGAAGTGCGCCTTCGCTCCGTGGCCGGTCCCCGTAGGGTGCGCCTGCCTTCTGGGCCCCTTTCAGCCCAGGCCGGACGAGGCTGGAGGGCCCGTTCGGCCGGGGAGATCGGCACCCGGGGAACTTGGCTGAAAAGCTACGGGAGCGTGTGTGCGAATCGGTCAGTCGACCGGCGCACCGCCCGGGCTGTGCCGGGTTCCCCGGTGTCCTCCCGTACCCGTTCTGCCGTGCCGTCCGCGGTGCCCGCAGCGCTGCTCCGCGAGCTGGCGCGCGGCGCCCCGCTCGGCCTGTCGCAGCAGCACCCGGCAGACCCCGGTGACGGCCGCCAGACCGAGGGCCGCGCCGCCGGCTCCGGCCAGCGAGATCCCGTACCCCACCAGGACGACGGGGACCAGTACGCAGCTGAACGCCGCCCAGCGGACGACGTCGCCCGCCGGGTCCTGTCCGGGGCCGCGCCGCGGCGCCCCGGGGCGCGGGGCGGGGTCGGGGCGGTCCTTGGGGGCGGTCGGGGGCGCGGTAGAGGTTCCAGGCACGGCGTGCTCCCTCGGCGGTGGCGTACGGGGTTCAACGCACGGCCGCGCGGGCGGTCACTGGTGCGGCGACCACCGGGCTCCGGACGGGTGCGCAAACCGCCTGTACGTGGCAGCAACCATTGCCATCCGGGCGAGGCTCATGCATGCTCCGGTGAACGCCGGGAGGCCCTGTGCGCGGTCCGGCGCGGGCCCGTGCGGGCTCTTCGCAGGCTCTGGGCAGGAGAGGAGTGTCGCCGTACCCTTGGGGGTATGGGGTTGGGAAGATGATTCCCGGACTACCTCCAGGTCCTTGAACTGCCGCAGCATCCGAACAGCAGACCCTCCCACAGAGGACTCCTTCGCCGAGACACCCATGGCCGGTCACGAATTCTTCGAACCCGCGGACCGCAAGCGGCAGGTCGCCGATCCGACAGCGACCCCCCGAGCGGCGGAAGAACCACGTCATGCCTGCGATCCGGCCTTCCGGCACGGTGTCGTCGTCGGCTTCGACGGCTCGACCTCCAGTGAGCGCGCCCTCGCCTATGCCATCGGCATGGCCCACCGCTCCGGCTCGGGCCTGATCATCGTGCATGTCGCCAACCGGCTGCCCACCACGGTGTGGGCGGGGTGCGAGCCGCCGGTCTTCGTCGACGTCCCGGACCACCGCACCGAGGTGCTCGGCCTCGAACTGGCCTGTGCGGACTATCTCGCCGAGGTGCCCTGGATCCTCGTCGAGCGCGGCGGCGACATCTGCCACGAGCTGGAGGAGGTCGGCCGCGAGTACAGCGCGGACGCGATCGTCGTCGGCTCCACGCACGGCATCGTCGGGCGCATCTTCGGCTCCGTCGCCGGGCGGTTGGCGCGCCGGGCGCAGCGGCCCGTCATCGTCATTCCGTGACGCATCGTCAACCGGTCGGCCCCGGCTCTTGAGGGAGCGGCTCCCCGTGTGTGCTGGTGGCACGCACGGGGAGCCGTTTCACTTCTCCTGCCGGGTCGGACTGTTCGACCCGCCGGGTCCGGCTATTCGACGGTCACGGACTTCGCCAGGTTGCGCGGCTTGTCGATGTCCCGGCCGAGCGCCAACGCCGTGTGGTAGGCGAGGAGTTGGAGCGGGATGCCCATCAGGATCGGGTCCAGCTCGTTCTCGTTCTTCGGGACGATGATCGTCTGGTCGGCCTTCTCCTGCTCCTGGTGCGCGACCGCGAGGATCTTGCCGCTGCGGGCCTTGATCTCCTCCAGGGCGGCGCGGTTCTTCTCCAGGAGGTCGTCGTTCGGGACGATCGCGACCGTGGGGAGCGCGGGCTCGATGAGGGCGAGCGGGCCGTGCTTCAGCTCGGAGGCGGGGTAGGCCTCGGCGTGGATGTAGGAGACCTCCTTGAGCTTGAGGGAGGCCTCACGGGCGACGGGGTAGCCCCGGACCCGGCCGATGAAGAGCATCGAGCGGGCGTCCGCGTAGCTCTTGGCGATCTTCTTGATCTCGTCCTCCTGCTTGAGGATCTCCGAGATCTGGCCGGGCAGCTTGCGCAGGCCCTCGATGATCCGCTTGCCGTCGGAGACCGACAGGTCGCGGATGCGGCCCAGGTGCAGGGCGAGCAGGCCGAAGGCCACCGTGGTGTTCGTGAAGCACTTGGTGGAGACGACGCAGACCTCGGGACCCGCGTGGACGTACACGCCCGCGTCGGCCTCCCGGGCGATCGCCGAGCCGACGACGTTGACCACGCCGAGGACGCGGGCGCCCTTGCGCTTCAGCTCCTGGACGGCGGCGAGCACGTCGTACGTCTCGCCGGACTGGGAGACCGCGATGTAGAGGGTGTCGGGGTCCACGACCGGGTTGCGGTAGCGGAACTCGGACGCCGGCTCCGCGTCGGCGGGGATGCGGGCCAGCTCCTCGATCATCTGGGCGCCGATCATGCCCGCGTGGTACGAGGTGCCGCAGCCGAGGATCTTGACGCGGCGCACCTTGCGGGCGTCGTGCGCGTCGAGGTTGAGGCCGCCGAGGTGCACGGTGGAGAAGCGGTCGTCGATGCGGCCGCGCAGGACGCGGTCCACCGCGTCGGGCTGCTCGAAGATCTCCTTGTGCATGTACGTGTCGTGGCCGCCCATGTCGTACGACTCGGCCTCCCACTCCACGGTGGTCGGCGAGGCGGTCGTGCGGGAGCCCTCGGTGGTGTAGGTGCGGTAGTCGTCGGCCTTGATGGTGGCCATCTCGCCGTCGTCGAGGGTGACGACCTGGCGGGTGTGCGAGACGAGCGCGGCGACGTCCGAGGCGACGAACATCTCCTTCTCGCCGATGCCGAGGACCACCGGGGAGCCGTTGCGGGCGACGACGATGCGGTCGTTGAAGTCGGCGTGCAGGACGGCGATGCCGTACGTGCCCTCGATGTGGCGCAGGGCCTCGCGGACCTTCTCCTCCAGGGTGTCCGCCTGGGAGCGGGCGATGAGGTGGGTCAGGACCTCGGTGTCCGTCTCGGAGAGGAACTCTACGCCGTCGGCGGTGAGCTTGGCGCGCAGCTCCGAGGCGTTGTCAATGATGCCGTTGTGGACGACGGCGACCTTCTCGTCCTGCGAGAGGTGCGGGTGGGCGTTCTCGTCGGACGGGGCGCCGTGGGTGGCCCAGCGGGTGTGGGCGATGCCGGTGGTGCCCTTGAAGCGGGCGGGCACCTTGGCCTCCAGGTCGCGTACGCGCCCCTTGGCCTTGACCGTCTTCAGGCCGGTGGCCTTGGGGCCGGTGACGGCGATGCCCGCCGAGTCGTAGCCGCGGTACTCCAGGCGCTGGAGGCCTTCGAGGAGCAGGGGGGCGACGTCACGCTTGCCGATGTAACCGACGATTCCGCACATAGAGGGTGTCCTAGCCGTAGATGATGCGGCGCAGCTGCCGGAGGCTCAGCTCCGGCGGCGCGACCGCGCGGTATGCGAGATCCGCCGAGATCTGTTCGAAGATCGCCGCGTTCAGCAGGCCCTGACCCTGCAGCTCGCGGTGGCGGCGACGGACGAACTCCTCGGTCGTCTCGTCGAAGTAGGCGAGCACGTCCTGGACGACCCGCAGCGCTTCGCCCCGCTGGAGCGGGGTGCTGCGGGTGAGGTGGTCCACCAGGTCGTCGTGCATTCGATGATCCTGGGGGATCTTCGCCCCTTTCGCAAGAATCCTGCCCGGAATCGGGCAGAGGTGCGCCGGAATGGGGTTCGGGTGGACTATCCCGGCGGACGCGGACTCCCGGAACAGCTCCTCCCCTCCCCTTGACCCCTTGTGGGGGCGGGGTTACCAATGGGAACCGTTCGAACGGTATGGACCACAGCTGCGCCCCCGTCGAAGGGACCCGCTCGTGAGAACGCACCCCGGAACGAACCGGACCTCGCGCCTGCTCGGCTCGCTGCTGCTGGTGGCGGCCGCCGGCGTCTCCTCCTTCGCCGCGGCCCCCGCCCCCTCGGGCCGGGCGGAGCCGCCCGTCACCCCGCTCGGCCGGATCGTCCCCGCGCCGATGCGGGTCGAGGCGGGCGGCGAGGGGTACGAGATCACCGCCCGGACCCGCATCCGCGCCGGCACCCCCGAGGAGCGGCGCGCCGGCGAGTACCTGGCGAAGGTGCTGCGCCCCTCCACCGGCTACCGGCTCCCGCTCACCGGCCGGGCGGGCGGCGACGGCATCCGGCTGCGCATCAGCGCCGCACCGCAGAACAAGGCCCTGGGCGCCGAGGGCTACCGGGTCCTGTCCACGCGCGGCTCCCTCACGATCACCTCCTGGACGGGCGCCGGGCTCTTCCACGGCGTGCAGACGCTGCGCCAGCAGCTGCCCGCCGCCGTCGAGAAGAGGACGGGGCAGCGCGGCCCGTGGCGGATCGCGGGCGGCACCATCACCGACATGCCGCGCTACGGCTACCGCTCCACGATGCTCGACGTCGCCCGGCACTTCTTCCCCGTCGACCAGGTCAAGCGCTACATCGACCAGGCCGCGCTGTACAAGATGAACAAGCTGCACCTGCATCTGAGCGACGACCAGGGCTGGCGCATCGCCGTCGACTCCTGGCCGCGGCTGGCCACGTACGGCGGCTCCACGCAGGTGGGCGGCGGCGCGGGCGGCCACTACACGAAGGCGCAGTACAAGGAGATCGTCGCGTACGCCGCCGCGCGGCACATGGAGGTCGTCCCCGAGATCGACATGCCGGGGCACACCAACGCGGCCCTCGCCTCGTACGCCGAACTGAACTGCGACGGCGTCGCCCCGCCGCTCTACACGGGCACCGCCGTCGGCTTCAGCTCGCTGTGCGTGAAGAAGGACGTCACGTACGACTTCGTGGACGACGTGATCCGCGAACTGGCCGCGATGACGCCCGGCGAGTACCTCCACATCGGCGGCGACGAGGCGCACTCCACCAGCCACGAGGACTTCACGGCCTTCATGGCCAAGGTGCAGCCGGTGGTCGCCGAGTACGGCAAGACGGTGCTGGGCTGGCACCAGCTCACGGGCGCCAAACCCGCCGAGGGGGCCGTCGCGCAGTACTGGGGCTACGACAGGACGGGCGCCGCCGAGCGCGAGCGGGTCGTGCACGCCGCGAAGAACGGCACCCGGCTGGTCCTCTCGCCCGCCGACCGCTCCTACCTCGACATGAAGTACACCAAGGACACCCCGCTCGGCCTGGACTGGGCGGGGTTCGTGGAAGTGCGGCGGTCCTACGACTGGGACCCGGCGACCTACCTGCCGGGCGTGCCCGCCGACGCGGTCATGGGCGTCGAGGCGCCGCTGTGGACGGAGACCCTCTCGACCTCCGCGCACCTGGAGCACATGGCCTTCCCGCGCCTGCCCGGGATCGCCGAACTCGGCTGGTCGCCCGCGGCCACGCACGACTGGGACACGTACCGGACGCGGCTCGCCGCACAGGCCCCGCGCTGGGACGCGCTCGGCATCGGCTACTACAAGTCGCCGCAGGTGCCCTGGCCCGCCCGCTAGGAGAGCGGGCGGGGTCGCCGGGGACCGTCCCGGCGACCCCGCCCGGGTCAGGCGATCGGGTTCTTCAGCGTCCCGATCAGCTGGAGGGCGCCCGAGGGGTCCGCGAGGTCCACCATCTGCTCGTTGTTGCGCAGCTGGAGGCGGTTCAGGCAGGACAGCGCGAACTCCGGGGCGAACAGGTCGTACCGCCGGAACTTGTCCGCCAGGTGCGGCGTCGCCTCCTGGTAGGCGGTGACGCACTCCGCGACGGTTGCCCAGAACGTGTCCTCGTCGACGAGGCCCTCGGTGACGAGGTTCGCCGACAGGAAGCGGAAGAAGCAGTCGAAGACGTCCGTGAAGATCGACAGGAGCTTCTTGTCCTCGGGGACCTCCACGCGGATGCGCTCCACGACCGGCGGAAGGACCGCGTCCGGGTCCATCACCGCGATCTCCTCGGCGATGTCCTTGAAGATCGCGCGCTGGACGACGCCGTCCTTCAGGACCAGGATCACGTTCTCGCCGTGCGGCATGAAGACCAGGTCGTAGGCGTAGAAGCTGTGCAGCAGCGGTGTGAGGTAGGCGTGCAGGTAGCGGCGCAGCCACTCGGTCGGGGCGAGGCCCGAGCGTGCGACGAGCGCCCCGGCGAAGCTCGCGCCGTCGCGGTCGACGTGCAGCAGGGAGGCCATCGTGGCCAGCTGCTCGCCCTCGCCGAGGGACGCCACCGGGCTCTCGCGCCACAGCGCGGCGAGCATCTTGCGGTAGGGGGAGTAGCGGTCGGTGGCGGCCTCGTACTCCAGGTGGCGGTAGCCGACGGCGGCGCGCTCGCGGATGATCGTCAGGCCCGTCCCGCGCAGCGTCTCGTCGGTCTCGACGAGCTGCGCGAGCCAGTCGTTGATCGCCGGGGTCGCCTCCATGTACGCCGCCGAGAGGCCGCGCATGAAGCCCATGTTGATGACGGACAGGGCCGTCTTCACGTAGTGCTTCTCGGGGGAGGTCCGGTTGAAGAAGGTGCGGATCGACTGCTGCGCGAGGTACTCGTCGTCGCCCTCGCCGAGGCAGACGAGGCGCTGCTGGGCCACCTCGGCGGCGAAGGTCACCGACAGCTTGTTCCACCACTGCCAGGGGTGGACGGGGATGAGCAGGTACTCCTCGGGGGCGAGCCCCTGGTCGGTGAGGACACGTCCGAAGCGGGCCAGGGTCTCCTCGCCCAGCTCGGCGCGGAAGAACGACTCGTGGTCGAGGCCGGCGCCCGCCGTGAACGCCGCCCGGTCCTTGCGCGCCGCCAGCCAGATCAGGCGTACGGGGCTCGCGGTCTCGGGAGCGTACGAGAGGTACTCGTGCACACCGAAGCCGAGCCGTCCGTTGTTCGCGACGAAGCAGGGGTGGCCCTCGGTCATGCCCGTCTCGATCTCCTGGAAGCCGGCGCGGGACAGCTCGGCGGCGGGGAGGGCGGGCTTGGTGAGCTTGTAGCAGGTGCCGGAGAGGGTGGAGGAGATCTCCTCCAGGTAGACCGGCAGGATGGCGTCGCTCAGGCCGAGCGCGCCTCGCAGTTCGGTGCAGAACTCCAGCATGTCCAGCGGGAGTTCGGTGCCGTCGCGGTGACGGGTGATCGACTCGGCGTCGATCTGCCAGTGGTCCAGGCGCAACACCCGGGCGGTGAAGCGGTAGTGGGTCAGGCCGTCGTCGGAGCGGACCACGTACGCGCCCGCGCCCAGCGGCTCGGGGGTGAGCAGGCGTTCGTGGGCGAACTCGGCGAGCGCCTTGCGCACGAGCAGGCGGTTGGCTGTGGCCCAGCGCTCCGGGGTCAGGTGCGCCACGGCGTCGGACAGGGTCATATCGCCAGTTCCCTTTCACGTACTGCTGCTTCGAACTGCTCGCGGGTGCAGAAGCTCAGCAGGGCTTCCTTCTCCGGCTTCTGGATGACCGCCTCGGGCCGGAACCCGACGGTTTCGTTGAGGGCGTGCACGGCCGTGTTGCGTACGTCCGGTTCGACCACGATCCGCCGCGTCGCCGGGTCGGCGAACAGCTCCCGCAGCACGGCGGTGATCACGCCGCGGGTGAAGCCGGGGATGCGGACGTCGGAGGGCGCGGTGAGGAAGTGCATGCCCACGTCGCCGGGCAACGGCTCGTAGAGGCCGACGAGTTCGACGTACCGGGGGTCGTAGCGCT
Source organism: Streptomyces sp. NPDC031466 (assembly GCF_055581265.1). Lineage (NCBI taxonomy): Bacteria > Bacillati > Actinomycetota > Actinomycetes > Kitasatosporales > Streptomycetaceae > Streptomyces > Streptomyces sp. NPDC031466. The sequence goes on from NZ_JBVIJT010000007.1 coordinate 225,395, forward strand.
CCATCAGGAACGACGGCACCCCCTTGTGCAGGCCGAGGAAGGCGTCGTGGTGCTCGGCGGCGGCAATGGCCATGTACTCGCGCTCGACGTCGGGCAGGGACGCGTCCTGCATCATCCAGAACGAGGCCTTGGGGTGCGTGACCCAGCCGTGCAGCAGCTCGGCGTCGGACAGGGGGTCGAGCGGGCGGAACGTGAAGTCGCCGCTCGCGTGGCGCTCGGCGGTCATATCAGGACTCCCTCGGGTGCCGCGAACTCCTGGAACGCGATGGACTTCTCGACCGGGTACACCTCGCGGCCGGTCAGCTCGCGGATGATGGACGCGTTGCGGTAGGCGCCCATGCCGAGGTCGGGGCTGGTGATCGAGTGGGTGTGGACGGCGGCGTTCTGCAGGAAGATGCCGTGCCCGGTGGTGTCGATGCTGTAGTTGCGCGCCACGTCGTAGCGGCCTCGGCCGTCCCAGCGGATGCGGTCGTGGACCGGCGCGAGGAAGTCGGGCACCTGGTAGCGGTAGCCGGTGGCGAGGATCAGGCCCTGGGTGCGCAGCCGGAACTCCTTGTCCTGCTCCTCCTGGCGCAGCCCCAGCGTGTACGTGCGGTCCGTGCTGTCGTAACTAGCCTCGGTCAGCGCGGTGTTGGTCAGCAGTCGGGTCGGGACGGGCCCGGTGAGGCTCTTCTGGTAGAGCAGGTCGAAGATGGCGTCGATCAGCTCGCCGTCGATGCCCTTGAACAGGCCCTTGTGCTGGGTCTCCAGGCGGTAGCGGGTCGCCTCGGGCAGCGCGTGGAAGTAGTCGATGTACTCCGGAGAGGTCATCTCCAGCGTCAGCTTGGTGTATTCGAGGGGGAAGAAGCGGGGCGAGCGGGTGACCCAGTTCAGCCGGTAGCCGTGGACGTCGATCTCGCTCAGCAGGTCGTGGTAGATCTCGGCGGCGGACTGGCCGCTGCCGACGAGCGTGATCGACTCCTTCTTCTGCAGCTCCGCCTTGCTCTGGAGGTAGCGCGAGTTGTGGATGGCGTCGCCGCCCAGGCCGTCGCAGGCCTCGGGCAGGTGCGGCGGCGTGCCGGTGCCGAGGACGAGGCGACGGGCACGGAACAGGTCACCGGCGGTGGTCCGTACGACGTACAGCCCGTCCTCGTGGGTGACCTCCTCGACCGTCGTGCTGAAGCGGATCGAGGAGAGCCGGGCCGCGGCCCAGCGGCAGTAGTCGTTGTACTCGGTGCGCAGCGGGTAGAAGTTCTCGCGGATGTAGAAGGAGTACAGCCGCCCCGATTCCTTCAGGTAGTTCAGGAAGGAGTACGGCGATGTCGGGTCGGCCAGGGTGACCAGGTCCGACATGAACGGCGTCTGGAGGTGGGCGCCCTCCAGGAACATCCCGGAGTGCCACTCGAAGTCCGGCTTGGACTCCAGGAACAGGCCGTTCAGCTCGTCCAGCGGTTCGGTCAGGCAGGCGAGGCCGAGGTTGAAGGGGCCGAGGCCGATGCCGATGAAGTCGTGCGTCGCGGGCGGCTGGTGGGGGTCAGCAGGCGCGGTCAAGGTTCTCTCCCAGGTACTGCTCGGCGTGGCCGGCGATGAGATCGAGGACAGCCGTGATGTCGGTGGTGGTGGTCTCGGGGTTGAGCAGGGTGAACTTCAGGTACTGGCGGTCGCCCACCTTGGTGCCCGCGACGACCGCGTCACCGGAGGCGAACAGCGCCTTGCGGGCGTAGAGGTTGGCGCGGTCGATCGCGGCGGGGTCGCAGATCGCGGCGGGGATGTAGCGGAAGACGAGGGTGGAGAGCTGCGGCTCGACCACGACGTCGAAGCGGGGGTCGGCGGCGAGCAGCTTCCAGCCCTCGGTGGCCAGGTCGCAGACTTCGTCGAAGAGGTCGCCGATGCCGTCGGCGCCCATCACGCGCAGCGTCATCCACAGCTTCAGGGCGTCGAAGCGGCGGGTCGTCTGGAGGGATTTGTCGACCTGGTTGGGGATGCGCTCCTGCACCATGCGGCGCGGGTTGAGGTACTCCGCGTGGTACGTCGCGTGGGACAGCGTCGCCCGGTCGCGCACCAGCACCGCCGAGGAACTCACCGGCTGGAAGAAGGACTTGTGGTAGTCCACGGTGACGGAGTCGGCGTGCTCGATGCCGTCGAGGAGGTGCCGGTTCTTGCGGGAGGCGAGCAGCCCGCAGCCGTACGCCGCGTCCACGTGCAGCCAGGTGCCGTACTGGGCGCACAGCTCGGCGATCTCGGGCAGCGGGTCGATGGAGCCGAAGTCGGTGGTGCCCGCGGTGGCGACGACGGCCATGGGGGAGAGGCCGTCGCGCCGGCAGCGCTCCAGCTCGCGGGCGAGCGCCACGGTCCGCATGCGCTTGGTCCGGTCGGTGGGGATCACCACGACGGCGTCCTCGCCGAGGCCGAGCAGCCGGGCCGCCTTCTGGACGCTGAAGTGGCCGACCTCGGAGGCGAGGATGCGGATGCGGGCGGGGTCCCGCTCCTTGGTCTCCTCGCGGGCGAGCAGCAGCGCGTGGAGGTTGGACTGGGTGCCGCCGCTGGTGAACACCCCGTCGGCGGCCGGGCCGAGGCCGATGCGCTCGCAGGTCCAGTCGATCAGGCGGCGCTCGATGAGGGTGCCGCCCGCGGACTGGTCCCAGGTGTCGAGCGAGGAGTTGACGGCGGAGAGCACCGCCTCGCCCAGGAGGGCGGGGATGACGACCGGGCAGTTGAGGTGGGCGAGGTAGCGGGGGTGGTGGAAGTAGACCGCGTCGCGCAGGTACAGCTCTTCGAGTTCGTCGAGCGCGGCGATGGTGTCGTGCAGGGGCTCGTCCAGGTCGACGGCCGCCACGCGGGGGGCGAGTTCGTCGACGGAGATGCCGCTGAACGGACGGGAGGTGGTGGCGAGTCGGGCCGCCACCCGCTCGACCCCTTCGGTCACGGAGCTGCGGTACCGCTCCGCGGTGGTGTCATTGAGCAGGTGCGAGCGCATGAACTGTCCTCCAGGTGAGGGGACTTGGCCGGGCCCTCGGGGACAGGAGCGTGGGGAGCGAGGACGCGGCGTGGAACTAAGGGTAGCCTAACCTAAGTTGGTTACCCCTTGAACCCCGGGGGTCCCCATGCGTCACAAAAGCGGAGCCGCCCCCTCCGAAGTCGGAAAGGGCGGCTGGTGACGCGGGGGTCGGGGCAGGCGCCCGGCCGGCTCAGGCGGTCTTCTTGAGCTTCTTCGCCTTCTCGATCGCGTCCGCGAGGTCCTCCAGGATCGGGGCGCACTTGTCGTACGAGAAGATCGGCTCCGTGACGCGCGGGATGACCTGTCCGGCCTTGACGGCGGGCAGCTTCTTCCAGGTCGGCTTGGACTTGTCCAGGACGTCCGGCTGGATGGCGGAGGTGCGGTTGTCCATCATGATGATGTCCGCGTGGTACTGGTCGACGTTCTCCCAGCTCAGGTTCTCGAACCAACCACCGGAGGCCTTCTTGGCCTTCTCCGGCGGCTCGACGAGGTTCACGCCGAGCGCCTTGAAGTACTCCAGGTCCGCCGAGAGGTCCGAACCGGAGACGTAGAACAGCTCCTGGCTCGCGGAGCCCACGAGCACCTTGATGTCCTTGTGGGCCTTGGCCACCTTGCGCAGCCGCTCGGAGGCGTCCTCGAAACGCTTCTTCGCCTTGGCGACCTTGTCCGCCTTCACGTCCGCACCGAGCGACTCCGCGAGCGCGAGAATGCGCTGGAGGGGCTGGGTCATCTGGCGGTCGTAGACGCTGATGCCGACGCTGGGGGCGAGCTTGTCCACCTTGCCCGCGTTCTCCTCCGGCACGTACCAGAGGGTGCCCTTGGCGTCGAACATGGTGGAGATCAGCACGTCGGGTGCGAGGGAGGCGTACTTCTCGACGCTGAACTGGCCCCATTCGTTGCCGATGATCGTCAGCTTGCTGATGTCCATGTCGCCGGCCTGGACATCGGGCTTGCCGTCCCCGGTCTTCGTCGGGCCGAAGACGCCCTTGCACTCGATGCCGTAGTCGAAGAGGGCGGCGGCGACGCCGGTGAAGGCGACGATGTTCTTCGGCGTCTTGTCGCGCTCGGCGGTCTTGCCGCGGTCGTCCTTGAAGCTCCAGGGGCCGGACTTGGCCGCGCCGCCGTCGGCCTTGGTGTCCCCGTCCTTTTTGTCGTTGCCGCAGGCCGCCAGGACGGCGGTGAGGCCGAGGGCGCCGCCGGCGGCGAGGATGCCGCGGCGGGAGAGCTGGGTCGGACGGGGCTGGGACATGTGGGTTCTCTGCTTTCGTGACGGTGCGGCGGCTCGGGGCCACTGGCCGGAAGTAGAGCTTAGGCTAGCCTAAGCTGACTTCGAGTCCAGGGGTCCCCTCCGCGCCGCACCGCCCCGAGGGCGCCGGTGGTCAGCCCGCGAAACCCAGCTCCCGCGCGATGAGCATGCGCTGTACCTCGCTGGTGCCCTCGCCGATCTCCAGGATCTTGGAGTCCCGCCACATGCGGGCCACCGGGTACTCGTTCATGAAGCCGTACCCGCCGTGGATCTGGGTGGCCTCGCGGGCGTTGTCCACGGCGACCGTGGAGGAGTACAGCTTGGCGATGGCCGCCTCCTTCTTGAACGGCTCCCCGGCCACCAGGCGCGAGGCCGCGTCCCGCCAGCCGACCCGGGCCATGTGCGCCCGCGTCTCCATGTCGGCGAGCTTGAACTGGATGGCCTGGTTCGCCCCGATCGGCCTGCCGAACGCGTGCCGCTCCTTGGCGTACTTCACCGACTCGTCCACGCAGCCCTGGGCGAGCCCGGTGGCCAGCGCGGAGATCGCCACCCGGCCCTCGTCCAGGATGCGCAGGAACTGCGCGTACCCGCGGCCCTCCTCGCCCAGGAGGTTGGCGAGCGGCACGCGGACGTCGGAGAAGGACAGCTCGCGGGTGTCCGAGGCGTTCCAGCCGACCTTCGAGTACGGCGCCGCGACCGTGAAGCCCGGGGTGCCCGAGGGCACGATGATCGAGGAGATCAGCGGCCGGCCGTCCGGCTTGCGACCGGTGACGGCGGTGACCGTGACCAGACCGGTGATGTCCGTACCGGAGTTGGTGATGAAGCACTTCGAGCCGTTGATCACCCACTCGTCGCCGTCCCGCACCGCCGTGGTGCGGGTGCCGCCCGCGTCCGAACCGCCGTCCGGCTCGGTCAGCCCGAACGCGCCGAGCACCTCACCGGCGCACAGCCGGGGCAGCCACTGCCGCTTCTGCTCCTCGGTGCCGAACAGGTGCAGCGGCATCGCGCCGAGCGAGACACCCGCCTCCAGGGTGATCGCCACCGAGGAGTCGACGCGGGCCAGCTCCTCCAGGGCGATGCCGAGCGCGAAGTAGTCGCCGCCCATCCCGCCGTACTCCTCCGGGAAGGGCAGGCCGAACAGGCCCATGCGGCCCATCTCGCGGACGATCTCGTAGGGGAACTCGTGGCGTTCGTAGAAGTCGCCGATCTTCGGGGCGACGACGTCGTGCGCGAACGCCTCGACGGTGCGGCGCAGTTCCTCGTGCTCGGGGCTCAGGCGGTGGTCCATCGTATTCTCACTGCTCCTGGTGGGTCAGGGCGCGGACGGTGCGGGACGGGCTGGGCCGGCCGAGGTGGCCGGCCATCCAGGCGCTGGTGGCGCTGAGGCGGCCGAGGTCGACGCCGGTGTCGATGCCGAGGCCGTGCAGCATCCACACGAGGTCCTCGGTGGCGAGGTTCCCGGTGGCGCTCTTGGCGTACGGGCAGCCGCCGAGGCCGCCCGCGGAGGCGTCCACCGTCGTCACGCCCTGCTGGAGGGCGGCCAGGGTGTTGGCGAGCGCCTGGCCGTACGTGTCGTGGAAGTGCACGCCGACGCGCTCGACCGGCACGCCCGCCTCGCCCAACGCGGTGAGCAGGGCGCCCACATGGCCGGGCGTGGCCACGCCGATGGTGTCGCCGAGGCTCAGCTCGTCGCACCCCATGTCGAGCAGGGCGCGGCAGACGCGCACGACCTGGTCGACGGGCACCGGGCCCTCCCAGGGGTCGCCGAAGCACATCGACAGGTAGCCGCGCACGTGCATCCGCTGCTCCCGCGCGCGGGAGACCACCGGGTCGAACATGGCGAGGGCCTCGTCCACCGTGCGGTTGAGGTTGGCCTTGGCGAAGGACTCGGTGGCGCTGGCGAAGACGGCGACGCGGTGGGCGCCGAGCGCGAGGGCGCGGTCCAGGCCGCGTTCGTTCGGCACGAGGACCGGCAGATGCACGCCCCGCAGGTCGCCGAGGAGCGGGAAGAGCCGCTCGGCGTCAGCCAGTTGGGGCACCCACTTGGGGTGTACGAAGCTGGTCGCCTCGATGGTGGTCAGGCCCGCGTCGGCCAGGCGGTGGACGAACTCCGCCTTGATCTCGGTGGGCACCACCGACTTCTCGTTCTGGAGGCCGTCGCGGGCGCCGACCTCGTGGATGCGGACGCGGGCGGGCAGGCCCTCGCCCGGCACCGTCATGGGCAGCCCGCCGGGTGCGCTCGCGGTGGTCATCCCCGGTCCTCCTCGGTCGTTTCGTCGGCCGGGGTCACCACGGCGAGCAGTTGGTCCATGGCGACCGTCGAGCCCGGGGTGACGTCCAGCTCGGTGACCGTACCGGCGTGCGGGGCGGAGATGACGTGCTCCATCTTCATCGCCTCGACCACGAGCAGGCTCTGACCGGCGCTCACCTGGTCCCCGGGGGAGACCTTCACGACCGTGACGGTGCCCGGCATGGGGGCGGTGAGCGCGTCGGCCCCGGCGTGCGAGGCGCCCGTCAGGCTCGCCTCCACCGGGTCGTGGTCCCGCACGTGCCAGGCGTCGCCGTCGCGGCCCAGCCAGTCGCCCGCGCGGTGGAAGGTGTGCCGGACGCCGTCCACCGTGACGTGCACCCGGTCCGGGGTGACGGTGTGGCCACTGCCGCGCAGCCGGTGCGTGACGGGTTCAAGTCCCGCGGCCTGGAGCCAGTGCGTCACGGGCGCCGGGGTGCCGCCGAGCCGCCAGCCGCTCGGCACGGAGAAGGGGTCCGTCCAGCCGTCCGGCGCGGGGGCGAGGGCGGCTTCGCGCACCGCTGCCGCCGCCTCGTACACCTCGTCGGGCACGCCGTCCGGGACCAGGGTGTCCACCTCGCGCTCCACGAGGCCGGTGTCGAGGTCGCCCGCCATCACCGCAGGGTGGGCGAGGAGCCGGCGCAGGAAGCCCGCGTTGGTCGGCACGCCCAGGGTGACCGTCTCGGCGAGGGCGGCCCGCAGCCTGCGCAGGGCCGTGGCCCGGTCGGGGCCGTAGGCGATGACCTTGGAGAGCATCGGGTCGTAGAGGCTGCCGACCTCCGTGCCCTCGCTGAGGCCCGAGTCGGTGCGCACGCCGTCGCCCTGCGGCTCGCGCAGGGAGAGGACCGTGCCGCCAGAGGGCAGGAATCCGCGCGCGCCGGCCTTGACGGACACGGTCTCGGCGCAGATCCGGGCCTCCACCGCGTGCCCGGTCAGGGTGATGTCGTCCTGGGTGAAGGGCAGGGGCTCCCCAGCGGCCACCCGCAGCTGCCACTCGACCAGGTCGAGACCGCGCCCGGTGCCGGCCTGCCCGAGGGAGACGACCAGCTCCGTGACGGGGTGCTCCACCTGGAGGCGGGTGTTCATCTCCATGAAGTAGTACGAGGAGGGGTCCTTGCCGGGGACGATGAACTCCACGGTGCCCGCGCCGGTGTATCCGCAGGAGCGGGCCGCCTGGACCGCCGCCTCGCCCATCGCGGCGCGGGTGGCCTCGTCCAGCAGGACGCTGGGCGCCTCCTCGATGAGCTTCTGGTGGCGGCGCTGGAGAGAGCATTCGCGCTCGCCGAGGTGGACCACGTTCCCGTGGCCGTCCGCGAGGACCTGGATCTCGATGTGCCGGGGGCGGTCGACCCACCGCTCGACGAGGAGGGTGTCGTCACCGAAGGAGGCGCGGGCCTCGCGGCGGGCCGCCGCGATCTCCTCGGCGAGGAGGGCCTCGTCCCGCACCAGGCGCATGCCCTTGCCGCCGCCGCCCGCGCTCGGCTTGAGGAGGATCGGCGTGCCGATCTCGCTTGCCGCGGCGGCCAGTTCGGCGTCGCTCAGGCCGCTTCCGGAGGAGCCGGGGACGACCGGGACGCCGGCCGCCCGCACGGTCTCCTTGGCGCGGATCTTGTCGCCCATCAGGTCGATCGCGGGGGCGGGGGGTCCGATGAAGGTGAGGCCGGCGTCGGCGCAGGCCTGCGCGAACGCGGCGTTCTCCGCGAGGAATCCATAGCCGGGGTGGACCGCTTGGGCGCCGGAGGTGGCCGCCGCCCCGAGGATCCGCTCCACGGACAGATAGCTCTCGGCGGCCGGCGGCGGACCGATCCGTACGGCGGTGTCGGCCTCGCGCACATGGCGGGCGTCCGCGTCCGCGTCGCTGAACACCGCGACCGAGCGGATGCCCAGCGCGCGCAGCGTGCGGATGACGCGGACCGCGATCTCGCCCCGGTTGGCGACCAGGACCGTGTCGAACATCGTCATTCGTTCCTCACATCCGGAAGACGCCGAAGCCGGGCTCGCCCAGCGGTGCCCCGGCGCACGCGGTCAGGGCGAGGCCGAGGACCTGCCGGGTCTCCAAGGGGTCGATGACGCCGTCGTCCCAGAGGCGGGCCGTGGCGTAGTAGGCGTTGCCCTGCTGTTCGTACTGCGCGCGGATGGGGTCCTTGAAGGCCTCCTCGTCCTCGGGGGCCCACTGCTCGCCGCGCGCCTCTACCTGGTCGCGCTTGACCGTGGCGAGGACGGAGGCGGCCTGCTCGCCGCCCATCACGGAGATCTTGGCATTCGGCCACATCCACAGGAAGCGGGGGCTGTAGGCCCGGCCGCACATGGAGTAGTTGCCCGCGCCGTACGAACCGCCGATCACGACCGTCAGCTTGGGCACGCGCGTGCACGCCACGGCCGTGACCATCTTCGCGCCGTGCTTGGCGATGCCGCCCGCCTCGTAGGTGCGCCCGACCATGAAGCCGGAGATGTTCTGCAGGAAGACCAGGGGGATGCCGCGCTGGTCGCACAGCTCGATGAAGTGGGCGCCCTTCTGGGCGGATTCGGCGAACAGGATGCCGTTGTTCGCGACGATCCCGACCGGGTGGCCGTGGAGGTGGGCGAAGCCCGTCACCAGCGTGGTGCCGTACTCCGCCTTGAACTCGGCGAAGCGGGAGCCGTCGACCACGCGCGCGATGACTTCCCGTACGTCATAGGGGGTGCGGGAGTCCGTCGGCACCGCGCCGTACAGCCCGAGGGGGTCGACCTTGGGCTCCGCCACGGGCTGGACGGGCCAGGGCGGGGCGGTGCGCGCGGGGAGGGTGGAGACGATGGTCCGCACGATGCGCAGGGCGTGCGCGTCGTCCTCGGCGAGGTGGTCGGTCACCCCGGAGATCCGCGAGTGGACCTCGCCGCCGCCCAGTTCCTCGGCCGTGACGACCTCGCCGGTCGCCGCCTTCACCAGGGGCGGGCCGCCGAGGAAGATCGTGCCCTGGTTCCGCACGATCACCGCCTCGTCGCTCATCGCGGGGACGTACGCCCCGCCGGCCGTGCAGGAGCCGAGGACCGCCGCGATCTGGGGGATGCCGGCGCCCGACATCCGCGCCTGGTTGTAGAAGATCCGCCCGAAGTGCTCGCGGTCGGGGAAGACCTCGTCCTGCATCGGCAGGAACGCGCCGCCCGAGTCGACCAGGTACAGGCACGGGAGGCGGTTCTCCAGGGCCACCTCCTGGGCGCGCAGGTGCTTCTTCACCGTCATGGGGTAGTAGGTGCCGCCCTTGACGGTGGCGTCATTGGCCACGACGACGCACTCGCGTCCCGAGACCCGGCCGATCCCGGCGATGACGCCGGCCGCCGGCGCCTGCCCGCCGTACAGCCCCTCGGCCGCGAGGGGGGCCAGCTCCAGGAAGGGCGAGCCCGGGTCCAGGAGCGTGTCCACGCGGTCCCGGGGCAGCAGCTTGCCGCGCGCCACATGGCGGGCCCGCGCCCGCTCCCCGCCGCCCAGCCTGGCCGCGGCGAGCCTGGCCCGCAGCTCGTCCACGAGGGCGGTGTGCGCCGCCTCGTTCTCCCGCCATGCCTCGGACGCGGGATCTGCCGCGCTCGTCAGCACTGGTGCCTGCCGCATCAGTCGAGCCCCCTTGCTCGGTCCACCCGTCACGCCCGGATCGGTTAATGAGCGTTAACGTGTTTCCCTTAGGTTAACGACCGCTAACCGGCCTGTCTAGAATTGATTCCATGGCCACCAGAACCGACGCCCCCACCCGCCGCGAGCAGATCCTCAAGGAGGCCGCCCGGCTCTTCGCCGAGCGCGGCTTCCACGGCGTCGGCGTGGACGAGATAGGTGCCGCCGTCGGCATCAGCGGCCCCGGTCTGTACCGGCACTTCGCGGGCAAGGACGCGATGCTCGCTGAGCTGCTCGTCGGCATCAGCGGGCAGCTCCTGACGGGCGGCAAGCGGCGCGTGGGCGAGACGGACGGCTCGCCGGAGCGGGTCCTCGACTCGCTCATCGAGGGGCACATCGACTTCGCCCTCGACGACCGCTCCCTGATCACCCTGCACGACCGCGAGCTGGACCGCTTGCGCGACAGCGACCGCAAGCTGGTCCGCCAGCTCCAGCGGCAGTACGTGGAGATCTGGGTCGAGGTGGTGCGCAAGGTCTACCCCGGTCTCGCCGAGAACGCGGCGCGGGTGTCGGTGCACGCCGTCTTCGGGCTGCTGAACTCCACGCCGCACCTGAGCCGCCGCGACGCGCTGCCCAGCCGGGCGGCCATGGCGCGGCTGCTGCACCGCCTGGCGCGGGGGGCGTTCGCGGCGGCGGCCGCGGAGTGACCTGCGTCTCTGGACGCTCTGGTGACCGCCGGGTAACCTTCCTCTGAGCAAGCGCTTAGTCGATGTGGGCAGAGGGAGTACTCCGTGCGCCGTACCGTTTTCGATGAGGACCACGAGGCATTCCGGCAGACCCTGCGCGCCTTCATCGAGGCCGAGGTCGTCCCGGTGTACGACGAGTGGTTCGCCGCCGGCCAGGTGCCGCGCGAGTTCTACTCCAAGCTCGCCGAGCTGGGCCTGTTCGGGATCAACGTCCCCGAGGAGTTCGGCGGCGCCGGCCTGGACACGCACAAGTTCGAGGCCATCCAGTACGAGGAGACGGCCCGCGCGGGCGTCACCTTCGGCGGCTCCGGCGTGCACGTCCTGCTCGCCCTGCCCTACATCAAGATGCTCGCCACCGACGAGCAGAAGAAGCGCTACCTGGAGAAGTTCGTCTCCGCCGAGGAGATGTGGGCCCTCGCGATGACCGAGCCGGGCACCGGCTCCGACGTCGCGGGCATGAAGACCACCGCCAAGCTCTCCGCGGACGGCACGCACTACGTCCTCAACGGCGCCAAGACCTTCATCACCGGCGGCGTGCACGCCGACCGCGTGATCGTCTGCGCCCGCACCTCCGCGCCCACCGCCGAGGACCGCCGCTTCGGCATCTCCCTGTTCGCCGTCGACACCAAGTCCGAGGGCTACTCCGTCGGCCGCAAGCTGGACAAGCTCGGCCTGAAGACCTCCGACACCGCCGAGCTGGCGTTCGTCGACGTCAAGGTCCCCGTGGAGGACCTCCTCGGCGAGGAGAACAAGGGCTTCTCCTACCTCGGCAGCAACCTCCCCTCCGAGCGCTGGGGCATCGCCTTCGGGGCGTACGCGCAGGCCAAGGCCGCCGTCCGGTTCGCCAAGGAGTACGTCCAGGACCGCACGGTCTTCGGCAAGCCGGTCGCGTCCTTCCAGAACACCAAGTTCGAACTGGCCGCCTGCCAGGCCGAGGTGGACGCCGCCGAGGCCGTCGCCGACCGCGCCCTGGAGGCCCTGGACGCGGGCGAGCTGACCGCCGCCGAGGCCGCCTCCGCCAAGCTGTTCTGCACCGAGGTCGCGCACCGGGTCATCGACCGGTGCCTCCAGCTGCACGGCGGCTACGGCTTCATGAACGAGTACCCCATCGCGCGCCTGTACGCGGACAACCGCGTCAACCGCATCTACGGCGGCACCAGCGAGGTCATGAAGATGATCATCGCGAAGAACATGGGCCTCTGAGAGCCGCTGCCCGAACCGCCCGGTAGAACTACCCCCATGAACCAGGCACTTGACGCCCTCCTCGACCTGCTCGACCTGGAGCAGATCGAGGAGGACATCTTCCGGGGCGTGAGCCGTTCGGCGCTCGTGCCCCGCGTCTTCGGCGGCCAGGTCGCCGCGCAGGCCCTCGTCGCCGCCGGGCGCACCGTCCCCGGCGACCGGCCCGCCCACTCCCTGCACGCGTACTTCCTGCGGCCGGGCGACCCGGGCGCGCCGATCGTCTACACCGTCGACCGCATCCGCGACGGCCGCTCCTTCACCACGCGGCGCGTCGTCGCCGTCCAGCACGGGCAGCCGATCTTCCACCTCTCCGCGTCCTTCCAGACGTACGAGGAGGGCCTGGAGCACCAGGCGACGATGCCGGCCGCGCCCGACCCCGAGACACTGCCCACGGCCGCCGAGACGCTGCCCCGCCAGCTGCCCGCGCCGGTCGCCCGGCGGCTCGTCGAGGCGCGCGCGGCGGTCGACCTGCGCTACGTCGACGTGCCGCCCTGGGGCACCGTCGGGCAGCCCCGCGAGCCGCGCTCCCAGGTGTGGTTCCGGACCAACGGCAAACTCGCCGACGACGCCTGCGGCTCCCTGCTGCACGTCTGCCTCGCCACGTACGTCTCGGACATGACCCTGCTCGACTCGGTGCTGCTCGCACACGGCCGGGGCGGCTGGGCCGTCGGCGACGTCGTCGGGGCCTCCCTGGACCACGCCATGTGGTTCCACCGGCCCTTCCGCGCGGACGAGTGGCTGCTCTACGACCAGGAGTCGCCGTCCGCCTCGGGCGGCCGCGGTCTCGGCCAGGCCCGGATCTGGACGCGCGACGGGCGCCTCGCGGTGACCGTCATCCAGGAAGGCGTCGTGCGCGTCCCGCGCTGAGCCCGGGCCGGGGTTCGCGTTCCCCGCTGATCGGACATACCGTCCGGTACATGAGTGAGCAACCGTCAGAGAAATCGCAGGGCGGCGGCGAGAGCACGGCCACGGTCGTCGTCGCCGCCGTGGCCAACCTCGGGATCGCCCTGGCCAAGGCCGTCGCCGGTGTCATCAGCGGCTCCAGCGCGATGCTCTCCGAAGCGGCGCACTCCGTGGCGGACACCGTCACCGAGCTGATGCTGCTCGTCTCCCTCAAGGCCGGCGAGAAACCCGCCGACGAGGAGCATCCGCTCGGCTACGGAGGGGCCCGGTACATCTGGGCGCTGCTCGCCTCCGTCGCCACCTTCGTCGGCGGCGGCATCTTCGCGATCTACGACGGCGTCCACACCCTCACCCACGGCGAGGCGCCGGGCGACCCGCTCATCTCGTACATCGTGCTCGGCGTCGCCTTCCTCCTGGAGGGCTACTCCCTGCGGACCGGCCTCAAACAGGCACGTGGCGAGGCCGACCGCTACGGAGTGCGCCTCAAGCGCTATCTGCGGCACACCCCCGACACGGCGGTCAAGGCCGTCGTCATGGAGGACTCGGCGGCGCTCGCGGGCCTGCTGCTCGCCGCGGCCGGACTGCTGGGCGGGCAGCTCACCGGCTCCGGCGTCTGGGACGGCGTCGCCTCGCTGTGCATCGGCGTGCTGCTCGTGTACGTCGCCTGGGTCCTCGGGCACGCCAACGCCGAGCTGCTGATCGGCCGCCCGCTGCCGCGCGAGATGCGGGACACGGTGCGGGCCGAGCTGCTCGCCGACCCGCACGTGGTGGCCGTACTGGAACTGACCACGCTGCTCCAGGGCCCCAAGGAGGCGCTGGTCGCCGCGAAGGTCGACTTCCGGGACATGTCGAGCGCCGCGGACATCGAGCGGGCCTGCGACCGCATGGCGCGCCGCCTCCAGGAGCGCTTCCCCTCGATCAGGCGCGTGTACCTGGACCCGACACCGGGCACGGGGCAGGAGCCGGCCGGGGGCCCGGGTCAGGACTGAGGGGTCAGCCCCGCCGCGTCCAGCAGGTAGGCGGTCATCGGGTCGTAGTGGCGGGGGCTCGTGACGTGGTCGTCCAGGGGGACGGTCACCTGCACCGTGCCCTCCGCCTCGCCGATGAACAGCGCCGGGTCGTTGCAGTCCGCGTAGCCCACCGAGTCCAGGCCGCGCTGGCCCGCGCGCCCGGCCCAGCCGTGGTCGGCGACCACCAGGTCGGGCCGGGGGCGGCCGGCGCGCTCCAGGCCGTCCAGGACGGCGTTCATCGGCTCGGGGGAGTGCGTGTGCCACAGCGTCGCGCCGCGCTCCAGGACCGCCACGTCCGCGAACTGGAAGACCATGCCCTCGTCGGCCATCAGGCCTTCGGGGATGACCACGATCTCGCAGCCCGCCGCGCGCAGGGCGGCGGCCGTCGCGCGGTGCACGTCGAGCAGCCCTCCGGGGTGCCCGGTGGCGAACAGGACGCTCTCCTTGCCGGCGGCGGCCTTGCGCAGACGGCCCGCCATGCGCTCCAGGGCGTCGACCGTCAGCTCCGGGTCGATGGTGTCCTGGCCCTGCCGGTGCCCGGGGTCGTCGATGACGCCACAGCGCTCGGCCATCACCGCGAGGACGTCCTGCTCGTCGCTCCAGCGGTCGCCGAGCTCCAGGCCGAGCCAGTAGTGACGGTCGCCGTTCGCGAGCTTCCTGTAGTGGCTGAGGTTGTTCTCGCGGGGGGTGGCGACATCGCCCGCGATGCGGGTGCGGACGAGGTGGTCGACGAGCGCGGCACGGGTGGGTATCGGCATGGCTCCTATTGTGCGGGACGAGCGCTCTGTGCAGCACGGACACCGGGCCGCTCCCTGTTCAGCGCGAACCACAGCTCCATCCGTACGTCCGGGTCGTCCACGTCCGTTCCCAGGAGTGCGGCACAGCGCGCGATCCGCTGGTGCACGGTGTTGCGGTGGACCGTGAGCGCGACCGCCGTGCGGTCCCAGCTGCCGTGCAGGGACAGCCAGGTCCGCAGGGTCACCGTCAGCGCCTCGTTCCCGGCGAGCGGGGCGAGCAGCACGCGCGCGTGGGCGTCGGCCTCCTCGGGGTCGACCAGCGCGGCGAGGCCGTTGGCGTGGTGGCGTACGAGGGGCCGCCGGGTGGCCTCCGCGCGGCGCAGGGCGCGGGCGGCCTGGGCGTCCGCTGCCGCGAGGTCGCCGGGGGCGGCGGCCGCGGCGACGCCGAGGGTCCAGCCGTGCGCGGGGGCGACCTCGCGGCCGGCGGGGACGAGCAGGCGTACGACGTCCTCGCGCGGGTCGACCAGGGCGGTGCCGAGCGCCGCGGCGAGCGCGGCGGCGGCCAGCGGGGTGCGCTCCCCGCGCGCGTGGACCACGCTCCACGTCCCGCTCCCCAGAAGGGGCCCGGTCTCCTCCGGGGGCGCCCCGATGAGCAGGCGCACGAGCGCCGCCGAGCGGGCCGCTTCGGAGGCGCCCTGATGTTCGCCGGTGAGCAGGGAGAGCAGGACGACCGCCGCTCCCGCGATGGTGTGGTCGCCGCTCTCGCGGCGTTCCGTGGCGACGCCGAGCGCGAAGCCGCGGCCCCCGCCGAGCGCGTACGCGGCCAGATGCGTGGTGCCGGCCGTGTCGGTGGCGGAGGCCGGGGCGGCGGGCGCGGCACGCCGAACGACGCCGGTCAGCTCCCGCAGGCCCGCCCGCGCCGCCTCCCGCGCCTGCCCCTCGGCCTGCAGTTCGGTGCCGTCGGGGCCGTAGAGCGCCGCGAGCCCGCCGAGCCGCGCCGCCAGCCGGCGCAGGACGGCGGGGACGGGGTCGGGCCGTGCCGCGGCCGTCGCGAGGGCCTGCTGCGCCTCGGCCACCCGGCGCAGCTCCCGGTGCCGGGCCTCGGCCATCAGCCGCCACACCGCGCGGGCGACGCCGCTGAAGGTGGTGCGCGGCGGTACCTCCAGGAGGGGCAGTCCGCGGCGGTCGCAGGCCGCCACCAGGGCGGGCGGCACCGTGTCGTGCACGGGGGCGACACCGAAGCCGAGGGCCGCGCCGCCCGCCGCGACGATGCGGGCCACATAGGCGTCGAGGTGGTTGTCGGCGCCTGCGGGGTCGGTGATGTGCACGCCCGCCGTCAGGAGCAGCTCGCCGCCCAGGAGGTACGGGTAGGGGTCGGCCATCTCCGAGGTGTGCACCCACTGGACGGCCGTGTCCGCGGTGTCCGGGCCCGCGATCTGCCGCAGGCCGAGGTCGGCGCGGGCCAGCAGCGCGGCGAGCGGGACGGGCTCGGTGGGGGGTGCCGTCGGGCCCGGCGGGCCGGTGGGGTCGGCCATGGTGGACGTTCCATCCGTATCGGTCGTGCGGTGTGGAGGAAACGTACACTTCAGCGCGGCTTATCGGCCACTTAGGGTCGTGCCGACCGCATGCCGTGGGGACGGGCGGATGTCCCCGGGGCTGCCGGTCAGCACCTCCATCGGCACGACACGCCACCGAGGTGCGCCCAGGAGGCTCCCCATGGCTGTCGGACGCCGCGCCGGTCGCGGCGCCAGAGAGCCGGAACCGGGCGCTCCGGTGGCCGTCCCGCTTGCGCGCGGCCCGTTGTCGGTGGGGCGCGCGACACTTGTACCGCAGTACTCGCATCAGCAGGAGGCACACCGACCATGAGCAGCGCCGAGAACCCGACGACCCCCCGTGGCCCCGTCGACTCCTCCCGCATCCCCCGGTACGCGGGCCCGGCGACGTACGCGCGCCTGCCCCGCCTGGACGAGGTCGGCGGGAAGACGGACGTCGCCGTGGTCGGCGTGCCCTTCGACTCGGGCGTCTCCTACCGCCCCGGCGCCCGCTTCGGCGGCAACGCCATCCGTGAGGCCTCCCGCCTCCTGCGCCCCTACAACCCGGCGCAGGACGCCTCGCCCTTCGCGCTCGCCCAGGTCGCGGACGCCGGCGACATCGCCGCGAACCCGTTCAACATCAACGAGGCGGTGGAGACCATCGAGGCCGCCGCCGACGACCTGCTCGGCACCGGCGCCCGCATGATGACCCTCGGCGGCGACCACACCATCGCCCTGCCGCTGCTGCGCTCCGTCGCCAAGAAGCACGGCCCGGTCGCCCTGCTGCACTTCGACGCCCACCTGGACACCTGGGACACCTACTTCGGCGCCGAGTACACGCACGGCACGCCGTTCCGCCGGGCCGTCGAGGAGGGCATCCTCGACACCGAGGCGCTCTCCCACGTCGGCACGCGCGGCCCGCTCTACGGCAAGCAGGACCTCACCGACGACGAGAAGATGGGCTTCGGCATCGTCACCTCGGCGGACGTCTACCGCCGCGGCGCCGACGAGGTCGCCGACCAGCTGCGCCAGCGCATCGGCGACCGCCCGCTGTACATCTCCATCGACATCGACTGCCTCGACCCGGCCCACGCCCCCGGCACCGGCACCCCCGAGGCGGGCGGCATGACCTCCCGCGAGCTGCTCGAGATCCTGCGCGGCCTGTCCTCCTGCAACCTCGTGTCGGCGGACGTCGTGGAGGTCGCCCCGGCCTACGACCACGCGGAGATCACCGCCGTCGCCGCCTCCCACACGGCCTACGAACTCACGACGATCATGAGCAGGCAGATCGCCGCCGCCCGCGCCGACGGCGGGGAGCAGCAGGCGAAGTGACGATGGCCGCGAGGCCGTCGATCACCGGGACACGCCGGGCCGCGCGCGGCCCGGCGGTCCGAGTGCCCGGCCCGACGCCCGCCGGGTCCGCGCCCCGGCGAGAAGGAGAAGACGCCGCATGACCCACGACCACGACCTGGTGCTGCGCCCCACGCCGCGCCAGACGGAGGCCGCGCTGAACCCGCCCGCCGGGCGCACCGGCGGCGACCTGGTCGTCGAGACCCTCGCCGGGCTCGGCGCGACCACCGTCTTCGGGCTGCCGGGCCAGCACGTGCTGGGCGTGTTCGACGCGCTGCGGCGCTCCTGCCTGACGTACGTGGGTCTGCGCGTCGAGAACAACACCGGGTTCGCGGCGGACGCGTACGGCCGCATCACCGGTGAGGTGGCCCCGCTGCTGCTGTCCGCCGGGCCCGGCGCGCTGACCTCGCTCGCCGCGCTCCAGGAGGCGGCGGCGGGCTCCTCGCCGGTCCTCGCGATCGCCGGCCAGGTGCCGGTGGCGGGCCTCGGCGGCGGGCGCCACGGCTATCTGCACGAGCTGCGCGACCAGCAGGCGTCCTTCCGCGACCTCGTGAAGTCCGTCCACACGGTGCGTACGGCCTCCCAGATCCCCTCGGCGATCACCGCGGCCTGGCAGTCCGCGCTGACCGCGCCGCACGGCCCGGTCTGGGTGGAGATCCCGCAGGACGTGCTCCTCGCCGAGACGACGCTGCCGGTCGTCACGGCGATGGACGCGACCCCGGACGAGGTCGTCCCGCGCCCCGAGCTGACGGCCGTCGCCGCCGATCTGCTCGCGCGGGCCGAGCGGCCGGCGATCATCGCGGGCGGCGGTGTCGTACGTGCGGACGCCTCGGGCAAGCTCCTTGCCCTGGCGGAGCTGGTGAACGCCCCCGTGGTCACGACCTTCGGCGGCAAGGGCGCCTTCCCCTGGGAGCACCCGCTCTCCCTCCAGTCGTGGCTGGAGGACCGCCACACCACCGACTTCCTGGAGGACGCGGACGTCCTGCTCGTGGTCGGCTCGGGGCTCGGCGAACTGTCCTCGAATTACCACACGTTCCGGCCGCGCGGCCGGGTCGTCCAGATCGAGGCCGACGCCGGGAAGCTGGAGTCCAACCACCCCGGGCTCGGCATCCACGCGGACGCGCGGCTCGCGCTGTCGGCCCTCCTGGAGACGATCGACGCGCCCCGCGAGGACCCCGGGGCCCCCGAGCGGGTGGCGGCTCTCCTGGGCAGGGTCCGCGAGCGGATCGCGGCCCAGGACCTCACGCTGGAGCAGCGGGTGCTGGCGTCCGTGCGCGAGGCGCTGCCGGACGCGGCGCCGTCCTTCTGGGACATGACGATCCTCGCGTACTGGGCCTGGTCGGCGTTCGACGCCAGGCGCCCCAACACCATGCACTCGGCGCAGGGCGCGGGCGGCCTCGGCTACGGCTTCCCGGCGGCGCTGGGCGCGGCGGTCGCCGACCCGTCCCAGCCGGTCCTCGCTGTCTCCGGCGACGGCGGCGCGATGTACTCGATCGCCGAGCTGGCGACGGCCCGGCAGTACGACCTGCCGGTGACCTGGCTGATCGTCGACGACGGTGGCTACGGCATCCTGCGCGAGTACATGTCCGACGCCTTCGGCGAGGCGACCGCGACGGAGCTGGCCCACCCCGACTTCGTGGCCCTCGCGGAGTCCTTCGGCGTCCCCGGGGTCCGTACCACCCCGGAGACCCTCCACGCCGACCTGTCGAAGGCGCTGGGCCGGCCGGGGCCTTCGGTGGTGGTGCTCCCGGCGGTGCTGAGGATGTTCGCGCCGACGCATCTGGCCTGACCGTCGCCGGGGGCATCCTCAGGCGAGGTGCTTGCCGAAGAACTCGACCAGTTTGGCGACGGCAGGAACCACGTACTCGTCGCGGTCGTACAGATCCACGTGGGTGGCACCCTCGATGAGGAACAGCTCGGCGTTGCCGGGGCTGTCGGCGACGGCCTTCTCGGAGAACCCGCGGGTCACCGCCTCGGTGCCGGCGATCATGAGCAGCGGGCGAGGCGCGATCTTGGCGACGTCGGCGAAGGAATCGAACTGGTCGAGGAGATCCGCGCTGCGCACGACCATGTCCCCGGTGGAGCGCGGGTGCCTGCCGCGGGGCGTCTTGTAGTAGTCGACGAACTCGGCCGTCGGGGCGGGGGTGTCGGCATCGGCCTGCTCCGGCAGCACGGCGAACGTCGCCGCGGGCTCGCCGGCGGCCTCGGCGCTGCGCAGGTTCCCGGAGTTCGCCACCATCTGCTGCCAGCCCTCGGGGTCGGCGTCGCGGAAGAAGCTGGGAACGTCGGTCCCGGAGACGCCTGCCACGGCCTTCATGCGGTGGTCGGTCTGGGCGGCGTAGGGCACGTAGGCGCCCGAGCCGCACACGCCCATCACGCCGATGCGGTCGGGGTCGACCTCGGGGCGGGTGGTGAGGTAGGAGACCGCCGCACGGAAGTCCTCCGCGCGCTGGAAGGGGTCCTCCAGACCGCGGGGCAGGCCCTCGGACTCGCCCTGGAAGGCGGCGTCGAAGGTCAGGACCGCGAATCCTTCCTCGACCAGGCGCGTCGCGTACGCGACCGGCGCCTGCTCCTTGACGCCGGTCGTGGGGTGGCCGACGACGACTGCGGCGAGCGGGCCGTTGACGCCGTCGGGAAGGTAGAGGTGGCCGGCGAGCTGCAGGCCGTTGGTCGGGAAGCGGACGTCAATCTTCATCTTCTGCTCCTGCGGGGGCTGCGTGGGGGGCCGGCGAGGTGCGGGCCCGTGTCCACTGTCCGTCCGACGCGCGGGCGCAGGAAGGTCGCGCTGCTTCCTAGGAACGATCTCTCCCAGGCAGGGCTTTTCCTCGGGTGCCATGCTGGCGGAGTGACTGGTTCCGCACATCTTCGCGAGCTCGGTGAGTTCTTCAGGCAGCGCCGCGGCGAACTCACACCGGCGCGGGTGGGGCTTCCCGAGCGCACGCACAGCCGGCGCCGGGTGCGGGGGCTGCGCCGCGAGGAAGTGGCCGAGCTCGCCGCGATCAGTACCGACTACTACGTACGCATCGAGCAGGGCCGGCTGGCACCGTCACCGCCGGTGCTCGATGCCCTCTCGCGGGAGCTGCGGCTGGACGGCGACCAGAGGGCGTACGTGGAAGGGCTGGTCGACCAGGCCGCGCGGGCCGGACACCGCAGAACGCCGCGTCGGTCCCTTCGCCCCAAAGTGCACCCGCACCTGACCCGGCTGCTCGGCCAGCTCACCGGCACACCCGCCATCGTCTTCGGCCCACGCCTCGACATCCTCGCGTGGAACCCACTGGCGGCACAGCTGCTGTGCGACTTCGCGGCCGTGCCGGAGTCCGAGCGCAACTACGTCCGCATGGTCTTCACCGACCCGGTGATGCGCGAGATCTACCCGGAGTGGGAAGACGTGGCCCGCACATGCGTCGAAGTCCTGCGGATGGAGGCCGGCACGCATCCGACCGACCCCGCCCTCACCGCTCTGGTGGGCGAGCTGGCCGTCGCCGACCAGCAGTTCCGGGTCTGGTGGGCCGAACACCGCGTCGCGCACCAGGACTTCGGCAGCAAACGCATCACCCACTCCCTCGTCGGCGAACTCTCCCTCGACTGGGACACCTTCCGCTACGCCGGTGCGCCGGAACAGCAACTCGTGCTCTGGTCGGCCGAACCCGGCACCTCGGACGCGGAACGACTGGCCGATCTGGCCCGCAGAGTGTGACGGGACGACCGTCACACTCAGCCGGTGAACTGTCCGGCCTTGACGGCGGAGACGAACGTGGACCAGCCGGTCGGGGAGATGAGCAGGGCGGGTCCCTGGGGGGCCTTGGAGTCGCGGACCGGTATTCCGGTGGGGTAGCCGTCCAATACCTCGACGCAGCTTCCTCCTTCGCTCCCGCTGTACGACGACTTGCGCCAGCCGTTCGGCGCGGCAGCGTCGGGGGTGATGTGGCTAGTCACGATGCTCGTCGTCCTTCGCTGTTGCCTGCAACAGGGCGAGTGATTCCTTCAGCGGCAGCGCGTCGCTCAGGGCGTGACCGTAACGAGATTGCAGTTGGTGGACCATGGCGGGGGCGTCGTGCACCCTGCCCATGCACACCCCCTCGCTGTACGCCACGGGCGGTTGGTCCTCGAACCACATCAGCGTCAGCATGCTCTCCAGCAGGGGATGAAAACCCAGGGCCAGCGGCAACACATGCTCCTTGGGCGGGGTCCGCCGCCCCGCCTCGATGTGCGCGATGTGCGACCGCGTCATGATCGCCGCGTCCGCCAGTTCCTGCTGGGTGAGGCCGGCCGCTTCCCGCTGGGCCTTCAGCCACTCCGGCACCGGCCACGTGTCCCGTGTCGCCGACAACATCGAGGCCGTCCGGCTCGGCATGGCCGACGAGCTTCTCCGGCACGCCGTCGATCTGACCGGCGACCCGAAGGCCACGGCACCGCAGCTCCGTTTCCTCGCGGCCCGCATGGTCGAGTCCCTGCGGGACGTGATCCGGGTCGCCCGCAGCCGCGGGGCCCGGCTCCCCGCAGGCGCGTACGACGACGGCCCCGAGGAAGGGGAGGGGGAGGGAGAGGAAAACTGCCCGTCGGGCTGACCGTCTTGGCTGATCAGCGGGATTTTTCGTACAACCATCCCGGGTGCCGGCGAGTCATGTGGGTGAGCGTGGCCGAGTGCCCGCTTGTACGGGCCCACGGGGGGTTCTGTACGGACCCAAGGGGGAAAGACTCCATGACTCACCCGGTACCCGGGATGTCCCGGCGCGCCCGCACGCTCGCGGCGGGCCTCACCGCCGGGGTGCTCGCGCCGCTCGCCGTGTCCGCGACCGCCACGCCCGCCGTCGCCGCGCCCGCGCCGACGGTCAGCTGCACCTCCGCGCAGGCCGGCCTCGCCGCCAAGCTCACCAAGGACATCACCGCAGCCCTGAAGGACCGCAAGGGCACCATCGCGGTCGGCCTTCGCGACCGCACCACGAACACCACCTGCACCCTGCGCGCGGGCACCTCCTTCGACTCGGCGAGCGTCGTCAAGGCGACCGTCCTCGCGACGCTCCTGTGGGACGCGAAGAAGACCGAGCGAAAGCTCACGGAGCGTGAGTCGGACCTCGCGTACGCCATGATCACCAGCTCGGACAACGCGGCCACCAGCACCCTCTGGCGCCAACTCGGCACGGGAAAGATCAACGCTTTCCTGAAGGCCGCCAAGATGACGAACACCGTGCCGGGCTCCGGCGGCTACTGGGGCCTGACCCGGATCAACGCGGCCGACGAGCAGAAGCTCCTCGCGCTGATCACCGCCAAGAACGACGTCCTGAGCGACAACGCGCGCGCCTACATGCTCAAGCTGATGGGCAAGGTCATCTCCTCGCAGCGCTGGGGCACCCCGGCGGGCGCGCCCGCCGGCGTCGAGATCCACGTCAAGAACGGCTGGCTCCAGCGTTCGACGCACGGCTGGCGGGTGCACAGCATCGGCGCCTTCAAGGGCGGCGGCCACGACTACACGATCTCCGTGCTCACCCACGGCAACAGCAGCATGAACTACGGGGTCGCCACCATCCAGGGCGTGGCCAAGGCCATCCACAAGGACCTGGCGCCCCGCGCCTCGGCGGCCGGCCGCTACACCCCCACGGACACCCCGCGCGAGGCGTTCGTGGCGGTGCCCGGCAGCTGAGTCCCGGCGCCCCTCGGGGGCGCGGTTCGTTGCGGCGGGATGAAATCCGCGTCCCGCCGCGTTGGGCCTCTCGGCAGGTCAGGTCGACGGGAGGCAACTGGTGGCGGACGAACGGGGCGGGTCCGGGCGGCAGGAGTCCGGCTGGGCCAAGCGGCTCACCGGATACGCGTGGCGGTACCCGAAGGACGTCGTGCTCGCGCTCGGCTCCTCGCTCGCCGGCATGGCCGTGATGGCCCTCGTGCCGCTGATCACCAAGGTGATCATCGACGACGTCATCGGGGAGGACGGGCAGGGCGGCGGCCGGTCCATGGGCCCCTGGGCGGGTGCGCTGATCGGCGCGGCCGTCCTCGTCTACGTCTTCACCTACATCCGCCGCTACTACGGCGGCCGGCTCGCCCTGGACGTCCAGCACGACCTGCGCACCGAGATGTACGGGACGATCACCCGGCTCGACGGGCGGCGCCAGGACGAGCTGTCCACCGGCCAGGTCGTCGGCCGCGCCACCAGCGACCTCCAGCTCATCCAGGGCCTGCTCTTCATGCTGCCGATGACCATCGGCAACATCCTGCTCTTCGTGATCTCCCTGGTGATCATGGCGTGGCTCTCCCTGCCGCTGACCCTCGTCGCGCTCGCCGTCGCCCCCGCCCTGTGGTTCATCGCCCGCCGCTCCCGCTCCCGGCTGCACCCCGCGACCTGGTACGCGCAGGCCCAGGCCGCCGCCGTCGCCGGTGTGGTGGACGGCGCCGTCAGCGGCGTACGCGTGGTGAAGGGCTTCGGGCAGGAGGACCAGGAGACCGGCAAGCTCCGCGAGGTCGGGCGCAAGCTGTTCGCCGGGCGGATGCGGACCATCCGCCTCAACTCCCGCTACACCCCCGCCCTCCAGGCCGTCCCCATGCTGGGGCAGGTCGCCATGCTGGCCCTCGGCGGCTGGCTGGCCGTGCGCGGCGAGATCACCCTGGGCACGTTCGTCGCCTTCTCCACCTACCTCGCGCAGCTCGTCGGTCCGGTGCGGATGCTCGCCATGGTCCTCACCGTCGGACAGCAGGCCCGCGCCGGTGTCGAACGTGTGCTCGAATTGATCGACACCGAGCCGAGCATGAGCGACGGCACCAAGGAACTGCCCGCCGACGCCCCCGCCACCGTCGAGTTCGACGACGTCGCCTTCGCCTACGAGGACGACCGCCCCGTCCTGGACGGACTGTCCTTCCAGATCGCCCCCGGCGAGACCCTCGCCGTCGTCGGCTCCTCCGGCAGCGGCAAGTCGACCGTCTCGCTGCTGCTGCCCCGCTTCTACGACGTGACGCACGGCGCCGTCCTGATCGGCGGGCACGACGTGCGCGAGCTGACGCTCGACTCCCTGCGCTCCGCCATCGGCCTCGTGCCCGAGGACTCCTTCCTCTTCTCCGACACGGTCCGCGCGAACATCGCGTACGGCCATCCCGAGGCCGGCCAGGAGCAGATCGAGGCCGCCGCGCGCGCCGCCCAGGCCCACGGGTTCATATCCGAGCTGCCCGACGGCTACGACACCACCGTCGGCGAGCACGGCCTCACCCTCTCCGGCGGCCAGCGCCAGCGCATCGCGCTCGCCCGCGCCATCCTCACCGACCCCCGCCTGCTCGTCCTGGACGACGCGACCTCGGCGGTGGACGCGCGCGTGGAGCACGAGATCCACGAGGCGCTGCGGGCCGTCATGGCGGGCCGCACGACGCTGCTCATCGCCCACCGCCGCTCCACCCTGAACCTCGCCGACCGCATCGCGGTCCTGGACGGCGGCCGCCTCGCCGACGTCGGTACCCACGAGGAGCTGGAGGAGCGCTCGCCCCTCTACCGGCGCCTGCTCACCGACCCCGACGAGCTGGGCGGCGTCTCGCCCGGCCACGCGCTCCCCGCCGACCTGCCCGAGGACACCTCCGTACGCGCCGAGCTGGACGCCGAGTTCGACGCGGAGCGCGGCATCACGCCCGCCCTGTGGACCGGCGACCGCGAGCCCAAGGACACCGCGCTGTCCGGGATGCCGTCCACGCCCGAGCTGCTCGCCCAGGTCGACGCGCTGCCCCCGGCCGACGACCGGCCCGGCATCGACGAGGCGCGGGCCGTCACCCCCGAGGAGTCGTACAACCTGCGCAGGCTGCTCGCCGGGTTCGGGCTGCCGCTGCTGGTGAGCCTGCTGCTCGTCGCCGTCGACGCGGGCATGGGCCTGCTGCTGCCCGTCCTGATCCGGCACGGCATCGACGAGGGCGTCAACCAGCTCGCGCTCGGCGCCGTCTGGGCGGCCTCGGGGCTGGCCCTCGCCGCCGTCGCCGTGCAGTGGGTGGCGCAGACCGGCGAGCTGCGGATGACGGGCCGCACCGGCGAGCGGGTCCTGTACTCGCTGCGGCTGAAGATCTTCGCGCAGCTCCAGCGGCTCGGGCTCGACTACTACGAGCGGGAGCTGACCGGGCGGATCATGACCCGGATGACCACGGACGTGGACGCCCTGTCCTCGTTCCTCCAGACGGGCCTGGTCACCGCCTTCGTCTCCGTCGTCACCTTCTTCGGCATCATGGCCGCCCTGCTCGTCATCGACGTACAGCTCGCCCTGGTCGTCTTCGCGACGCTGCCGCTGCTGGTCGTCGGCACGTACTTCTTCCGCAAGTCCAGCGTGAAGGCCTACGAACTGGCCCGCGAGCGCGTCTCCGCCGTCAACGCCGACCTCCAGGAGTCCGTCGCCGGGCTGCGCATCGTGCAGGCCTTCGGGCGCGAGCGCTCGGGCGCCGAGCGGTTCGCCCGCAACAGCGACAGCTACCGCCAGGCCCGCATCCGCGGCCAGTGGCTGATCTCCGTGTACTTCCCGTTCGTGCAGTTCCTCTCCTCCGTCGCCGTCGTCGCCGTGCTGATCGTGGGCGCGGGCCGGGTCCAGGCGGGCACCCTGACCACCGGCGCGCTGGTCGCCTACCTGCTCTACATCGACCTGTTCTTCGCGCCCGTGCAGCAGCTCTCCCAGGTCTTCGACGGCTACCAGCAGGCCACCGTCTCGCTCGGCCGCATCCAGGAGCTGCTCCAGGAGCCGACCTCGACCAAGGCCGCCGACGAGCCGCTGGACGTCCTCTCGCTGCGCGGCGAGATCGCCTTCGAGGACGTGCGGTTCGCCTACAACGGCGAGGAGGCGGCCCTCACCGACGTGCGGCTGCGGATACCCGCCGGGCAGACCGTCGCCTTCGTCGGCGAGACCGGCGCGGGCAAGTCGACGCTCGTGAAGCTCGTCGCCCGCTTCTACGACCCGACGAGCGGCCGGGTGACGGTGGACGGCACCGACCTGCGCTCCCTGGACCTCACCGCCTACCGCCACCGCCTCGGCGTCGTCCCGCAGGAGGCCTACCTCTTCGCGGGCACGGTCAGGGACGCCATCGCCTACGGCCGCCCCGACGCCACCGACGCCCAGGTCGAGGCCGCCGCCCGCGCGGTCGGCGCGCACGACATGATCGCCACCCTCGACGGCGGCTACCTCCACGAGGTCACCGAGCGGGGCCGCAACCTCTCCGCCGGGCAGCGCCAGCTGATCGCGCTGGCCCGCGCCGAGCTGGTCGACCCCGACATCCTGCTCCTCGACGAGGCCACCGCCGCCCTCGACCTCGCCACGGAGGCACAGGTCAACCAGGCCACCGACCGCATCGCGGGCAAGCGCACCACGCTGGTGGTCGCCCACCGCCTCACCACGGCCGCCCGCGCGGACCGCGTCGTCGTGATGGACCACGGGCGCGTCGCCGAGGACGGCACGCACGAGGAGCTGCTGGCCCGGGAGGGGCGGTACGCGCGGCTGTGGCGGACCTTCGTGGGGGAGCCGGTGGAGACCGCCTGAGCCCGCCCGAGCCCGCCGAGCCCGAGGGGGATCGCCCGCACCGGCCCGGGGTACGAAAGCGCCCGGAACGCAAAAGCCGGGGACCGCACGCAACCGTGCGGGCGGTGAGCCGCGTCCGTACACCAGTACGCTGATGGCACAGAGGCGGGAGAGACAGGCGTGAGCAGGGGTGGCGGCCGTGGTCGCATACGACAGCGGCTGATGCTCGGTGCCGCCGGACTCGTCGCCGCTCTGCTGCTCGCCCTCGCGGGCCCCGGCGCGGGCATCGCCCACGCCGCCGCCGGACCGTGCGCCGGGCACAAGGTCCGCACCCTGTCCTTCGGCACCGGCCGGGTCGACGTCTTCAAGACCCGCGGCTTCGTCTGCGCGATCACGACCGCCAAGCGCCCCGGCGCCCGCAAGGCCATGTCCGTCAGCGTCCAGGCGCGCGGCAGCCGCGCCGCGCGGGACAAGGGGCGCTACACCCGCCGCGCCGGCCCGGTCGTGGTGCACGCCGGCCACCGCTGCGTGCGCGTGTCGGGGAAGGTCGGCGGGCACGGGGTCAGCACGGGCTGGATCCTCTGCTGACACCCGCGGGCGTCTCGTAACACCCTCTGGTGCGGACCCAGTTGCTCCGTTAGGTTCCGGAGCACTGTTGTTCGGCAGGGGAGGGTGCATGCGCAAGGCGCTCAGATGGCTGTTGGCGCTCGTGGTGCTCATGGGCGCGGTGGGCACGGCCGGGGCGACGGCCGGGACGGCCGCCGCCGCGGGGACGGAGAAAAGGACCGGCAGCACCGACATCAAGGACAGGCTGCTCGCCATTCCCGGCATGAGCCTCGTCGAGGAGAAGCCCTATCCCGGCTACCGCTTCTTCGTCCTCGCCTACACGCAGCCGGTGGACCACCGGCACCCCGCCAAGGGCACCTTCAAGCAGCGCCTGACGGTGCTGCACAAGGACACCGACCGCCCCACGGTCTTCTACACCAGCGGCTACAGCGTCTCCACGAACCCCAGCCGACGAGAGCCCACGCAGATCGTCGACGGCAACCAGATCTCCATGGAGTACCGCTTCTTCACCCCCTCCCGCCCCGACCCCGCCGACTGGACCAAGCTCGACATCTGGCAGGCCGCCACCGACCAGCACCGCCTCTACCGCGCGCTCAAGGCGGTCTACGGTGAGAAGTGGCTGGCCACCGGCGTCTCCAAGGGCGGCATGACCGCCACGTACTACGAGCGCTTCTACCCGCGCGACATGGCCGGCGTCGTCTCCTACGTGGCGCCCAACGACGTCGTGGACAAGGAGGACTCGGCGTACGACGAGTTCCTCGCCTCCGTCGGCACCAAGGAGTGCCGCGAGCGCGTCCAGGCCGTGCAGCGCGAGGCGCTGGTGCGCAGGGAGCCCCTGTCGAAGATGCTCGCCGCGTACGCCGCGGACCAAGGCGAGACCTTCCGGACCGTCGGCACGCTCGACAAGGCCTTCGAGGCCGTCGTGATGGACCTCGTGTGGGGCTTTTGGCAGTACCAGCCCGCCGGCACCGCCTGCGCCGAGGTCCCCGACGCGGCCACCATGAGCGACCAGGCCCTCTTCGACTTCGTGGACTCGGTGGGCGGCTGGTCGTCCTACACCGACCAGGGCCTCGCGCCCTACACGCCGTACTACTACCAGGCGGGCACCGAACTGGGCGCGCCCACCATCCGCCAGCCCTGGCTCGGCACCCTGAGCCGCTACGGATACCAGCCGCCCCGCAACTTCGTGCCGCGCGAGATCCCCATGAAATTCAGGCCGCACGTCATGCGGGACATCGACACCTGGGTACGCCACCACGCCCACCGGATGATGTACGTGTACGGCGAGTACGACCCGTACGGTGCCGAGAAGTTCCGCCCCGCGCGGGGCGCCGGGCACGACTCGTACGTCTTCACGGCGCCCCGCGCCAACCACGGGGCGACCGTCTCGCAGCTCGTCCCGGACGAGAAGGCGAAGGCCACGGAGCGCATCCAGCGCTGGGCCGGGGTCCCGTCGGCGTCGGGCAGGCCGCTGGCCGCGTACGACGCGAAGCTGGACCGGCGCGGCGTGCGGGGGGAGCAGACGCTGAGGCCGTGACGGCGGCTCCTCGGGCACCCGAGGAGCGCGCACGCCTCAGTACGTCACCGCGTCACCACGTCAGTCCGTGGCCGATCGGGTACAGCACCCGGGCCGGATCGTCGGCCCGCCGCACCGGCACCGGGAGGCGCCCTTGGGGCGCGGCGCGGCCCGCGATCACCCGTGCCGCGGCGCGCAGCTCGACGTCCGTCCAGGAGTACGTGGCGAGCGCGGCGTCGACCGAGGGCAGGTGGGCGATGTCGTACGGGTTGCGGATCGCGAGGGTGACGACGGGGACGCCGGTGGCCTTGAGGGCTGCCACCAGGGCCCGTTGGCCGTCCTCGGCCGTCGCCGCAACCGTCGCCGGGTCGGGGGCGGCGGCCTCGTCCAGGGCGGCGTTGGCGGCCTGGGTGTGGTCCCGCGCGGTGGCCGCGTGCGTCGAGACGTTGTACGTCGTCACGAGGACCGCGGCCGTGCCCCGCGCCGCCGCCACCGCCTTCTCGACGGCCGTGGCGTCGGGGTCCGTGCCCGTCGACAGCGCGGCGGCACGGAAACCGAGGCCGGTCAGGGCGTCGGCGAGGACCGACGTCGGGGGGCCCGTCGTACCGGACGGCGAACGCGGGTCGGCGCCGACGATCAGGAGGTCGCGGTGCGTGTCCGGGGAGAGCGGCAGGAGACCGGCGTCGTCGCGCAGCAGGGTCGTCGTGGCCTCCGCGATGTGGTCGGCGGCGGCGAGATGGGCGGCGGTGCCGACGGCGGCGGCCACGGTGTCCGCGGAAGGCGCGAGGCCGGCGGGCGGGTTCCCCTCGGCGTCCAGGAGGCCCACGTCGGCCTTCATGCGCAGCACGCGCAGGACGGACTCCTCTATGCGGGCCTCCGTCAGCTCGCCGTCCCGGACGGCCTGAAGCACCGCCTCCCAGGCGACGCGGGGGCGCGGCGGGTTGAGGAGCTGGTCCACGCCCGCCTTCAGCGCGAGCACGGCCACGCGGTCGTCCCCGTACTTCGTGCGGACCCCGCGCATCGCCAGCGAGTCCGTGACGATCACGCCGTCGAAGCCGAGTTCCTCGCGCAGGATGCCCGTCAGGATCGGCCGGGAGAGGGTCGCCGGGTCGCCCGACGGGTCCAGGGCGGGCACCACGATGTGGGCGGTCATCACGGAGTCGACGCCCGCGGCGATCGCCGCCCGGAAGGGCGGGGCGTCGTGGCGCTCCCACTCCTCGCGGGTGTGCTGGATGTGCGGCAGCTCGGTGTGGCTGTCGTCCGTCGTGTCGCCGTGGCCGGGGAAGTGCTTGGCCGCGGTGGCGACACCCGCGCTCCGGTAGCCCTCGATCTGCGCGGCCACGAGGCCCGCGACCGTCTCGGGGTCGGCGCCGAAGGAGCGTACGCCGATGACCGGGTTGCCGGGGTTGCTGTTCACGTCGGCGTCCGGGGCGTGGTCCTGGCGGATGCCGAGGGCGCGCAGCTCGGTGCCGGCGATGCGGGCCGCCTCGCGGGCGTGCCCGGGCGAACCGGCGGCGCCGAGGGCCATCGCGCCGGGCAGCAGGGTCGCGGGGGCGCCGACGCGGGCGACGATGCCGTGCTCCTGGTCCACGGAGATCAGCACGGGGACGCCCGACGGGAGGGCCGCGGCCGCCGCCCGCTGGATGCCGGCGGAGAGGGCGGCGATCTGGTGCGGGTCGCGGGTGTTGTGGGCCCAGCCGAAGTAGATGACACCGCCGAGGTGGTAACGGGCGACCAGCTCGGCGGCGTCGCGCACGCCGAGTTCCTCGGTGTTGGTGGCGACGTCGTCCGGGTCGGGGTCGGTGGCGGTGTGCCCGTGGACGTGCATCACGAAGAGCTGGCCGACCTTCTCCTCCAGGGTCATCCCGGCGATGAGCTCGCGGAGTCGGTCGTCGTGGGGGTGGGACACGGGCGCTCCTGCGGGCCGGCGGAAACTTCCAGGAGCCACGGATATCCCGAGGTCTCCCGCCGGTCAAGGACGAAGGGGCGGGCGGGCTCCGCGTTCAGGGCTGGACGCGGGGTAACGGGTGGGTGGGAAAGCTCCTTGCGGAGCAAACAGGAACCGAGCGATCAGACCCAGTGCCGCCGCAACCCCCGTACGGTCTCCGAGGATGCGCGATGTCCCAGTCGTGGACGACGGCCACGTCGACCGCGCCCTTGGCGACCAGGTCGATGGACAGATGCGGGTCGATCTCGCTCATACGGCGGTACCGCCTGGGGCGGGGGTGCCGGCCGGGCCACCTCCGTCAGCCATGCCACCCCCGTCGCCCAGGACCCCCGCGTCAGCCGGACCGGCTCAACAGCCGCGTCAGATACTCGCGGCCCGGTTCGAGCGCCGGGGCCAGCGGCGCCGCGTCCTCGTACCACCGCTTCTCGTACTCCCAGCACAGCCACCCCTCCCAGCCCTCCGAGCTGAGCACCTCCAGGCACTCGGCGAGCGGCAGGGCACCGGCGCCAAGGGCCAGGGGCGTGGTGTCGTCCGCCGAGGCGACGTCCTTCACCTGGACGTAGCCGAGGTAGGGGGAGAGCGCGGCGAACGTGTCGGCGGGGGACTCGCCGCCGAGCCAGGTGTGCAGCACGTCCCACAGGGCGCCGACCTGGCGGTGGCCGACCGTGCCGACGACGCGGGTGACGTCGGCGCCGGTGGGGTGGGAGTCGTGGGTCTCCACGAGGATGCGCACGCCGGCGTCGGCGGCGCCGCGCGCCGCGGTGCCCAGGCGCCTCGCGGCGATCT
Source organism: Streptomyces sp. NPDC031466 (assembly GCF_055581265.1). Lineage (NCBI taxonomy): Bacteria > Bacillati > Actinomycetota > Actinomycetes > Kitasatosporales > Streptomycetaceae > Streptomyces > Streptomyces sp. NPDC031466. The sequence continues at coordinate 257,283 of NZ_JBVIJT010000007.1, forward strand.
CGTCGGCGTCGTCCGCGCTCTGCTCGGTGCCGCCGCCCGGGAAGACGCGGACGAAGGGCGCGCCCAGGTCGCGGGCGAGGGCGACGAGGGAGGCCAGTTCGGCGAGGACGGGCCCGTCCTCGCCGGGCTCCGCCACGCGCACGTACCCGGCGACACCGAGGATCTCGACCCCGGCGGTCTTGAACGCGGCGGCCACGTCGGCCCGTTCGAGCGCCCCGAGCCCAGGATGGACCGGCTCGTCGGGGTGCGCGCGCAACTCGACCCCGTGATAGCCGTTGGCGGTGGCGAGCCGCAGTACGTCGGGAAGGGGCAGACCGGGGACACCGAGGGTGGAAAACGCGAATTTCATGACTCCGACCCTGCCCCACAGAGGCCCGGTCAACCCCGCCCCCCTCTCAGCCCAACTCGCCGGCCTCCGAAAACCCACCCGTCCTGACGACGATCTCCCGCCCGGCGACCGTCAGCAACAAATCCACACCGAACGGCACCTCCACCGCGTCGGCATACGTCCCCGCCCGGGTGGGATGCCGGTGAACGACACAGCCCCCGGCCTCGGGGTCGATCACCACGTACGCAGGGGCCACCGGGGGCACTACTGGATGTCGGTGACGGTGGTGGAACCACCCCCGCATGCGCGGGGACCACAGGGCGCGACCTGCGTGTTCATGGGCTGGGGGAGGCAACTTTGCTTACTAGCGCATGAAGCGACATTTCGGGCACCTGCCTTCCGGTTTTACGGCCCAGGAGAGGAACTCTTGTTACTGCGAGCCCCAGAGCGCTGCCCAGGAATGATGTTAGGGGCTTGCGAGTGGGCAGGGGGCGGACCTTCTCTCATGCTGAAGAGAGTGGCTTCAGGCGGTAGTTGGCCGAAGAGTCTCCGGGGCGCTCGCCGATGGATTGGCGTGCGTGGAGCGAATCGCCGCCCCTTTTCCCGCCGTCTGCTCTTCTGGCGGGGAACGGTGGGACCTACCGGGGCGCGCGCCGCATGAAGGTGGGCAGTCGCGGGCACTTGGTGTGGAGCCAGACGGTGGCGCCGCCGGCCGAGATGGACACCTTCACGGCGGACGTGCCGGGATGCTCCTTGGTGATGGGTGTGTCGCAGCGCCAGCAGTACCGGACGCCCTCGCTCATCGGCAGTCCTCTTCGCTGGGTTCGTAGCGCTTCAGCACCGACGGGACGCCTCGGAGGGCGCGGCAAAGACGGGCGCGTTCCTCGCACGTCCCGGGGCCGCAGCCGGAACATTCGGCCTCGTGGGCGCGAATGCGCCCCTCCAGCAGGTGCGCGGCCGCTTCCGGACCGTAGATCCAGGTGACCCGACTACTCGTTGGCGCGCTCACAGCTCGGCCTCCTGGGTGATGCTGAGTCCGAAGCCGATGAGGGCCTCGACGGTGGCGGGCTCACACAGGTCGCCCGGGAACCGTGGGGGCACTACCCAGTGCGTGCCGGGCGGCTCGGTGCGGCCGATCCTCGGTACGCCGAGATAGTTACCGCCTCCCAGGCGCGGGGCGACGTCCTGGTTCTTCCACGGTTGTCCGGCGCTGGGCCGCATGAGGGCGTAGTACGTGCCGCCCATGAGCCGGCCGTCGAAGATGACCGGACCGTTGAGGGCGCGACCGAGGAGCACGGCGGTCTGCTGTGGGTCGGTCGTGCACACCGTGGCGAGCACGAGCCGCGCGGGGAGCCTTGCCGCCTCGAAGCGAGGGCCGAGCGGAAGCAGCGCGACACCGGTGTCAGCCCATTCACGTCGGGCCTGCTCGGGGGTCTGCTGAGAGCGCGCCAAGAAGTCAGCGGCGGCGCATGCGGGCGTGGGGGATGTGCCGCTTCCCGTGCTGGGCTCTGTGTCCGTACTCTCGCTCATGTCGACTCCTCGTTGGTCGGCCTCGCCCCGGGTCCGGTCGCACGGTCGCCGGGGTCTTTCGTGTTCTGCGATCGTCCAGCGCCGCTCGGGACGTAGGAACCGCCACACTTCGGCACTTCGGGACGTCCTAGAAGGGGTAAAACGTCCCTGGAACTTCGACCTCCGACGGGGGACGGCATGCGCAACGAGCGGCTGAGAGCGGTCATGACGGCAGGGGGATGGACCTACGATTCCCTGGCCGAGAAGATGAGCGTGGACCCCAAGTCGGTGGAACGGTGGGTGAACCAGGGGCGCGTGCCGCGACGGGGAACCGCCGTGCGTGCGGCCGAGGCGCTGGGCGAGGACATACACGCGCTCTGGCCGGCCCTACGCCAGCCGCGCAATGTCCGCAGCGTCAGTCCTGAACTCGTCGCCCTGTACCCGCAGCGCGCCGACCTCCCCGTGGCTACGTACATTGACTTGTTCCGGCAGGCGCAGCGGCACATCGACGTCCTCGTCTACGCTGCCGTGTTCTTGCACGAGGCCTATCCCAAGCTGAACGACGTGCTGGCCGCACAAGCTGCGGGAGGCTGCGAGATCCGCATTCTGCTCGGGGATGCCGGCGGCTCAAGCGTGCACCAGCGGGGCCAGGAGGAGCGCTACGGCCACGGCATCGAGTCCCGGTGCGACCTGGCACTCATGCACTACCGGCCTCTGCTGGGAACGCCTGGCGTGCAGCTGCGCACACACGGCACGACGCTCTACAACTCCCTCTACAGGACAGATGATCAGATGCTCGTCAACGGCCATGTGTGGGGCGTTAACGCCTACGCGGCTCCTGTTTGGCACCTCCGACGCAATGAGGACGGCGGGATGTTCGACACCTACACGGCCAGCTTCGACGCCGTGTGGGACACAGCTCAACCGGTGGAGGAGTAGCAGATGGCGCGTACCGAGTACTTCGACGATCCCAACGCCCCCAAGCCGAACAGCCTCGTCGTGGCCGCCTCGGCTGTCGTCACCGACGAGGATGGACGGATCTTGATGCAGCGGCGCCGTGACAACGACCTATGGGCCCTGCCTGGTGGCGGCATGGACATGACCGACTCTCTGCCGGGCGCAGCGGTCCGCGAGGTCAAGGAAGAAACTGGCCTGGACGTGGAGATCACCGGCCTCGTCGGCACGTACACCGACCCACGTCACGTCATCGCCTATACCGACGGTGAAGTACGTCGGCAGTTCAACGTGTGCTTCACGGCTCGCCGAGTCGGGGGTGAGCTGGAGATCTCGAACGAGTCCACCGAGCTTCGGTTCGTCGATCCGGCCGACCTGGAGTCGCTGCCCATGCACCACACACAGCGTCTGCGCATCCAGCACTTCCTGGAGAGGCGGTCAGCCCCATACCTCGGGTAGCTCCAGGCGCGGCAAGGCCCCTCTCGCCCGAGGGCGAGAAGGGCATGTCCCGGGTATTGGCGGTGTGCGGGATCGAGGGCGGCCTGCGGAGTCGGTGTGTCCTCGGGCTCTGGGTCGGGGCGCCGTCGCGGCGGCACGCGAGCGCGTCAGAGCCATCGGCTGGCACCTGGAGGCTCCAGCCGTCGGGGCACGACGGCCCGGCCGGGCGGCGCTCCCCGGCGGGACCCCGCTCGCCGGCGGGGCCAACTGGGCCCGGCTCGCCCTGCGGTCCCGGCGGACCAGCCGGGCCGTCCGCGCCCCGGGCGCCGGCCTCGCCGTCGGACCCGGGACCCCCGCATACACGGGGATGCCGCACTCCGCGTACAGGCGGAACTTCTTCGCGAAGTCGTTGTCCCGGCTGCTCTTCGAGACGACCTCCAGGACCGCCTCAAGGCTGTGCCACTCGAAGCGGCCGCGGCCATTGCGCTCGGCTCCCGGCGCGATGATCGCCAGGTCCGGCGCGTAGCCGTACTGGCTGCTCGGGAAGTCGATCATGACGTCGGACAGGATGTCGCCGTGGGCGGCGAGCTGCGGCTTGATCTGCGGGGCCGCCTCAAGGATGACTTTCCACCGGTACTCACCCTGCGGCGTCATGATGATCTTCCCGTCGGTGATCTCGACGCGGTAACCGCGGGGGAGGGTGACGCCGTCCAGGACGTCCCAGGCGCTGGGTGCGTCCATGACAGTGCCCGCCATATGAGCCTCCTTTTCCCGGAGGGTCCAACTGCATCGGGCCGTCCCGGACACGGCGGGGCGGGCCGGGTCGGGCGCTCCGGGGGTCAGAGGAACGCCAGCCGCGCCCCCAGCGCCGCGAACGTCACCGCGAAGGTGCGGCGCATCCAGCTCACCACGCGCGGACGCGAGATGACGTGACTGCGCATCGCCGCCGCGAAACGCCCGTACGCCACGAAGACCACGAACGTGATCAGCATGAAGTACGCGCTCAGCTCGGCCATGCGCACGAAGGCGTACGGCTCGTCGGGGTCCACGAACTGCGGCAGGAACGCGAAGAAAAACAGGGTCAGCTTGGGGTTGAGGATGTTGATCAGCACGCCCGTGAGGATCGTGCGGCCCGCCGAGCGCGGCTCGGCCTCCCGCTCGGCGGTGAGGTCGCTCTTGTCCCGCAGGGTGCTCCACGCCATGTACAGCAGGTAGGCCACGCCCAGGTACTTGAGCGTCTGGAAGGCGACCGCGCTGGCGTTCAGGAGCGCCGCGAGGCCGGTGATCGCCGCCACCATGTGCGGGACGACGCCCAGCGTGCAGCCGACGGCCGCGATCACCGCGGCCCGCGTGCCCCGGGACAGGCCCGCCGCGATCGTGAACAGCGCGCCGGTGCCGGGCGTGACACAGACGACGAGTGAGGTCAGCAGAAATTCCATGCCTCGACCCTGTCGCCACAATGGATTCATGAACAGGTCCAATGGATCGCCTCCCGACCGGTCCATAAACCGGGATGACGACACGGCAGGGCCGGACGCCGGCACGTCAAGGTCGGACGCCGACACCTCCAGGTCGGGCGCCGACACCTCCAGGTCGGGCGCCGACACCTCCAGGTCGGGCGCCGACACCTCAACGCCGGGTGCCGACACCTCAAAGCCGGACGCCGGCACCTCAACGCCGGACGAGGACACCACCCCCTCAGACCCGCCCCGCCCCGCCCCCGGCGAAGGCCCCATCGCCCGCCCCACGTCCGACTTCCTCCAGCTGGACCCCCGCGACGCCCCCAGAGGCGGCCTCGGCGACTGGCTGGCGCGGCAGATCCGGGCGGCCATCGCCGACGGTCGCCTCACCACCGGCAGCCGGCTCCCCGCCACCCGCACCCTCGCCGACGAACTCGGCGTCTCCCGCGGCGTCGTCACCGACGCCTACCGGCGGCTCACCGAGGACGGGCACGTCGCCGGGCGGGGCCGCGCCGGCACCGTCGTCGTCGCCGTGCCCCCGCCCTCCCGCCCGGCCCCGCGGCCCGCACATGGCACGCGGCGGCCGGCGCGGCCCGAGGGCCTCTTCGCCGCGCCGCCCGACCTCGGCGTCTTCGACGCCATCCGCACCGCGCCCGCCCGCATCGACCTGTCACCCGGCCTTCCCGACCTCGCCGCCTTCCCGCGCGCGGCCTGGCTGCGCGCCGAGCGCTCCGTGCTCGCGGGCCTGACCCCCTCGGACTTCGGGTACGGGGACCCGCGCGGCACCCCGGCGCTGCGCACCGCCGTCGCCCGCTGGCTCTCCCTCAACCGCGGCATCAGGGCCGACCCGGACGACGTGCTGATCGTCAACGGCACGGCCCAGGCACTGCGGCTGCTCGTCGACGTACTGGGCGCCGCGGGCATCCGCGAGGTCGCGGTCGAGGAGCCCGGGTCCCTCGGCGTCCGCCAGCACCTGCGCCCGCTCGCCACCCCGCCCGTCCCGGTCGACGCCCACGGCGTCCGCGTCGACGCGCTGCGCGCCACCGGCGCCCCCGCCGTGCTGCTCACGCCCGCGCACCAGTTCCCCACCGGGGTCATCCTCGGCGGTGGGCGCAGGCGCGAGCTGATGGACTGGGCCCGCGACGGCGGCCTCGTCATCGAGGACGACTACGACGCCGAACACCGCTACGACCGCCCCGCCGTCCCCGCCCTGCGCGCACTGCTCCCCGAGCACGTCTGCTACGCGGGCAGCGTCTCCAAACTCCTCGCCCCCGCCCTGCGCCTGGGCTGGCTGCTGGCCCCGCCCGCGTACCGGGCGGCACTGGTGGACGCCAAGCGCCTGACCGACCTCGGCAACGCGGCCCTGCCGCAGCTCGTCCTCGCCCACCTCATGGAGTCCGGCGACCTGGAACGCCATCTGCGGCTCATCCGCAGGCACCACCGCAGGCGCAGGGACGCCATGATCGCGGCGATCCGCGCGCACCTGCCGGGAGCGGTCGTGCACGGCGCCGCGGCGGGGCTGCACCTGATGATCACCCTGGACGAGAAGACGTACGCCGGTCCCGACACCGCCCTGGCCGCCGCCGCCCTCGCCCACGGCGTCAAGACCCACCCCCTGTCCTGGCACACCCAGCTCCCGCACCCCCCGGGCCTGGTCCTCGGCTACGCGGCCAGCCCCCCGCCCCACATCACCGAGGGCGTGCGGACGCTGGGCAGACTGACGGGCGCGGGCGCGGGCGCATGAGCGCGGGCATGGGTACGGGCTGAGCACCGGGCACGTGCACGGCACAGGCACGCACGGGCCCACCGGCCCAGGCACACACGGCCCACCGGCCCAGGCACGCACGGCCCACCGGCCCAGGCACGCACGGCCCACCGGCCCAGGCACACACGGCCCACCGGCACAGGCGCGCGCGGGCCCACCGGCCCAGGCGCGCACGGCCCACCGGCCCAGGCGCGCACGGCCCACCGGCACAGGCGTGAACCCGGACCCCAGAAGCCCCCTCGTACGGACGTCGAAGCGAGGGACCGGTAGGGCGGCCCCGCCCCTACCCCCGAGCGGGAGCCGCCGTCGACCCCCGCACCATCAGCTCCCCGTGCACCGTCGCCACGCCTCCCGGCGGCGCCGCCTCCTTGCCCATCGCGACGCGGCCCGCCCGCGCCCCCGCCTCGTGCAGCGGCAGCCGCACCGTCGTCAGGGCGGGCACCGCGTCGACGCTGAACGGCAGGTCGTCGAAGCCCGCCACCGAGACGTCGTCGGGAATGCGCAGCCCCTTGTCCCGCAGCGCCGCGCAGGCGCCGAGCGCCACGGTGTCGTTGGCGGCCACCACGGCGGTCAACTCGGGGGCGCGCCGCAAAAGTTCGGCGGTGGCGTCGTAACCGGAGCGGCGGTCGTAGGGGCCGTGCACGGTCAGCGCGGGATCGTCGGCGACGCCGTACGCGGCGAGCGCCGCCCGGTGCCCTTCCAGCCGGTGCCGGGTGGTGGTGCGCTCCGGCGGGCCCGCGATGTAGCCGACCCGCCGGTGCCCGAGCCCGAGCAGGTGCTCGGTGAGCTGCCGGCCGCCCCCGCGGTTGTCGAAGGTGAGCGCCACCGCGTCCGCCCCCGGCACCGGCGGCCGCCCACAGAGCACGACCCGCGTGCCCGCCTCCGTGAGCCGCCGCAGCTTCCCGGCCGTCGCGGCCATGTGCTCGGGGTCCTCGACCGCGCCGCCGGTGAGCACCACCGCGGCGGCGCGCTGGCGCTGGAGCAGCGTGAGATAGGTCAGTTCGCGCTCCGGGGAGCCGCCGGTGTTGCAGACCACGGCCATCCGCTCGCCGCCCGCCCGCCCGCCGGGCCCGCCGATCTCCGACTGCACGGCGCTCGCGATGATCCCGAAGAAGGGGTCGGCGATGTCGTGGACGAGGATGCCGACCAGGTCCGAGGTGGCCGCCGCGAGGGAGCTGGCGGGGCCGTTCAGGACGTAGTCGAGGTCGTTCACGGCGCGCAGGACGCGCTCGCGAGTGGCGGCCGCCACGGGGTAATTGCCGTTCAGTACGCGGGAGACGGTGGCGGGGGAGACCTGCGCGCGTGCCGCCACGTCCGCCAGGGTCACGGTCATCTCGTCGTCCTCCGGTCACTGCCCTGGTCCGGCGCCCTTGTCCGAACCTTGTGCGGCAGGCTAGCTTCTTATCCGATAGAAAGCGCTTGCTACGGAGGTCGGAGAGCGCTTGCCGCCCGTTTACGGAGGAACTTTCGTGACACGCAAGACGGTGCGTATCGCCATGAACGGCGTCACCGGACGCATGGGCCACCGCCAGCACCTCGTCCGCTCGATCCTGGCCCTGCGCGAACAGGGCGGCCTCGACCTCGGCGACGGCACCGTGCTGTGGCCCGAGCCCGTCCTGGTGGGCCGCAGGGAGCACGCGCTGCGCGCACTCGCCGAGCGGCACGGCCTGGAGCACTTCACGGCCGACCTCGACGCGGTCCTCGCCGACCCCACCGTCGACATCTACTTCGACGCGCAGGTCACCTCCGCCCGCGAGGACGCCCTCAAGAAGGCCATCGCCGCCAAGAAGCACATCTACACCGAGAAGCCGACCGCCACCGGCCTGGACGCCGCCCTCGCGCTCGCGCGGCTGGCCAGGGACGCCGGCGTGAAGCACGGCGTCGTCCAGGACAAGCTCTTCCTGCCGGGGCTGCGCAAGCTGAAGCGGCTCGTCGACGGCGGCTTCTTCGGCCGCGTCCTGTCCGTGCGCGGCGAGTTCGGCTACTGGGTCTTCGAGGGCGACTGGCAGGCGGCCCAGCGCCCCTCGTGGAACTACCGCGCCGAGGACGGCGGCGGCATCGTCGTCGACATGTTCCCGCACTGGGAGTACGTCCTGCACGAGCTGTTCGGCCGCGTACGCACCGTCCAGGCGCTGACCGCCACGCACCTCCCGCAGCGCTGGGACGAGCACGGCAAGCCCTACGACGCCACCGCCGACGACGCCGCGTACGGCGTCTTCGAGCTGGAGGGCGGCGTCGTCGCGCAGATCAACTCCTCCTGGGCGGTGCGGGTCAACCGCGACGAGCTGGTGGAGTTCCAGGTGGACGGCACCGAGGGCTCGGCCGTCGCGGGCCTGCGCGACTGCCGCACACAGCACCGTGCCACGACGCCGAAGCCGGTGTGGAACCCCGACCTGCCCGCCGGGCACTCCTTCCGCGACCAGTGGCAGGAAGTGCCCGACAACGACGAGTTCGACAACGGCTTCAAGGCCCAGTGGGAGCTGTTCCTCAAGCACGTGTACGCCGACGCGCCCTACCGCTGGGACCTGCTGGCCGGCGCGCGCGGCGTCCAGCTCGCCGAACTGGGCCTGAGGTCCTGCGCGCAGGGCCGCCGTCTCGACGTACCGGAGATCGAGCTGTGAGCGGCTCCCGCACGGCGGGCACCGTCCTGCTCCCCGCCGAGGGCGGCGGCACGCGCGGGTACCGTCCGCGCGCCGAGCCCCTCCGGACACGGGCCGGCGGGCCCCCGTTCACCTCGCGCACCGTCTTCGCCGCCGCGCACGTCGTCGCCGACCCTCGCGCGGACGTCTCCCCGGACGGCCCCGCCGCCGTCGACTGGGACGCCACGCTCGCCTTCCGCCGGCACCTGTGGTCGCACGGCCTGGGCGTCGCCGAGGCCATGGACACCGCCCAGCGCGGCATGGGCCTGGACTGGACGGGCGCCGCCGAACTCATCCGCCGCTCGGCCGTGGAGGCGAAGGCCGTCGGCGGCCGCGTCGCGTGCGGCGTCGGCACCGACCAGCTGACCCTCCCCGCGAACCTCACGCGGGTCAGGGAGGCCTACGAGGAGCAGCTCGCCGTCGTCGAGGAGGCGGGCGCCCAGGCGATCCTGATGGCCTCGCGCGCGCTGGCCGCCGCGGCCACCTCGCCGGACGACTATCTGGAGACGTACGGCCACCTGCTGCGGCAGGCGGGCGAACCGGTGATCCTGCACTGGCTCGGCCCCGTGTTCGACCCCGCTCTGGAGGGCTACTGGGGCTCGGCCGACCTGGACGCGGCGACCGACACCTTCCTGGAGGTCGTCGCCGCCCACCCCGACAAGGTGGACGGCATCAAGGTCTCGCTCCTTGACGCGGACCGCGAGGTCGCCCTGCGCCGCCGCCTGCCGCGCGGCGTGCGCTGCTACACCGGTGACGACTTCCACTACCCCGAGTTGATCGCGGGCGACGACCACGGCTTCAGCCACGCGCTGCTCGGCGTCCTCGACCCGCTCGGGCCGCTCGCCGCCGAGGCCGTGCGCGCCCTGGACACCGGCGACGTGAAAGCCTTCCGCGCGCTCCTCGACCCCACCGTCGAGCTGTCCCGCCACCTGTTCCGGGCCCCCACCCGCTACTACAAGACCGGCGTGGTGTTCCTCGCCTGGCTGGCCGGACACCAGACACACTTCACGATGGTGGGCGGCCTCCAGTCGGCCCGTTCGCTCCCGCACCTGGCACGCGCGTACGAACTGGCCGACGGGCTCGGCCTGTTCCCCGACCCGTCCCTTGCGGCGTCCCGGATGCGCTCGCTGCTGACCGTCCATGGAGTACCGCAATGAGCACCCCGCCGCCCGTGTCACCCCTGCCGTTGCCCCTGCCGCTCTCGCGGCTGAGCGTCAACCAGGAGACCGTCCGACAGCTCTCCCTGCCCGAACTCGCCGAGGGCTGCGTCAAGGAGGGCATCGGGGCCGTCGGCCTGTGGCGTGCCCCGGTCCAGGAGTACGGGGTGGAGCGCGCCGCCCGGCTCCTGCGCGAGTCCGGCCTGACGGTCACCAGCCTGTGCCGGGGCGGCTTCCTCACGGACCCCGACCGGACGGCACGCGCGCGTGCCCTGGACGACAACCGCGCGGCGATCGAAGAGGCGGCGACGCTCGGCACCGACACGCTGGTCCTGGTCTCGGGCGGCCTGCCACCCGGCAGCCGCGACCTCGCGGGCGCCCGGGAGCGCGTCGCCGACGCCCTCGCCGTCCTCGGCCCCTGGGCCGAGGAGCGGGGTGTCCGACTGGCCGTCGAGCCGCTGCACCCGATGTTCGCCGCCGACCGCTGCGTGGTCTCCACCCTGGGGCAGGCCCTCGACCTCGCGGAACGCTTCCCCGCGCACCAGGTGGGCGTGGTCGTGGACACGTACCACGTCTGGTGGGACGACCAGGCGCCCGCACAGATCGCCCGGGCCGGGGCGGGCGGCCGGCTGCACTGCTTCCAACTGGCTGACTGGATCACGCCGTTGCCGGCGGGCGTCCTGCTCGGGCGCGGCCAACTGGGCGAGGGCAGCGTCGACTTCCGCGCCCTGCGCGCGCTCGTGGAGGCCGCCGGGTACGAGGGCCCCGTCGAGGTCGAGATCTTCAACGAGGCCCTGTGGGCGCGGGACGGGGGAGAGGTGCTGCGGGAAACGGCGGAGCGCTTCCGCACGCACGCGTGAGCCGTGCCGTCACGCGTCCGCACGCGCGCGTGACGGTGCCGGTTCGCTTCTGCACGCACCCATGCACGCGTGCCGACACGGCCTCCGCACGCACGCGTGCCGCGCGCCCCGGCCCGGTCACTTCTTCTTGCGGGCCCGCTTGGAGACCATCGTCAGCACCACGGGGACGAGCACCTCGATGCCGCGGGTGACGGTCTTCTCCGGAATGCCGGTCTTCTTGGCGACCGCCCTGGCCATCGGCCTGCTCATCTTCGCGAGGACGCCGAACATCATCCCTCCAAGGAGCCGTACGCCGGGAAATCATCGGTCATGCGTCACCCACACGCTACGTCCGCCCCGCTCCGTCGGCACCCGGGGGCCCCGGCGAAAAATTCCTCGGCAACGCCGTGCAACCCTTCGGCCACGACGTGTGTCGTACATGGCGTCAGGGCTCTGAAGGGGGACCAGGATCTGGGGGGATCCGGGGGATTCGGGGGGATCACGGAGTTCTGGCGGGGGGAGAGCCGAAGGGGCCCGGTCCATGGGATCGGGCCCCTTCGAGGCATCCCGGTGTCAGTGGCGGACGGTAGCGTCGGAGCATGTCGAGTCCAGCCGCGGCGACGGCGGTGCTAGAAGGCGTCCTCGAACGCATCACGTACGCCAATGAGGAGACCGGTTACACGGTCGCGCGCGTCGACACCGGCCGCGGCGCCGGCGACCTGCTCACCGTCGTCGGTTCCCTGCTCGGCGCGCAGGTCGGCGAGAGCCTGCGCATGCAGGGCCGCTGGGGCTCCCACCCGCAGTACGGCAAGCAGTTCACGGTCGAGAACTACACGACGGTGCTGCCCGCCACCATCCAGGGCATCCGCCGCTATCTCGGCTCCGGCCTCATCAAGGGCATCGGCCCCGTGATGGCCGACCGGATCACCACCCACTTCGGCGTGGACACCCTCGACGTCATCGAGACCGAGCCGAAGCGGCTCGTGGAGGTGCCCGGCCTCGGCCCCAAGCGGACGAAGATGATCGCCGCCGCCTGGGAGGAGCAGAAGGCCATCAAGGAGGTCATGGTCTTCCTCCAGGGAGTCGGCGTCTCCACCTCCATCGCCGTGCGCATCTACAAGAAGTACGCCGACGCGTCGATCTCCGTGGTGAAGAACGAGCCGTACCGCCTCGCCGCCGACGTGTGGGGCATCGGCTTCCTCACCGCCGACCGCATCGCCCAGGCCGTCGGCATCCCGCACGACAGTCCCGAGCGCGTCAAGGCCGGACTCCAGTACGCCCTTTCGCAATCCACCGACCAGGGCAACTGCTACCTGCCCCAGGAGCGGCTCATCGCCGACGCGGTGAAGCTGCTCCAGGTCGACACGGGCCTGGTCATCGACTGCCTCGCCGAGCTGGCGGGGGAGGAGGAGGGCGTCGTCCGCGAGACCCTGCCCGACCCGGCCGGCGGCGACGACATCACCGCCGTCTACCTCGTCCCCTTCCACCGGGCCGAACTGTCCCTGGCCGCCCAGCTGTCCCGGCTCCTGACCACCCCCGAGGACCGGATGCCCGCCTTCCGGGACGTCGCCTGGGACAAGGCCCTCGCCTGGCTCGTGGACCGCACGGGGGCCCGGCTCGCGCCCGAGCAGGAGGAGGCGGTCCGGCTCGCGCTGACCCGCAAGGTCGCCGTCCTGACCGGCGGCCCCGGCTGCGGCAAGTCCTTCACGGTCCGCTCCATCGTCGAGCTGGCCCGCGCGAAGAAGGCCAAGGTGGTCCTCGCCGCCCCCACCGGCCGCGCCGCCAAGCGCCTCGCCGAACTCACGGGCGCGGAGGCCTCAACGGTCCACCGCCTGCTCGAACTGAAGCCGGGGGGCGACGCGGCGTACGACAGGGAGCGGCCGCTCGACGCCGACCTGGTCGTGGTGGACGAGGCCTCCATGCTCGACCTGCTGCTCGCCAACAAACTGGTCAAGGCCGTACCCCCGGGCGCCCATCTGCTGTTCGTGGGCGACGTGGACCAGTTGCCGAGCGTCGGCGCGGGCGAAGTGCTGCGGGACATGCTCAGCGAGGACAGCCCGATCCCCGCCGTCCGCCTCACCCGCATCTTCCGGCAGGCCCAGGAGTCGGGCGTGGTCACCAACGCCCACCGCATCAACTCCGGCGTGCCGCCCCTCACCCAGGGCATGAAGGACTTCTTCCTCTTCGTGGAGGAGGAGACCGAGGACGCGGGCCGCGTCACGGTGGACGTCGCCGCCCACCGCATCCCCCGCAAGTTCGGCCTCGACCCGCGCCGCGACGTGCAGGTCCTCGCGCCCATGCACCGCGGCCCCGCGGGCGCGGGCAACCTCAACGGCCTCCTCCAGCAGGCCATCACGCCCGCCCGCCCCGACCTGCCCGAGAAGCGGTTCGGCGGGCGGGTCTTCCGCGTCGGCGACAAGGTCACCCAGATCCGCAACAACTACGAGAAGGGGAAGAACGGCGTCTTCAACGGCACGGTCGGCGTCGTCACCGCCCTGGACGCCGACGAGCAGCGGCTGACGGTCCTCACCGACGAGGACGAGGAGATCCCGTACGACTTCGACGAACTGGACGAGCTGGCCCACGCGTACGCCGTGACGATCCACCGCTCCCAGGGCAGCGAGTATCCGGCCGTCGTGATCCCGGTCACCACCGGCGCCTGGATGATGCTGCAGCGCAACCTCCTCTACACGGCGGTGACACGCGCCAAGAAGCTGGTGGTCCTCGTCGGATCGCGCAAGGCTCTGGGGCAGGCTGTCCGCACGGTCTCCGCGGGCAGGCGCTGCACAGCGCTGGATTTCCGGCTCGCGGGACGCCGTGGAGAGGCCCGATCGGCGTTTTGATCGATCAAACGAGTCGGAAACGTCACACAGCACTTCCACAACCCGGGCGAAGGGGGCAGGATGAGCAGGTTGGCGGCACTGAGTGCCGCCAATAGGCCCAATGGTCGACCCCGAGTGCACTCTCCAGGGCCAAATGGGGGATGGTAGAGACAGTCAGGGCACCTCGAAGAAGAGGCACAACGTCGGTGAGGGATGACGTGAGCGAGAACGGTAACAACGCTGTAGTACTGCGGTACGGCGATGGCGAGTACACCTACCCGGTGATCGATTCGACCGTCGGTGACAAGGGCTTCGACATCGGCAAGCTCCGCGCCCAGACCGGTCTGGTGACCCTGGACAGCGGCTATGGCAATACCGCCGCCTATAAATCCGCCATCACCTATCTCGACGGCGAGCAGGGCATCCTCCGGTACCGCGGCTACCCGATCGAGCAGCTGGCCGAGCGCTCCACCTTCACCGAGGTGGCGTACCTGCTGATCAACGGCGAGCTGCCGAAGGTCGACGAGCTGGCGAGCTTCAAGAACGAGATCACGCAGCACACCCTGCTGCACGAGGACGTCAAGCGGTTCTACGACGGCTTCCCGCGCGACGCCCACCCGATGGCCATGCTGTCGTCCGTGGTGAGCGCGCTGTCCACGTTCTACCAGGACAGCCACAACCCCTTCGACGAGAAGCAGCGTCACCTCTCGACGATCCGCCTGCTCGCCAAGCTGCCGACGATCGCCGCGTACGCCTACAAGAAGTCGCAGGGCCACCCGGTGGTCTACCCGCGCAACGACCTCGGCTACGTCGAGAACTTCCTGCGCATGACCTTCTCGGTGCCCGCCGCCGAGTACGAGCTGGACCCGGTCGTGGTCGCCGCGCTCGACAAGCTCCTGATCCTGCACGCGGACCACGAGCAGAACTGTTCGACCTCCACCGTGCGTCTGGTCGGCTCCTCGCAGGCGAACATGTTCGCCTCGATCTCGGCCGGCATCTCGGCCCTGTGGGGCCCGCTGCACGGCGGCGCCAACCAGTCGGTCCTGGAGATGCTGGAAGGCATCCAGGCCTCCGGCGGCGACGTCGACACCTTCATCCGCAAGGTGAAGAACAAGGAAGACGGCGTGAAGCTCATGGGCTTCGGGCACCGCGTCTACAAGAACTTCGACCCCCGGGCGAAGATCATCAAGGCGGCGGCGCACGACGTCCTCTCGGCGCTCGGCAAGTCCGACGAGCTGCTCGACATCGCGCTGAAGCTGGAGGAGCACGCGCTGGCCGACGACTACTTCGTCGAGCGCAAGCTCTACCCCAACGTGGACTTCTACACCGGTCTGATCTACCGGGCCATGGGCTTCCCGACCGAGATGTTCACCGTGCTGTTCGCGCTCGGACGCCTGCCGGGCTGGATCGCCCAGTGGCACGAGATGATCAAGGAGCCGGGTTCGCGCATCGGCCGCCCGCGCCAGATCTACACCGGCGAGGTGCTGCGGGACTTCGTCCCGGTCGAGGGTCGCTGACCCTCCCCGCACAGCGGAAAGCGCCCCGCCGTCGATCCCCCCACGGGTCGACGGTCGGGGCGCTTCCCTTTTTCCCGGTACGGATTCCCCCCACGGGATCCGGCCGGGGGTCTGTGGTCGCCCTGCGCCGTGCCGGGACGCGTACGCACGGGAGGGCCGCTCAAGCTCCCCGGTGCACGTGCCCCGGCAACGCAGTTCCAGGGAGCATCCCCCAAGATGTCCCCTGATGGCAGATGACGTCCCCCAAGACGTCTTCTGGCATCGTCCCATTAGACTCGCGACCCCCCCAGATGGTTACGTCCACATCTCTGTGATCTGCGTCTCCTGCATATGTCCCGTACCTGCGCAAGGGCCCCGATATGGGGATCTCGCGAGGTCCGTGAGGATGCTGAAACGGTCCTGTGAAGGGGTTATGAGAACGTCCGCAGCCGGAGGCTGTTGGTGACCACGAAGACCGACGAGAACGCCATCGCGGCGCCGGCGATCATCGGGTTCAGGAGCCCGGCCGCGGCGAGCGGCAGCGCGGCGACGTTGTAGCCGAAGGCCCAGCAGAGGTTGCCCTTGATGGTGGCGAGCGTCTTGCGGGAGAGCCTGATGGCGTCGGCCGCGACCCGCAGGTCCCCGCGCGTCAGCGTCAGGTCGCTCGCCTCGATCGCCGCGTCCGTGCCGGTGCCCATCGCGAGGCCGAGATCGGCGGTGGCGAGCGCCGCCGCGTCGTTCACCCCGTCCCCGACCATCGCCACGACCCGGCCCTCGGCGCGCAGCCTCGCCACGACGTCGGCCTTGTCCTGCGGCATGACCTCCGCGTACACGGCGTCGGCGGGGATGCCCACCGCGTCCGCGACCGCGTGGGCGACGGCCTTGTTGTCGCCGGTCAGCAGCACCGGCGTCAGGCCGAGCGCCCGCAGCTCGCGCACCGCCTCGGCGCTGGTCCCCTTGATGGCGTCGGCGACCGTGAGCACCCCGCGTGCGACACCGTCCCAGGCGACCAGCACGGCCGTACGGCCCGACGCCTCCGCCTCCTGCCTCGGCGCGGTCAGCGCGTCCAGGCCGGTGACGCCCGCGTCCGCGAGGAGCCGCTCGCGCCCGGCCAGGACGTCGTGCCCGTCCACCGTCCCGCGCACTCCGGCCCCGGCGACGCCCTCGAAGCGCTCCGGCGTGGGCAGTTCACCGCCGCGCACGTCGAGCCGGTCGGCGGCGCCCGCCGCCACGGCCCGGGCGACCGGGTGCTCGGAGGCGTGCTCCAGGGCGCCCGCCAGGCGCAGCAACTGCTTCTCGTCCGTGTCGCCGACGGCGTGCGCGTCCACCATCTCCATGCGGCCCGTGGTCACCGTGCCCGTCTTGTCCAGGACGACGGTGTCGACGCGGCGCGTGGACTCCAGGACCTCGGGGCCCTTGATGAGGATGCCGAGCTGGGCGCCCCGTCCGGTGCCCACCATCAGGGCGGTCGGCGTGGCGAGGCCCAGCGCGCACGGGCAGGCGATGATCAGCACGGCGACGGCGGCGGTGAACGCGGCGGTCGCGTCGCCCGTGGCGCCGAGCCAGCCGCCGAGGGTGGCCGCCGCGATGAGCAGCACCACGGGTACGAAGACCGCGGCGACGCGGTCGGCGAGGCGCTGCACCTGGGCCTTGCCGGTCTGGGCGTCCTCCACCAGCCGCGCCATGCGGGCCAGCTGGGTGTCGGAGCCGACGCGGGTGGCCCGTACGACCAGGCGCCCCGAGGTGTTCACGGTCGCCCCGGTGACGGCGTCGCCCACCCCCACGTCGACGGGCACGGACTCGCCGGTCAGCGTCGAGGCGTCCACCGCGGAGGCCCCTTCGACGACGGTGCCGTCGGTGGCGACCCGCTCCCCGGGCCGTACGACGAAACGGTCCCCGACGGTCAGCCGGCCGACCGGGATCCGCTCCTCCGTCCTGTCGTCGCGCAGCACGGCGACGTCCTTGGCGCCCAGTTCGAGCAAGGCGCGCAGGGCCGAGCCGGCCCGCCGCTTGGAGCGGGCCTCCAGCCAGCGGCCCAGCAGGATGAAGGTGACGACCCCGGAGGCGACCTCCAGGTAGATCGTCGCGGCCCCGTCGCCGGGCGAGGCCGTCAGGTCGAAGCCGTGCCGCATCCCGGGCATCCCGGCGTCCCCGAGGAACAGCGCCCACAGCGACCAGCCGAAGGCGGCGAGCGTGCCGACCGAGACGAGGGTGTCCATGGTCGCGGCGCCGTGCCGCAGGTTGGTGAGCGCCGCCCGGTGGAAGGGCAGGCCGCCCCAGACGACGACGGGCGCGGCGAGGGTGAGGGAGAGCCACTGCCAGTTGTCGAACTGGAGGGCGGGGACCATCGCCAGGAGCACGACGGGCAGGGACAGCAGGGCGCAGACGACCAGGCGCTGCCGCAGGGTGTCGGGTGCGGTGACGTCGGCGGTGCCCGGGTCGGGGGCGGGGTCCGCGACTGGCTCCGGCGGGGGCGGGACGATCTCCCGTGCCGTGTATCCCAGCTTCTCGACCAGGGCGATCAGCTGGGCGACCTCGACCCCGTCGGCGTAGGAGACCTTCGCCTTCTCCGTGGCGAGGTTGACCGTCGCGGTCACGCCCTCCAGGCGGTTCAGCTTCTTCTCGATGCGGGACGAGCAGGAGGCGCAGGTCATTCCGCCGACGGCGAGTTCGACTTCGGAGACTTCGGTCATGACTCCTTCGTACTCCTTGTGGGCCGGTGGCACGGCGGCGGGCCCCGTGGTGCCGGTGTCGGCATCACGGGGCCCGGGGGTCGCCGGGGTCTCAGGCCTTGACGCCGGCCAGTTCGTAGCCCGCCTCGTCCACCGCGGCGCGCACCGCGGCCTCGTCCAGCGGGGCCTCGGAGACCACGGTGACCTGGCCGGTGGCGGCCACCGCCTGGACGGAGCGGACGCCCGCGAGCCCGGAGATCTCGGCGGAGACGGCGCCCTCGCAGTGGCCGCAGGTCATGCCCGTCACCTCGTACACGGTGGTGACGGCGCCCTGCGGGGTCTCGGCGGCGCCACCGGAGTGGCAGGAACCGCTGGGGGTGCAGCAGGAGCCGGTCGTCTCGGACGCGGCCTGCGGGAGCTCGGTCTGGGCGCTCATGTCGTTCTCCTCGGGGCGTGGGGCACGGATGTACGGATATGCGTCGTAACGTGCGTGAGGGTCCCGGAATGCCCAGGACCCCCTCGACACACCTCACACTATACCCCTAGGGGGTATTCAGCAACGCGGCATGGCCGCCACCCCTTAGCTTCTGCGCCCGCGGTTCCCCGGGCGGGCCGCCACCCAGGCGCGCACCGTGTCGGCGTACCAGTACGGCTTGCCCCCCTCCACGTGGTCGGGCGCGGGCAGCAGCCCGTGCTTGCGGTAGGAGCGCACGGTGTCGGGCTGGACCCGGATGTGCGCGGCGATCTCCTTGTACGACCAGAGCCTGCGGTCGGTCATGGGTGCACCTCCCTGCGCGTGCCCAGGTCGGCCGGAGAGGTCGACGGGGGAGCTGGGCGCGCTCGGCGATCACTCAGCCTGTGCCCGGTGAACGACGCACAGTGACCAGTGCAGAGTGTTTGTGGTTCCGCTGTGACAGGAGTCCCGCGTATACGAGACATGTGTGACAGGAAGCGGGTGTTTGTGACGAAAGCGGCGCATGGATGTGATCTCGCCGCGCCGGGGTGGCGTCTTGACGGGCCGGGGTGGCGTCTTGACGGGCCGCGCCGGCCGCCGGACGGCCGGGGGTACTCCCTCGTCGGGAGCTACGCGCCGCACGACCGGAGGAAGGCGCGCGTGCGCCGCGCGATCGGCAGCGGCTTGTCCGGGGGGCACGGGTACATGTCCTGCTCCACGATGGCGAAGAGGTCGACGCCGAGCCGCTGCGCCGCGGCGAGGACCGGCTCCAGGGCCGGCACCCCGGCGGGCGGCTCGCACATCACGCCGCGCGCCACCGCGGGCCCGAACGGCGCCTCGTCCGCGCGCACCCCGGCGAGGATCTCCGGGTCGACCTGCTTGAGGTGCAGATAGCCGATGCGCTCGCCGTAGGTCTCGATGAGCTTGAGGCTGTCGCCGCCGCAGTAGGCGTAGTGCCCGGTGTCCAGACAGAGCGCGATGAGGTCCGGGTCGGTGGCGTCGAGGAAGCGGGTGACGTTCTCCTCGGTGTCGATGTGCGTGTCGGCGTGCGGGTGCACGACGACCCGGAGGCCGTACCGCTCGCGGACCTCATGGGCCAGGCGCTCGGTCTGGGCGGCCAGATCGCGCCATTGCGCGGGCGTCAGGACCCGCTCCTCGAGGACCACGCCCGTCTTGTCGTCGCGCCAGAACGACGGGATGACGACGAGGTGCTCGGCGCCCATGGCGCGGGTGAGCGCGGCGATGTCGGCGACGTGCGCCCAGGTCTTCTCCCAGACGGCGGGGCCGTGGTGCAGGCCGGTGAAGACCGTGCCCGCGGAGACCCGCAGGCCGCGCCGGGCCGTCTCGTCCGCCAGTTCGACCGGATCGGTGGGCAGATAGCCGTACGGGCCCAGCTCGATCCACTCGTACCCGCTGGCGGCGACCTCGTCGAGGAAGCGGCGCCAGGGCACCTGGGCCGGGTCCTCGGGGAACCACACCCCCCACGAGTCGGGCGCCGAACCGATCCGGATGCGAGACAGCGTCGTCATGGCCGCCAGCCTCGGTCCGCCCCGGAAAGGTGTCAAGGAGTGGTCCGAATGTAAGGACAAAATGTTGACAGGGTTCCCGGAACGGCATTAGACCTGGGGCAGCGCCGCCGCGAGGGAGCCGAGAGGGAGTGCAGGGTGACGGATCCGTACGACGTCATCACCATGGGCCGGATCGGGGTCGACCTCTACCCGCTGCAGAGCGGGGTGTCCCTCGCCGACGTCACCGCGTTCGGGAAGTTCCTCGGCGGTTCGCCCAGCAACGTCGCGGTCGCCGCCGCCCGCCTCGGGCGCCGCGTCGCCGTCGTCACGCGCACGGGCGAGGACCCCTTCGGGACGTACCTGCGCCGGGCGCTGCGGGAGTTCGGGGTCGACGACCGCTTCGTGCGCGCGGTCGCCGGGCTGCCCACGCCGTTGACGTTCTGCGAGGTCTTCCCGCCGGACGACTTCCCGCTGTACTTCTACCGGCAGCCCAAGGCCCCCGACCTCCAGATGTACGAGAGTGAACTCGACCTCGACGCGATCGCGGCGGCGCGGATCTTCTGGATGACGGGCACGGGGCTGTGCGAGGAGCCGAGCCGGTCGGCGACGCTGGCCGCGCTGGCCTGCCGGTCGGCCGGGACCACGGTTTTCGATCTGGACTGGCGGCCGATGTTCTGGAGCGATCCGGCGGCGGCACGACCCCACTACGCCGCCGCCCTGGCGCACGCCACCGTCGCCGTCGGCAACCTCGACGAGGTCGAGATCGCCACGGGGGAGCGCGAACCCCGCGCGGCGGCGCGGGCGTTGCTGGCCGCCGGGGTCGAACTGGCCGTCGTCAAGCAGGGACCCGCGGGAGTCCTCGCGATGAACCGCGCGGGAGAGAGCGCCGAAGTGCCGCCCCTGCCGGTCGAGGTCCTCAACGGGCTCGGCGCCGGCGACGCGTTCGGCGGGGCGTTGTGCCACGGCCTGCTCGCGGGCTGGGACCTGGAGCGGATCATGCGGTACGCGAACGCGGCGGGGGCGATCGTCGCCTCGCGGCTGGAGTGTTCCTCCGCCATGCCGTTTCCTGGCGAGGTCGCCTCGGCGGTCGACGCCGGGGTCGTTTCGTGAGCGCCCGGGAGCCCCTGCCACGGGGCTCCGCCCCGAACCCCGCTCCGCAAACGCCGGAGGGGCTGGATTTTCCGGCGTCGGAAGGGCTGACCGTGGCCGACCTCAGCCGGATCCGCGCGTACCACCCCGAAGCCATCGCGGAAGCCGCCGCACGGCGTGAGCGGCGGGCCCTTCTCGGGGAACGGGGGCGGTTGTTGATCGTCGCCGCCGACCACCCGGCCCGGGGGGCCCTCGGGGTCGGGGGCGAGCCGTTCGCCATGGCGCGGCGCGGGGACCTGCTGGCGCGACTGTGCCTCGCGCTGTCGCGGCCCGGCGTCGACGGGGTGCTCGCGACCGCCGACATCCTGGAGGACCTGCTGCTCCTCGGCGCCCTGGACGGCAAGGTGGTGATGGGGTCGATGAACCGCGGGGGGCTCGCCGGGGCCGCCTTCGAGCTGGACGACCGGTTCACCGGGTACCGGCCCGAGGACCTCGGGCGGCTCCGCTTCGACGCGGGCAAGCTGCTGCTCCGCGTCGACTACGACGACCCTGGCTCACTGAACACGCTGCACTCCGCCGCGCGCGCCGTCGACGCCATGGCCGCGCGTGGACTGCCCGTCTTCGTCGAGCCGTTCCTGACCCGCAGGCACGGACCCGACGGCACCGGCCCGCCCCGCAACGACCTGGGCGCCGCGGCCGTCATCACGTCCATCGCCATCGCCTCGGGGCTCGGCGGGACGTCCGCGTACACCTGGCTGAAGGTCCCCGTCACCGAGGACCCCGACGACATGGCCCGCGTCATGGAGACGTCCACCCTGCCGGCCGTGCTGCTCGGCGGTGACATCGGGGACGATCAGGACGCCGCGTACGAGAAGTGGCGCGGCGCCCTGCGGCTGCCCACCGTGCGGGGCCTGGTCGTCGGCAGGGCCCTGCTCTATCCGCCCGACGGGGACGTGGCGGCGGCGGTCGACACCGCCGTGGGGCTGCTCTAGTGGGTACGGGCTCAAGGAGGCGCACATGACACACGTACCGAAAGGCGGTGCGGCCACGGGGCCGTACGCCCTCGACATCGATCCGGAACGGGCGGGCTGGGCCTACTGCTCGCTGCGCGTGGTCGAGATCGAGGCCGGGGGCAGCCACGTGTTCGCCACCGGCGGGAGTGAATGGATCGTGCTCCCGCTGAGCGGCGGCTGTACGGTGCACACGGAGGGCGGAACCATCGAACTCCTGGGCCGGGAGAGCGTGTTCGGCGGAGTCACCGACTTCGCTTACGTGCCCCGTGACGCCCACGTCCAGATCGCCTCCGGCGCGGGAGGCCGCTTCGCCCTGGCAGGAGCGAAGTGCGAGCGTCGACTCCCCGCCCGCTACGGCCCCGCGCCGGAGGTTCCCGTCGAGAGCCGCGGCAGCGGCACCTGCTCCCGCGAGGTCCGCAACTTCGCCGCCGCGGACGCCTTCGACTGCGACCGCCTCATCGCCGTCGAGGTCATCACGCCCGGCGGCAACTGGTCCTCGTATCCGCCGCACAAGCACGACGAGCACCGCCCGGGTGTCGAGGCCGAGCTGGAGGAGATCTACTACTTCGAGATCGCGGCTCCCGGGGGCCACGAAGGATTCGGCTATCAGCGGGTGTTCCCCTCCCGCGAGGGCGGTACCGATGTCCTGGCCGAGGTCCGCACCGGGGACGCCGTGCTCGTGCCCGACGGCTGGCACGGCCCGTCCGTCGCCCAGCCGGGCCACGCCATGTACTACCTGAACGTGATGGCGGGGCCCGGCGAGGAGCGGGAGTGGCGGATCTGCTTCCACCCCGACCACACGGAGGGATACCGATGACGCGGACCCCCGCGGGCACCGTGCGGCTCACCACCGCGCAGGCGCTCGTGCGCTTCCTGTCCCGGCAGTACACCGAACGGGACGGCCACCGGCAGCGGCTGATCGGCGCGACCTGGGGCATCTTCGGGCACGGCAATGTCGCGGGCATCGGGCAGGCGCTCGTGGAATACGCCGACGAGATGCCCTTCCACCAGGGGCGCAATGAACAGGCCATGGTGCACGCGGCCGTCGGGTACGCCCGCCAGTGCGGCCGCCTGGCCACCCACGCGGTCACCACGTCCATCGGGCCCGGCGCCACCAATCTCGTCACCGGCGCCGCGCTCGCCACCGTCAACCGGCTGCCGGTCCTCCTGCTGCCCGGCGACACCTTCGCCGCCCGGCCCGCCGACCCCGTGCTCCAGCAGCTCGAAGTGCCCTACGCGGGCGACGTGTCGGTCAACGACTGCCTGCGGCCCGTCTCGAAGTACTTCGACCGCGTGACCCGGCCCGAGGCGCTGATCCCCGCCGCCCTCGCCGCGGCGCGGGTCCTGACCGACCCCGTCGAGACCGGCGCCGTCACCCTCGCCCTGCCGCAGGACGTCCAGGCGGAGGCCTACGACTGGCCCGAGGAGTTCTTCGCGGAGCGGGTGTGGGCCGTCCGCAGGCCCGCCCCCGACCCGGGTGAACTGGCCGCCGCCGTGGCCGCGGTCCGCGCGGCGCGCCGGCCCGTGGTCATCGCGGGCGGCGGCGTCCACCACAGCGCCGCCGAGGACGCCCTGCGCCGCTTCGCCGACGCCACCGGCATCCCCGTCGCCGCCACCCAGGCGGGCAAGGGCTCGCTGCGCTTCGACCACCCGGCGGACGTCGGCGGCATCGGCCACACCGGCACGGCCACGGCGAACGAACTGGCCCGCGCCGCCGACCTGGTGATCGGCGTCGGCACCCGCTACAGCGACTTCACCACCGCGTCCGGCACGCTCTTCGAGCGGCCCGGGGTGCGCTTCCTCAACCTCAACGTGACGCCGTTCGACGGCCACAAGATGGCGGGCGCCACCCTGATCGCGGACGCCCGCACCGGCCTGGAGGCGCTCACCCGGGAGCTGGGCGACCACCGGGTGGAGCCCGCCTACACCGCGGAGTACCGGGGCGACAAGGCCCGCTGGGAGCAGCGCGTGGACGCCGCGTACGACGCGGACGAGCCGGACGCGCGCCCGACGCAGGCCCAGGTCCTCGGCGCGCTGGACGCGCTGGTGACGGAGGAGGACATCCTCGTCAACGCCGCCGGTTCGCTCCCCGGCGACCTGCACAAACTGTGGCGGACCCGCTCGCCGCGCCAGTACCACGTGGAGTACGGCTACTCCTGCATGGGATACGAGATCCCGGCGTCGATCGGGGTCGCGCTGGCCGCGCCGGGGCGCCCGGTGTGGGCGCTGGTCGGCGACGGCACGTATCTGATGAACCCGACCGAGATCGTCACGGCCGTGCAGGAGAACATCCCGGTCAAGGTCGTCATCCTGCAGAACCACGGGTACGCCTCCATCGGCGGCCTCTCCCGGTCGGTGGGCGGCGAGCGGTTCGGCACGGACTACCGCTTCCGGGCGCCGGACGGCACGTACAGCCGGGACCCGCTGCCCGTCGACCTCGCGGCGAACGCGGCCTCGCTGGGGATGCGGGTGCTGCGCGCCAGGACCGTGCGCGACCTGCGGGCGGCCCTGCTGGAGGCGCGGGGCGCGGACCGGCCCACATGTGTCTATGTGGAGACGGAAACGGCAGACACAGTGTCGGGGCCGCCCCCGGCGCAGGCGTGGTGGGATGTGCCCGTGGCCGAGACGGCGACCCGGATGTCCGCGGTCAAGGCCAGGGAAGAGTACGACCGGCACGTCACTGCCCGACGCCGCCACCTGTGAGAGTAGGGATGCTTGTCATGACGAAGACCGTCAATCACTGGATCGGTGGAAAGCCCGTCGAGGGCGCGTCCGGAACGTACGGCCCGGTCACCGACCCGGCGACCGGCGCCGTCACGACGCGGGTCGCCTTCGCGGACGTGGCCGAGGTGGACGCCGCCGTCGGCGCCGCCCGTGCGGCCTTCGCGACCTGGGGCACCTCCTCCCTCGCCAAGCGCACCTCGATCCTGTTCACGTTCCGCGCGCTGCTGGACGCCAACCGCGACGCGATCGCCGAGCTGATCGTCGCCGAGCACGGCAAGGTGCACTCCGACGCGCTCGGCGAGGTCGCCCGCGGCCTGGAGATCGTCGACCTGGCCTGCGGCATCACGGTGCAGCTGAAGGGTGAGCTGTCGACGGAGGTCGCCTCGCGCGTGGACGTCTCCTCCATCCGCCAGCCGCTCGGCGTCGTCGCGGGCATCACGCCGTTCAACTTCCCGGCCATGGTGCCGATGTGGATGTTCCCGCTGGCCATCGCCTGCGGCAACACCTTCGTCCTGAAGCCGTCGGAGAAGGACCCCTCGGCCTCCATGAAGATCGCGGAGCTGCTCGCCGAGGCCGGTCTGCCCGACGGCGTCTTCAACGTGGTGCACGGCGACAAGGTGGCCGTCGACCGCCTCCTGGAGCACCCGGACGTCGCGGCCGTCTCCTTCGTCGGCTCCACGCCCATCGCCCGCCACATCCACGCCACCGCCTCCGCCAACGGCAAGCGCGTCCAGGCGCTCGGCGGCGCCAAGAACCACATGCTGGTCCTGCCCGACGCCGACCTGGACGCGGCGGCCGACGCCGCCGTCTCGGCGGCCTACGGCTCGGCGGGCGAGCGCTGCATGGCCATCTCGGCCGTCGTCGCGGTCGGTTCCATCGCCGACGAGCTGGTGGGCAAGATCAAGGAACGCGCCGAGAAGATCAAGATCGGCCCGGGCAACGACCCGGCGTCCGAGATGGGCCCGCTCATCACGGCCGCCCACCGCGACAAGGTCGCCTCCTACGTCGCGGGCGCGGCGGCCGAGGGCTGCGAGGTCGTCCTGGACGGCACCGGGTACACCGTCGAGGGCCACGAGGACGGCCACTGGATCGGCCTGTCGCTGCTCGACCGCGTCCCGACCACCGCCAAGGCCTACCGGGACGAGATCTTCGGCCCGGTCCTGTGCGTGCTGCGCGTGGACACCTACGAGGAGGGCGTGGCGCTCATGAACGCCTCGCCGTTCGGCAACGGCACCGCGATCTTCACCCGGGACGGCGGCGCGGCCCGCCGCTTCCAGCTGGAGATCGAGGCGGGCATGGTCGGCGTGAACGTGCCGATCCCGGTGCCGGTGGGCTACCACTCCTTCGGCGGCTGGAAGGACTCCCTCTTCGGGGACCACCACATCTACGGCAACGACGGCACGCACTTCTACACGCGCGGCAAGGTCGTCACCACGCGCTGGCCCGACCCCTCCGACGCGCCGGCCGGCGTGGACCTGGGCTTCCCGCGCAACCACTGAGTCACCGGCCTGTGACACCACGTAGAGCAGGGCCGTCCGGATACCGGACGGCCCTGATTCTTTTTTTACGCCGCTCTTGCGGTTCCCGTGCACAGGGTGCAATTCGGGCAGTGAAAGCTCCCGCGTTCATACGCCTGCAATATGAAGGTCATCATCGGTGTCGGCATGTTCATTGAGCCCCCAAGAGGCAAACTCTTGCGAAAGCGAGGCGACTTGAGGTGTGGGCGTGCTGCGGATTCCGTAGGTAAATGACCGTTGACGTTCCGGTTAGCGCCGGGGTTCGATGACGCGCCGGGAGCCACGGAAAGACAGCTCGACAGCCTTCGGAGGCGATAAGGCTCCCCCCGCATCTCCTGCCGTACCAGTCGATCGGAATCGCGCTTCATGACCGACACGCTCCGCCCGCTCCCCTCGCCCACCACCGCGCCCGCCGCGACCCTGGCCGATCCGGGACGTCCCCAGAAGCTCAAGCGTTCCATCGGCGTCGTCGGCGGCACCCTGCTCACCCTGTCCTGCGTGACGCCCGCCTCCACGCTCTTCGTGGTCGTCCCCGACCTCTTCTCCTCGCTCGGCACCGCCACCGCGCTCACCATCGCGATCGGCTCGCTGCTCTGCGTCGGCGTCGCGTTCTGCTACTCCGAGCTGGGCACCCTCATCCCCAGCGCGGGCGGCGAGTACGCGATGGTCTCCACGATGGCGGGGCGCCTTGCGGGCTGGCTGGTCTTCGTCCTGTCGCTCCTCGTCGTGATGATCGTGCCGCCCGTCATCGCCATGGGCACGGCGGACTACCTGGCCCCGCTGGTCCAGCTCGACCCGTCCTACGCGGGCGCCGGCGTCATGGTCTGCGCCACCCTCGCCGGCCTGCTCGACCTGCGCGCCAACGCCTGGATCACCGGCATCTTCCTGGTCCTCGAAGTCGTCGCGGCGGGCGTGGTGGCCGTCCTCGGCTTCACCCACGCCGAGCGCGGCGCGGGCAGCCTGACGGACCTGTCGGTGGCCGGTTCGGGACCCGGCGGGATCGACGCGGTGACGGCCATGCTGATCGTCTCCGGTCTCGCCATCGCCCTCTTCGTCACGCAGGGCTTCTCCACGGCCGTCTACCTCTCCGAGGAGCTGGAGAACCCCCGCCGCAACGTCGCGCGCACCGTCCTCGCCACCCTCGCCATCTCCACCGTGATCATCCTGGTGCCGGTGGTCGCGATCACCATGGGCGCGGAGAGCCTGACGGCGCTCACCGAGGGCGACATCAGCGCCATGGTGACGGCCTGGTCCAACTCGGCCGTCGGTACGTTCGTCAGCCTCTGCGTCGCCCTCGCGATCATCAACGCGGGCATCGTCATGGTCATCCAGAACTCCCGCGTCCTGTTCGCCTCCGCGCGGGACAAGGCCTGGCCCTCGCCGGTCAACAACGCCCTGTCCAAGCTCGGCGCGTCCGGCGCCCCCTGGATCGCCACGCTCCTGGTCGGCGTGCCCGGCGCCCTCCTGTGCTTCGTCAACCTGGACACCCTGTACGGCGTGACGGGCGTCTCCGTGACCGGCATGTACCTCCTGGTGGCGGTCGCCGCGCTGCTGGGCCGGCGGGGCTCGCACGGCCACGCGGCCGCCTGGCGGATGCCGCTGTGGCCGGCCGTGCCGGTGGTGCTGATCGCCGTCCTCACGTACGTGCTGAGCCAGCAGGAGACGCAGTACCTCCTGTGGACCGGCGGCATCGCGGTCGTGGCCACCCTGTACTGGGCGCTGTACCTGCGCCCCCACCGCGACACGCGCTGGCTGGTCAGCATCCCGGAGGACGGACAGGAAGCGCCGCTCAGCCCCTCCGGCATCTGAGGGGGGCCGCAGGCCCCGGACCCCGAGGGGCCGGGACACCCCGGGGCGGGGCCTCGGCGGACGGCGGGACAGGGGCGCCTCAGCCCCGCAGCACCCGCCGCTCGATCTCCGCCCAGTCCTCGGGGTCCACCGCGGCGCTGCCGCCCACGTCCAGCAGGTCGCGGTCCTTGAAGCCGCTCGACGTGGAGACGCACACCGCAGGACCCTGCGGCACCGCCGCCCCGAGCTGCCGGTACCCGGCGAGCCCCGCCGCGGCCGACAGCTCCGCCCAGAGCCCGGACCCCGCCAGCCGGTCCCGCGCCGCCGCCATCGCCGCGTCGGAGACCAGCAGCGCCCCGCCGCCGCTCTCCCGGACGGCGAGGGTCCCCCGGTAGCCACCGACCGAGGAACCGATCGCGTACGCCGCCGTCGGCGCGACCTCCACCCGCGTCGCCGGCACCCCCTCCCGCAGCGCGGCCGCCAGCGGGCCCCCGGCGGCGGGCTCACAGGAGTACAGGCGGGGCACCCGGTCGGCCAGGCCCAGCGTGACCAGCTCCGCGAAGCCCTTCCAGACGCCGAAGAGCAGCTCGCCGTAGCCGGTGGGCAGGAACACCGAACCGGGCACGCCGAGTTCGGCGTAGATCTCGTAGGCGAGGGTCTTGTAGCCCTCGGGTCCGAACGCGTGGCCGGTGTGGGTGGGCGTCACATTGCTCACGGGGTGGTAGCCGAACCGCTCCACGATCCGACGCAGCAGCGGCCACCGCGCGTCGGCGGGCACCGAGAGCACCACCGCGCCGTACGCCCGCAGGAACGCCTCGACCGCGGGCGGTGTCCCGGCCGAGCCGATCACCACGCACCGCAGGCCCGCCCGCGCCGCGTACGCCGCCGCCGAGGCCCCGTGGTTGCCCGACGAGGCGACGACGACGCCCTCCGCGCCCGCGCCGGCCGCCGCGCTGACCGTGACGCGGTTGATGCGGTCCTTGTGGCTCCACGTCGGATTGCGCGACTCGTCCTTGATCCACAGGTCGTCGCCGAGGGGGACGAGCGGGGTGCCGCCCTCGCCGAGCCCCGGCGCGTGCAGCGGCGGCAGGAGCGGCGCCCACCGCTCGTGCCCGCGCGGCTGCCCCGGCGCGGTGGTGAAGAGATCGGCGGGCACCTTGTCGTAGGCGTAGTCCACCTCGACCGGGTACGACACGCTGTCGGTGCTGGTCACCGGGCAGCCGGTGGTGAGCGGCGGCCACAGGGGAAAGCGGACGGAGGGGTCACCGAGCGAGCGCTGACCGGTGGCGAGGGAATCCGGGAGGGTCATGGGTGCGGGTGCGGCCAATGTCATGGGTGCAGCCTAGTTTCACCCCTGACGTGTGCGGGGCCGGTCGGCCACATCCGACACCGGGGGCACCGCGCCCGCGGTACGCGGGGCGCGGAGTCTACTCCCCGGGGAGACGGGTCGGTTCCGACCGGCGGCCGCTCCGGTTGTCGGTGGCCGCCCGTACGGTGGACGGCATGGATCTACGACTGCCCAGGCCCAGGCTTCCCGGACCGCGCGGGCCACGCCGGCTGCTCGCCGCCGCGGCCGCCGTCGTGGTGCTCGCGGGGGCGGGCACCTGGACGGCGGTCGCGGCGGACGACGGCCCCACCGTGCACCGCGCCGACGGCACCCTCGACGCCGATGGCGCGAAGATCGACACCTCCTACTTCACCGCGGGCGACCCCGGCACCAGGCGCCCCGCCATCCTCATCGGCCACGGTTTCGGCGGCAGCAAGAGCGACGTGCGCGAACAGGCCGAGGAGCTGGCCGGGGACGGCTATGCGGTATTGACCTGGTCGGCGCGCGGCTTCGGCAAATCGACCGGCAAGATCGGGCTGAACGACCCCGAGGCCGAGGTCGCCGACGTCTCCCGGCTCATCGACTGGCTGGCGAAGCGGCCCGAGGTGCGGCTCGACAAGGCGGGCGACCCGCGCGTGGGCGTCACCGGTGCTTCCTACGGGGGCGCGGTCTCCCTGCTCGCCGCCGGGCACGACCGGCGGGTGGACGCCATCGCCCCGCAGATCACCTACTGGAACCTCGCGGACGCGCTGTTCCCCGACGGCGTCTTCAAGAAGCTGTGGACCGGCTCGTTCATCAACACCGGCGGCGGCTGCGACAAGTTCGAGAAGCAGCTGTGCGCCATGTACAACCGTGTCGCGGTCGCCGGGAAGCCCGACGCGAAGGCGCGCGACCTGCTCGCCGCCCGCAGCCCCGCCGCCATCGGCGACCGCATCGAGGTGCCGACGTACCTCGTGCAGGGCCAGACCGACTCGCTCTTCCCGCTCGACCAGGGCGACGCCATCGCCCGGGCGGTCCGCGCCAACGGGGCGCCCGTGAAGGTCGACTGGATCGCGGGCGGCCACGACGCCGGCGCGCGGGAGAACGAGCGGGGGCGCGTGGAGCGGCGCGTCGGCACCTGGTTCGACCGCTATCTGAAGGGCGACAAGGGCGCCGACACCGGCCCCGCCTTCCGCGTCACCCGCACCGGAGGCATCGACTCCACCGACGGGGCGGCCCAGCTGCGGGGCGCGAGCGGCGACACGTACCCCGGCCTGGGCGGTGACCCGCGCGCGGTGCCCCTCGCCGGGCGCGAGCAGACCTTCGACAACCCCGCGGGGGCGAGCCCGCCCGCCGTCTCCACCCTCCCCGGCCTCGGCGGCAGAGGGCTCTCCCGGCTCTCCTCCCTCGGCGTCGGCGTCTCCCTCGACCTCCCCGGGCAGCACGCCGCCTTCACCTCGAAGCCACTGGCGCAGGACCTGCGGATCACCGGCTCCCCGAAGGTGCGCGCCCACGTGAAGTCCTCCCGCAGGGACGCGGTGCTCTTCGCCAAGGTGTACGACGTCAGCCCCGACGGGAAGCAGCAGGTCCTGCCCTCCCAACTCGTCGCCCCCGTGCGCGTCGAGGGCGCCCAGCGGGGCAAGGACGTCGAGCTGCGGCTGCCCGCCGTCGACCACGAGGTGCGCAAGGGCCACAAGCTGCGCCTGGTCCTCGCCTCCACCGACCTCGGCTACGCCTCACCGGTCGAGCCCGCCACCTACACCGCCTCGCTGAAGAGCGA
The DNA here is from genome assembly GCF_055581265.1 of Streptomyces sp. NPDC031466. Taxonomy (NCBI): domain Bacteria; kingdom Bacillati; phylum Actinomycetota; class Actinomycetes; order Kitasatosporales; family Streptomycetaceae; genus Streptomyces; species Streptomyces sp. NPDC031466. Next base: position 288,541 of record NZ_JBVIJT010000007.1, read on the forward strand.
CCTGTCGGTGCCCACCGCCCCCGGCCTGAAGACCGCCGCCGCGCCGCTGCCCGCCTGGGTGTGGTGGCTGCCGGCCGCCGGAGCGCTGATCGCCCTCGGACTGCTGCTCACCGGCCGCCGCCGCACGACGGCACCGGCGCCCGACCCCGCGCTCGCCGAAGTGCCCCTCCAGATCACGGACCTGAGCAAGCGGTACGCCAAGTCCAGTGACCGGTATGCCGTCCGCGACGTCTCCTTCCGCGTCGAGAGGGGCCAGGTCCTCGGCCTCCTCGGGCCCAACGGCGCGGGCAAGACCACCACCCTGCGCATGCTGATGGGCCTGATCCGCCCCGACGCAGGCGAGATCCGCGTCTTCGGCCGGGCGATCCGCCCGGGGGCGCCCGTCCTGTCCCGGGTCGGCGCGTTCGTGGAGGGCGCCGGCTTCCTGCCGCACCTCAGCGGCCGGGAGAACCTGGAGCTGTACTGGAAGGCCACCGGCCGCCCCGCCGAGGACGCCCACCTGGACGAGGCGCTGGAGATCGCCGGGCTCGGTGACGCCCTGGCCCGCGCCGTGCGGACGTACTCCCAGGGCATGCGCCAGCGCCTCGCCATCGCCCAGGCCATGCTCGGCCTGCCGGACCTCCTGATCCTCGACGAGCCGACCAACGGCCTCGACCCGCCGCAGATCCGCGAGATGCGCGAGGTAATGATCCGTTACGCCCGCGGCGGGCGCACGGTCATCGTCTCCAGCCACCTCCTCGCCGAGATCGAGCAGTCCTGCACGCACCTGGTCGTCATGGACCGCGGCCGCCTCGTCCAGGCCGGCCCGGTCGCGGAGATCGTCGGCTCCGGGGACACACTCCTCGTCGGGCTCGCCGCGCCGGTCCCCGACCCGCTGGTCGACAAGGTCGCCGCACTGCCCGGCGTCGCCTCGGCGGTACGCGCCGACGACGGCCTCCTGATACGCCTGGACGGCACACCGGCGGGCAGCGCCGCCCTGCTCCTGCCCGAACTGGTCCGCCTGGACGTGCCCGTGGAGTCCATGGGCCCGCACCGCCGCCTCGAAGACGCGTTCCTGACCCTGATCGGAGGCACCGCATGAGCGCCCCCACCCTGGAGCGCCCCACGGCGCCCGGCTACCGCGCCGGACGCACCCTGCCCCTGCGGGTCGAGGCGGTCCGCCAGCTGAAGCGGCGCCGGACGCAGGTGATGGGCGCCATCATGGTGCTGCTGCCCGTCGTGCTCGTCATCGCGTTCGCCGTCGCCGGTTCGCCGGGGGAGCGCAACAGCCAGGTGACGCTGATGGACACGGCGACGGCGTCCGCGACCAACTTCGCGGCGACCTGCCTGTTCGTCTCCGCGGGCTTTCTGCTCGTCATCCCCGTCGCGCTGTTCTGCGGGGACACGGTCGCCTCCGAGGCGAGCTGGTCGTCCCTGCGCTATCTACTGGCGGCGCCGGTGCCGCGGGCCCGCCTGCTGTGGTCCAAGCTCGTCGTGGCCCTCGCCTTCAGCGCCGCGGCCATGGCCCTGCTCCCGCTGGTCGCGCTGGCGATCGGCGCGGTGGCCTACGGCTGGGGCCCCCTGGAGATCCCGACCGGCGGCGAACTGCCCGCGGCCACGGCGGCCCAGCGGCTGATCGTCGTCGTCGGGTACGTCTTCGTGTCCCAACTGGTCACCGCGGGCCTCGCGTTCTGGCTCTCCACGAAGACCGACGCCCCGCTCGGCGCGGTCGGCGGCGCGGTCGGCCTGACGATCGTCGGCAACGTCCTGGACGCGGTCACCGCGCTGGGCGACTGGCGCGACTTCCTCCCCGCACACTGGCAGTTCGCCTGGGCCGACGCCCTCCAGCCCCGCCCCGAGTGGGGCGGCATGATCCAGGGCGCGGCGATCTCGGTGACGTACGCGCTGGTGCTGTTCGCACTGGCGTTCCGGGGGTTCGCGCGCAAGGACGTGGTCAGCTGAGGGGGCGACCCGTCAGACGCCCCCGAACTCCCCGCGCCTGACGCCCACCACGAAGGAGGCGAACGTGCCGGCAAAGGGGCGCCGCTCCCCGAGGTCGTACGGCGCGACCTGCAGCACCGTGTTCGACAGCTCGGCGAACGCCGCGAGCTTGTCCAACTGGGCCGCCATGACCGCCGTCCCGCCGACCGGTCGCCGGACGCAGCTCTCGTCCAGCACCGCGTGGAGGAACGGCGGAGGGGTCCGTTCCAACGACGCCTGCCGCTTGGCGAGGAGGGGCAGCCGCTCCTCCGCCTGTTGCTCCGTGATGGCGCCGCGTCGCACCGTGGCGCTCAGACGGTTCGGGCTCCCCGTGCAGGTCATGCACCGCGACGGACTCACGGGCTGCCCGGAACGGGCTCCGTACGACCGGATCATCGCCCCGTGCGGCCTGCGGTCCCTCCCCTCCGCCCTACCGCACCGGCCGGACGAAGCCGAATCGGCATATCGCTGGTGGGCGGCGAACGGAGGTCCCGGCCACGAGCGCTTCGGGCTCACCGTGACGGCGGAAGGGCAGAGCGTATGGCTGGACGATCCGGCCCGTTCCTGGCCGGTCTGACACCACGCCCGGGGGCCCGGAGCCTGGGCGTGGACCCTGGTCCCGGCCTCGAAACTCGGTCCCTGCTGCCGGCTGCCGGCAATCGGCTACCCGCACACCTCCCGCTCCGCCCGCACCGGATCGTTGGGGAACCGGAAGGACGTCAGCCCCACCGCCCCCGTCAGATTCCGCCAGAACCGCCCGACCGACATCGGCGCACGCGTCGCCGTCCGCAGATCCGTGAACGGTTCGCAGCGCAGCGCGCGCCGGGCGGCGGCGACCCGGGCGGGGTCCATCCCGTCGGGCAGCGAGCCCTTGACCCCGCGTTCGGCGACGATCCACTCGTCCGGCAGCCGCTTGTCGTGCCCCACCCGGCCGTTGAAGCCCTCCGAGTGGGCCGCCAGCGGATACGCGAGCCCGATCGGGTCCAGGGCGGCGCCGGACAACGGGACGACGGCGCCGCTGAACCCGAGGGTGTTGTAGACCCCGGTCACCCCGGGCCGGGCCGCCTTCACCGGGGTCCGGGCGAGGAGCAGCGTGGGCGTGCCGCGCCGCACCCGCTCCCGTACGAGAGCGGCGTAGGCCTTGTTGCCCGCCTGCCCGGCGAAGTCGTGGTGGACGGGGTGGGACGCGGCGTTCTGCCACACGTACACCCCGCGCTCGTCCGCGACCCCGGCCGGCCCGATCCGCCCCTCGTACGGGACCCGCAGCACCGCCGCGCACGCCACCGCCCACACCGCGATCCCGGCGGCGACGATCGTCCACGCGCGCGTGAGCGGCACGAGGAAGACGGGCAGCAGCATGAGCAGCAGCCCCGGCAGGAACATCCGTCCGTGCATGAAGTCGCCGCCCACCTTGATGACGTAGAGCCAGCACAGTGCCCCCGCGACCAGCGGGGCGAGGACGGGAGCCACCGCCTCGACGCGCTCGCCGCGCCACCCCACCCGCCCCGACGCCAGGACGGCCGCCAGGATCATCAGCAGCGGTAGCCACAGGACGTACGGCCCCACGAAGTCCGAGAGATAGTCGAACCCCCTGCCCCACAGGCTCCGGGAGGCTTCCTTGGTGACGCCGGGCAGCGGCATCAGATGCCCGTAATACCCCATGCGGAAGATCTCGTACGCGACCGGCAGCGCGCCCGCGACCCCGGCGCCCGCGAGCGTCCCGCGCCACGAGGGGCGCGCCACGGCCCACTGGGCGGCCAGAAACACCGCCGACACCAGTGCGAGGTCCGGCCGCACGAGCGGCCCGAGGCCCAGCACCGCGCAGGTCGTCAGCGCGCGCGGCCGCGCGACGAGCGCCAGCCAGGCCCCCGCGAGCCAGCAGGTGGCGAGCCCGGTCTCCAGACCGGAGGTCGCGAAGTCCCAGACCGGCGGCAGCGCGAGCAGCACCAGGGCCCCGCAGGGCAGCAGGACCCCGCCCCCGCTACGGCCCTCGGCCCCGTCCTCGCCGCCGTGCAGGCGGAGCGCCGCGAGTCCGGCGAGCGCGAAGCCGGCGGCGGTCAGCAGCAGGCCGCCGTACATCGCCGCCGAGGCGATGTCGAGGCCGGGCGCCCCGGCGGCCACGAGCAGCCACTGCCACAGGGTGCCGGTGGACGACTCGGCCCGCTCCCCGGCGTTGAACACGGGCCCGTTCCCGGCGAGGACCTGACGGACCGTACGTACGTAGATGTGCCCGTCGTCGGACATCCAGCGCCGCTGGAAGCCGGCGACGGCGATGACGAGGGCGGGCAGGAGGGCGACGGCGAGACGCGCGGGGCCCCGCCATCGCCCGTGCCCGGCGGCGACGGACGGCCGGGTCTCCGTGACACGGACCTCAGGGGAGTACGTAGACGTCATGCGCCCTACATCGGCGCCACGTCCGTCCCGCTTGAGCCGACCGCCGACCGCCGACCGCCGACCGCCGACGCGTGGCCCCTACGCCTTGGGGATGTCGAAGTACCGCGTGAGCCCCGCGGCGAGCGCCAGATCCCCTGTGATCCGCACCTTGCGCGTCACGAACAGCGCGACGGGGCCGGCGTTCCCCGACACCAGCTTCAGGAACTCCGCGTCGGCCATGGTGAGCGCGACCCGCGGCTGCGCCTCGGAGCGGCCCGCACGCACGGTGCAGGTCCCGTCCGCTATCAGAGTCTCGTACACGACGTCCGGGTTGGCGCCCACGCCCGTGACCGTCCAGCGGATCAGCGCGGTGAGCGAACCCGCCGCCTCCGGTCTGAACTGCCGTCCCACGCGACCGAAGACCTCGTCCAGGACGCGTGCGCGCAGCGCGCCGTCCCGGGTGATCGCGGCGATCTCCCGGCCGGAGAGCCCCTTCACGGTGCGGGCGAACTCGTCGGGCGTGACGCTCGCGAAGTCCAGTCCGGCGATCCTGCTGATCTCGTCCGCCACGGCGGTCTCCTCCAACCCTCGACCCTGCGGTAAGCGGTCCACTCCCCCCGGCAGAAGACAGTGGGATTGTATTTCCCCCGCCCGCACCGGCCGGCGCCGCTCACGGAGGGCCCGAACTCCCCGGGCCCACCCCGTCTCCGGTAGGGGCGCGCGCTCACCGCCGCCGCCTCACATGCGCGCCCCGCGCGCGATCCGGTCGAGCTGCTTGCCGAGCACGACGTCGATCGGCAGCCGCGGCGGCCGCTGCGCGTCGCGGTCGCTGACGTGGACGGTGAGGGAGCCCACGCGGACCAGCACGTGATGGTCGGTCAGTACGGTGTCGCCGCGGCCGTCCGTGCTCAGCTCGAAGGAGACGGCCTCGTCCCCGAGGGCGGGCGCCTTCCCGACGGTGATCCGGGAGTCGAGCCGGCCTTCCGGCATCCGCGCCACCAGGGTCCGGCAGGTCCGCAGGCCCTCCTCGAACCTCCGGAACCGCTCGGCGGCCTCGTCCCCCTCGTACGCGGCCAGCCACGTCCGACCGCCCCAACGTTCCTTGTCCCACCAGAAATCCTGGATCACGGAGGTGGACGCGTACTGCGTGACGAGCATGTCGAGTACGTCCTGGCACCCGGCACCCTTGGCCGAAACACGCGGTTCGTACCGGGGCGCGGGCGCCTGCACGGTCATCCCGTACAGGCCCGGCACCTCCCCGTCCCGGAGCAGCAGGCCCTTCAGCCGCCCGGTCGACAGAGCGCGGGCGGGCGACGGCGACGCCGAGGCGACCGGCGTACCCGCCCCCGACCCGTGGCCCGCCCCGGACCCGCGGCCCGTCGCCGCACCGTCGTCGCCCGGCGCCGAACACCCGCCGACCCCGAACACCCCGACGGCCCCCACCACCCCGGCAAGCACGACGCCCCGCCACCACGACCCCACGGCCACCACTCCCGGACCAACTCCCTGACCGACTCTGTACGAGAGGGGCAGACGCTACGGCCAGGAGGGGTGTTTCAGCCAGCCGGACAGATTCAAGTGCTGTGGCCGACAGCGGCGATACAGTCCGGCGAGGACCTGATCGGTGACAGGGGGAGGGCCGACGTGCTGGAGATCGTCGCGCTGAGCGCGCTGACTGCTTTTCTCACCGCCGTGGGGAACGGCGCCGCGGGCGAGATGGGCAAGCAGCTGCTCCTGTCGACCGGTGCCCTCGCGAGAAGGACCCTGGGCCGCGAGACGCCCCTGCCGACCGGCCCGCGGGAATGGCAGACACTCGCCGACCAGATGCACGCCCGCCTGAGCCACGACCCGGAGCGGGCGGGCGAATGGGCGCTCCTCGTCCGCAGCCTTCCGGAGCGGGCGATGGCCCTGGCGCCGACGGGCGGACTGCCCCCGGCGTCACGGGACTTCACCAACCGACAGAAGACCGTGCGGCAGCTGACGCGGGAGGCGACCCGGCCCGCCGCCGGGCGGCCGCGCGTCGCACTGCTCCACGGGCCGCCGGGAATCGGCACCACCGCGGTGGCCCTGCACCTGGGCGCGGCGCTCCACGCGCGGTTCCCCGACGGGCGGTTCTACGTCGATCTGCGCGACCCCTCGGGCGGCCACGGTCCGGAGCCCGCCACCGTCCTGCTGAGGCTGCTGCGGCAGCTGGGTGTCCCGCCGGACCGGATGCCGCCCACCGCGACGGGCCGCGAGGACCTCTACCGCAGGCTCACCGAGGGCCGCCGGGCCCTCGTGGTGATCGACCACGCGTCGTCGGTCGCGCAGGTGCGCGGCCTGGTCCCGGCGACGCCCGACGTCTTCCTGCTGGTGGTCGTCTCCGGCCGCCCCTTCGCCCTGGAGGCCGAACGAGTCCCCGTACCGCCCCTGAGCGACCGGTACGCGCTGCGGATGGTGACGAAGGTCGCCGGACCGGAGAGCGTCGCGCGCGCCAAGGCCCGGCTGCCGCGGATCCTGGAGCGGTGCGGGGGCAACGCCTTCGCGCTGAAGACGGAAGCGATGCTGCTGAGCGGTGAGAGCGGGGACCACGACAGGCGCGAAGGGAACGAAGGGATCGGCGGTGGGGGCGACCCGGCGAATGATCCGGCGCGTGACCCGGCGTACGCACCGCTTCGCGACCCGAGGCATGACCCGGCGCACGATCCGGTGCGCGCCGGCACCCACGCCGCCTGTGCACGCCTCCGGCCCGAAACGGTACGGCTCCTGCGCCTGACGGCCCTGGGCGGCTGGCCGACCGTGGACGCCCGGATCGCCGCCGCGGCCGCGGACACCTCGCGACCGGCGGCGGCCCGCATGCTGACCGAGGCGGCGGACGTCCAGTTGCTGGACATCGCGGGCGACGACCAGTACCGCTTCCGCCCCGGGGTGCGGCAGCTGCTGGCCGACTGCGCGGGCCCGGAGCACGGCATCGCGGCGTGCTCGACGGCCGTCCGGCGCGTGCTCGACGCCCTGCTGAACCGCGCCCTGCACGCGGCCGGCGCGGCGCTGCCGCAGAGCTGGCGCACCGAGCCCGCGCCGGAGACGGGCGACGCCTGCCGCGACGAGGCCGAGGGCGTCGACGTGCTGGCCGCCGAGGTCGGCAACCTGGTCCGCGCGGTGTCCGTGGCCGTGGAGTACCAGCACGTCACGACGGCCTTGCGGCTGGCCAGGGCCCTGTGGCCGCTCCAGTTGAAGGCGGGCTACTGGGACGAGGTGCTGCCCGCGCTGCGCGTCGCGGCCCGGTGCGCCGACGAACATCAGCCGCATACGCGTACGGCGGCGGGCCTGCACTTTCAACTCGCCCACTGCCTGGGCGAATTGAGACACTGGCCGGAGGCCGAACGCGAGGCGCGGGCGGCCGTCGCCTGCGAGCGGGCGGCGGATCACGTACGGGGCGAGGCGTCGTCCGTCGAACTGCTGGGCCTGCTGGCGCTGTACCAATGGCGGTATGAGGCCGCGTACGAGCGGTTCGTCGAGGCCGAGCGGATCTACGGGCGGATCACGCCCGGGCAGGAGGGCGCGCGGGACGTGCCGCGCGCCCTCGCGCTGGTCGAACGCCACCAGGGGCGTGCCCTACGGGGCATGGTCCAACTGGAGCGCGCCCGAGGGCTCTTGGAGTCGGCGGCGGAGTTCTTCGAGGAGCAGGGGGAGGACTACAACCGTGCGCGCGCCCTGACGGACCTCGCCGAAACCCTCCACGACGCGGGCGACGACGCGCAGGCGCTGGCGGAGATCACCGAAGCGGAGGGCCTGCTGCCCCCGGCGGCCGCTCCGCATCTGCGGTATCTCGCCGAGCTGCGGCAGCGCTGCGAGGACCGCTAGGCCGCGCAGCGAAACCCCGTCGCGGAGGTGGCCTTCCCGGTCCCCTTCGTGCGACGGGGCTTCGACGTCCCGACAGCCTGACATCGCAGGGCCTCTGGGGGCTTCCGCTTTCGTCAGAGGAGGCCGAGGAGCCCGAGCTGCTGCACCCCCAAGAGGACGAGGCCCGCGGTGTACGAAAGCGTGTTGAGAAGAGGGAGAACAGTCCCCTCGATCGCGTTGTCTCCGGTGAGGAGTGTTGACAGTAGCTCGCTCATTATTTCCCTTTCGGTGATTGCGTCCAGAGGGCGAAGAATCGCAGAGCGGTTTCCCGTAGGCGTTTCTGCCACTCCTGGCGTCACCCCAATGAGCGAAGCGAGCGTACAGAGACCGAGCCCGACGGAGGCGCGCCGGGTCAGGGCCGACCGCGGCAGGGCGTGTCGGCCAACACGGCCCGGAGGCGGGGGCAGTGATGTGCCGGAGCCTGGCCGGCTCCGGATCCTTTCGCAGGTTACTGCAGAACCGATAAGAGACTAGCCAGACATCGTCCAATGCGACATTTCCGCCACCCGTTTGCCGCGCATCCTCCGTAATGCGGACCCGTTAGGTTGCATATGACGAAAACAAGTCCCAAGGCGGCGGGGAGCTGCCGCATCGTCTCAAACTGCGTAACTCCAGGCGCAGTTCACATGGGGGGCTGGATTTATGCCCCGCCTCCCGCCAGGGAGGCCTGCGCCGCCCTGCACGATGGGGACCATAGGGTTGAACTGCGACACAGCGGCACGCTGGTTGAGGAGTTGCTCGCGGAACTCAGCACTATCCAGGCGCGGTTCACCGCTGTGGTCGACAGCCCGGCGGGCGGCGTAGGCCCGGCCGCTCTGGCCCCTCGGGGGCCCTATCGTGCGTGAGTCACGCGGGCGCCACAGCCGACTGGACGACCGGCCCGCCCCCGTAGGCCCTCCCACTGGATATCCGGCAACTGATCACACGCAGGTCTGGGAGCAGCCCTTCTCTCCGTTCGATCAACTGGACGTCCACTGGGACCCGGCAGAAGAACTCGCCCACCTGCTGCACGAAGCCGTCGAGAACGAGAAGAACGGTGCTCCGCCCCCGCCCGAGATCAACGAGGACCCGGTATCCGAAGGCGACAGTGCCGCCCCGGCCGACCTCACCGGGTTCACCACGGAGTTGCCGCCTCAGCGCTCCCGGCTCTCCCACCACCGACGCTCCCGCTCCCGTTCCCACAAGCGGGCCCGGAGCGCCCTGCGCGCAACGAGTTTTTTCCTCGCCGTGCTCGCCGCGGCCGTGGTCTCCATGGTGTGCGTCTTCGGCGGCCTGGTCAGCTACGACCCCCTGCGCCTCGTCGCCACGTACCGCACGACGCCAGGTGCGGTCGGATGGTGGCCCCTGCTCGTCTACGGCCCCTGGGTGGTCGCTTCCCTGTCCATCCTGCGCGCTGCCCTCCACCGTCGCCGCGCGGCGCACTCATGGGCCATCGTCCTTTTCTTCTCCATCATTTCGATACTGCTGTGTGTTGCCCAGGTGCCCCGCCCACTGGTGGAAGCCGCCGCCGCGGCGCTTCCCGCCCTGGCGGCCCTGGCCTGCTTCCAGCAACTGGTCCGGCAGATCACCTTGACCCGCCCGCCCCGCCAGGCCACCCCACGCCACCGGAACCGCAACCCCCGCCCCCGCCAGCACCCCACGGACTGACCCCACACGACCGCCTAGCGGGCCTGCACGGTCACCGGATGCGCGCTGCCGGCAGCGTGTACCCGCAAGGTGGTGCTGCGCCCGGGAAACAGGTGGCCGCCGGCTGCCAGCCACGCGTACAGCGCCGAGGCGTACGCCGCCGGATCGACGTCGCCCTCGACGCGCGCGTGCCCGTCCGGGCGGCCGCCCCCTCCCGCGTGGGCGTTCCCGTCCGGGCGGGCCGACAGATCGAGCAGCCCGTGGCGACGGCTGCGTACGAGGCAACTGTGCGGGCCGCTCACATACGCGGCCACCGCGCAGTGCGGGTGCCGGTCCAGGATCTCCGCCGTCCACCCGGCCGCCCCGCCCAGGCGGGGGTCGTCGGCGGGTCCTTCGCGCACGATCACGTCGGCGGATTCCAGGACACCCGGGTCGCGCGTGTCCTCGTGCACCGCGAGATGCACGTCGCCGTCGGCGTCGTAGGGGTGCTGTCCGGTGGTGCGCTCGATCACGACGTCGGTGCCGGTGACGCGCGTGCGGACACGCAGCGGCGCGGTGCGGCGCGGCGGGTCGTACGGAGGCAGGGGCAGGGGTTCGAGGAGGGCGGGGGCGCCGGGCTCCGGGAGGTCCATCAGCGCGTAGAAGTGCCGCCGCAGGAGCGCCGCGGAGGCACCGGGCGCCGAGGTGACGAACTCGGCCGGGTCGGCGGCAGGACCGGCGGCGGGGCCGGCGGCCGGGTGCGGGCCGTCCAGCAGCCGCTCCACCTGGCCGCGCAGCGAGTCCTCCGGATCGAACCGCGGCGCGTCCCGCACGAAGGCGGCCAGCGGCGCCTCGGGGTCGAGCCGGTCCTCCCCGTCGGCGGCCAGCAGGACGGGGAGCCCGAGGGCGGCGGCGTAGTAGGACACGGCTCCGAAGTCACCGATCACGGCGTCGGCCGCGAGGAGGGCCTGCCGCCAGTGCTGGGCGGGGTCGATCAGGGCCAGGCCGCCGCGCAGGGCCCGGTCGAGCCAGGCCCGGACCTGGCCGGGGCCGTTCCCGTGCCAGATGTTCGGGTGCAGCACGGCGGCCGGCCGGTAGTCGTCGGCCGGCAACTCGGCGGTGAGGCGCGGGAGAAGGCCAGGGAAGAGGTCCTGGCCGCCGCCGTCGCCGAAGAGGCCTTCGGGGTTCCACGTGGAGTTCAGTACGACGAGCCGCTGCCCGCGCCGCACGCCGAGGGCCCGCCGGAAGCGGTCGCGGTAGGGGCGGGCGGCGAGCATCCGGTCGAAGCAGGGGTCGCCGCCGAGGACGGAGACGTCCAGGACCTGCGGGCATGTGCGGCGCAAGCGCTCCAACTGCTCCGGGTGCGACAGGACGAGACCGTCCATGAACGGCTTGCCGTCCGCCAACAGCCACTCGCCCGACAGCCCGAACGTCGGCTCCCGGCTCCCGGCTCCCGGCTCCCGGCTCCCGGCTCCCGGCTCCCGGCGGCCAGTTTCTTAGTGTATCCAACACCATGGGAAATTATGGAGAGTTTGCCCTGAAGGGAGGAGATCCGGCCCCCGAAACTGGAGGAGATCGCGAGATCGACGGGCGTGGCCAGGGCCTGTTCCCAGGGCAGTACGGGCAGCCCCAGCTCGGCCGCGAGTTCGTCGATCCCGCTCTGAAAGGCGGAGGACCCCGTCGACGTGACGAGCAGCTGAACGCGGAAGTCGTCGTGGAAGAGCGGCAACACGTCCAGCAGGCGCCCCGCGGACGTGACGTTGTGGATCACCAGCAGAACCCGGCGCTGAGCGGTACGGCTGGCCCACCGGGCCGCGCCACGCCCCACGGGCACCCGTATCGGCCGGGGTTCAGCCCGCACTGGTGCCCCTCCTGAGCCTGAGTGTTGCCATCGGGCGATCACCTTAGCCGTACGGGCCGCACCCGAGGCCGCTCGCGGTTTGTCTGTGAAGGCGCTTGCTCCAGGGGCAAGCGCATCGGGGCACGAAAGAGCCCCTCACGCGTTTCCGCAGGTGAGAGGCTGTTTGCGCCCCCGGCAGGACTCGAACCTGCGGCCAAGCGCTTAGAAGGCGCCTGCTCTATCCACTGAGCTACGGGGGCCTGGGTGTGGCCGGTGGCACGGGTCCGGATGTGGGGGAGGTCCGTGGCCTTGCCGGGGACAAGGATAGGGCTCCCGGGACCCTGTCCTTGCTGCTTCGCCTCCGCGCCGTGATGTGGAGGTTCGGTGAAGCGGTCCTGATAATCGCAGGCAGGTGCGAATCTCGCATCGCTTTTTGCGCCTCGCGCCCCGGGTGTTGTGCACTCGTTATGCCTGCGCCCCCGGCCGTCCCTTCCCTCCCCGGTGTTCGACCGGCGCGCAGGGACGTCCATATGCTTCAGAAAGCCGCCAAAATTGGGCATTCTTCGCATGTGGTGACCTTGGACGTACGGCCTCAATTGCTTGACGCACTCTCCGCCCTGCGCGAGCGTGTCGCCGCCGCACGCTTTCCGCTCCCCCTGCCGGGGGCGCCACGCGCGCGTGCCAACCGGGACGAGCTGCTCGCACAGCTCGACGACTATCTGGTGCCCCGCCTCAAAGCGCCGGAGGCGCCCCTGCTCGCCGTCATCGGCGGTTCCACGGGAGCGGGCAAGTCCACTCTCGTGAACTCCCTGGTGGGGCGACAGGTCAGCGAGGCGGGCGTGCTGCGGCCCACGACACGTACACCGGTGCTCGTCTGCCATCCGGAGGACCACCACTGGTTCGCGGACATGCGGGTCCTGCCGGACCTCACGCGCGTGTGGCTGCCGCAACCGGTGTGCGCGCAGGGTGGCGACGGAGACGACGAGGATGACGGCGACGACGACATGCCGGCCCTCGGGGGCGAACTGGAACGGGCCCTGCGGATCGAGACCGTCCACAGCCTGCCCCGCGGTCTCGCCCTCCTCGACGCGCCCGACGTCGACTCCCTCATCGCCGAGAACCGGGTCCTGGCCGCCGAGCTGATCTGCGCGGCCGACGTGTGGGTCATGGTGACCACCGCCTCGCGGTACGCCGACGCGGTGCCCTGGCATCTGCTGCGTACCGCCAAGGAGCACGACGCCACCCTCGTCACCGTCCTCGACCGCGTGCCCCACCAGGTCGTGACCGAGGTCTCGCGGCAGTACGGCGCCCTGCTCGCGAAGGCGGGCCTCGGCGACGTGCCCCGCTTCACCGTGCCCGAACTGCCCGAGTCCGCGGGCGGCGGCGGACTGCTCCCCTCCACCGCCGTCGCGCCCCTGCGCGCCTGGCTGACCCAGCGCGTCCAGGACCCCTCGGCCCGCGCCCAGGCCATCACCCGTACGGCCCGCGGCGTCATCCGTTCGCTCGACTCGCGGCTGCCGGAGTTGGCGGGCGCCGTCGCCTCCCAGTACGCCGCCGCGCTCCGGCTCACCGCCGCCGTCGACGAGGCGTACGACCGCGAGCACGCGCGCGTGCAGGGCCGTCTGGAGGCGGGCGGCGTCCTCGCGGGCGACGCCCTGAAGCGGTGGCGCAGCTACCCCCTCGACTGCGGGCCCGGCGAACTGCTCGACGCCATCGCCGAGAGCCTGGAGGCGCTGCTGCTGTGCGCCGTCACCGCCGCCGACGAGCGCATCGACGAGGCCTGGCGGCGCGAGCCCGCCGCGGCCGCTCCCGGCCTCGCCGACCGCGACCCCCAGGTGGAGAGCGCCGAGCACCGCATCGGGATGGCCGTACGCCGGTGGCGGCGCGTCCTGGAGGAGTACGCCGACGACGAGGTGCGCGCGATGGAGCGGGTCGACAAGACCCCGCTGCCCGACCCGGAGGTCGTCGCCGCGCTGCTCGCCACGGCCCTGCTCGGCGGGCACCGGGCGCGGGCGGCCGGGGAGATCCTCGCCGAGCGGATCGGCGCCCAGGGAGCGGTCCGGTTGCGCGACCGGGGCGAGCGTCTGCTGACCGACTACCTGGAGAAGGTCCTCGCCGTCGAGCGGGACCGTCGGCTCGCCCCCCTGGACGCACTCGAAGTACATCCCGAACCCCAGGCCGAACTGATCGCCGCCCTGTCCGTACTGCAGAAGGAGAGGTGACCGCCGTGACTGCTGTCACTGATCACACCGAACGCGACGAGCGGGAGGACCGGGAGCGCCGGGAGAGCCGGGACACTCGGGAGGCGCGGGAGGCCCGGGAAGAGCGGGGCGTCCGGGAAGGCCGCGAGCAGCGGGCGGAGCGGACGGAGCCGGCGGAGCGAAGGGAACGGGCGGAGCGAAGGGAGTCGGCGGAGCGTGGGGTTCGCGTAGAGCGGGAGGAGCCGTCGGGCCCGGGGCGGCCGGACGACGACCCCGAAGGGGCCTGGGACGACGGCCTCATCGCCCGGCGTGTCGCGGAAGGCACCCGTCCGGAGGACACCGCCCCCGGTGTCCGCGCCTACGCCCCCGCCCCCTCCGGGACGCCCACCTCGTACGAGGGACCCCTGCGCGAGCGGCTCGACGCGCTGCGCGAACTCGTCGGCCTCTCCCGCACCCGCCTCGACAGCGGCACGCTCGCCGAGGCCGGCCGGGTCCTCGACGAGGCGGCCGCCCGGCGCAGGCTCTCCGACCGGCACACCGTCGTCGCCATCGCGGGCGCCACCGGCAGCGGCAAGTCGACGCTGTTCAACGCCCTCGCCGGGGTGATGATCTCCGAGACGGGCGTGCGCCGACCGACCACCGCCGCGCCCATCGGATGCAGCTGGACGGACGGCGCCGCCGGACTGCTCGACCGCCTCGGCATCCCCGGCAGGCTGCGCCGCCGCCCCCTCCAGGGGCCCGGCGCCGACGACCTCCGGGGGCTCGTGCTGATCGACCTGCCCGACCACGACTCGGCGGTCGGCGAGCACCGCGAGCACGTCGACCGGATCCTCGCGCTCGTCGACGCCGTCATCTGGGTGGTCGACCCGGAGAAGTACGCGGACGCAATGCTCCACGAGCGCTATCTGCGGCCCATGGCCGGACACGCCGAGGTCACCTTCGTCGTGCTCAACCAGACCGACCGGCTGCCCGGCGACGCCGCCGACCAGGTCCTCGACGACCTGCGGCGGCTCCTGGACGAGGACGGCATCGCGCTCGGCGAACACGGCGAACCGGGCGCCACGGTGCTCGCGCTCTCCGCGCTGACCGGTGAGGGGATGGGCGAACTGCGCGAGGCCCTCGGCCAGTTCACGCAGGAGCGGGGCGCCGCGGCCCGCCGGATCGCGGCCGACCTGGACGCCGCCGCGGAACACCTGCGTCCGGTGTACGTCGCCGGGGCGTCCCGGGGGCGCGGGCGAGGACGCGTCGGGCTGAGCGAGGAGGCCCGCGAGGAATTCGCCGACCGCCTCGCGGACGCGGTGGGCGCCGCCGCCGCGGGCGACGCGGCGGAGCGGGCCTGGCGCAGGCACGCGGGCCGGGCGTGCGGCGATCCGTGGTTCAGGCTCTGGCGGTGGTACGAGGCGCAGCGCTCCCCGGGCGGCCCCGTGACGCCCGCCGTGCCGATCCCGGTGGACGAGGAGGTCACCGCGCGCCAACGCGTGGAGCACGCCGTCCGCACGGTCGCCGACGAGGCGGCGGCGGGGCTGCCCGTGCCCTGGGCGCTGGCCGTGCGGGAGGCGGCGGCGCGCGGCGCGCAAGGGCTGCCCGAGGCGCTCGACGAGCTGGCGGTGACGGTGGGCGTGTCGGGCGGGCGGCCGCCGCGGCCCGGCTGGTGGCCGGTCGCGGTCCTCGCCCAGGCGGCGATGACCTTGCTCCAGGTGGTGGGCGGGCTCTGGCTGGTCGGACAGATCATCGGGATCGCCGAGCCGAACCTCGGCGTGCCCGCGCTGCTGATGGTGGCGGGGATCGTCGGTGGCCCGTGCGTGGAGTGGGCGAGCCGGATCGCGGCGCGCGGCCCCGCCCGCCGGTACGGGCATGAGGCGGAACGCCGGCTGCGGGAGGCGGCCGCGGGGTGCGGCCGGGCCCGGGTCCTGGATCCGGTGGCGGCCGAGTTGCTGCGCTACCGCGAGGTCAGGGAGCAGTACGGGCGGGTGGCGGGGGCGCGTGCCGCTGCCGGGTGACGGAGTTGTCCACAACCGGTGGGTAACCCACAGGGCTCAGCGGGCCCGGCGTGACCGGTGCAGTCTGGGAGCGCGGCCGCGGCAGGCGCGGCGGGGCACACGGACGTACGGGAGGGGCAGGGCATGAACGAGACGATGGTGACGGTGGTGGGAAACGTCGCGACGACGCCGGTGTACCGGGAGTTGCCGTCGGGACCGGTGGCGCGGTTCCGGCTCGCGGTGACGGCGCGGTACTTCGACGCGGTGAAGGACACCTGGCAGGACGGGCACACCAACTTCTTCACGGTGTGGGCCAAGCGGGCACTCGGCAAGAACGTGCAGGCGTCGCTCGCGGTGGGCGAACCGGTCATCGTGCAGGGGAGGTTGCGGGTGCGGGACGAGGAGCGCGGCGGCCAGCACTGGACGTCGGCGGACATCGACGCGCAGGCCGTCGGCCACGATCTGTCGCGCGGCACCTCGGCGTTCCGGCGCGTGCTCAAGGTGGACGGGGCGCCGACGGAGGCCGCGCCGCCGCGCAAAGCGGCGCCGGAGCCGGTGGGGTGATGCATGGTCAGGGACGCGAGCCCGAGTGGGCTCACCGCCGATTGGATGCGTCCAATGGCGTTGATTTGTCGATAAGCCCAGCTCGGGAGGGGTGTTGGGGATAACGATTCCGAGTCGGATCGGTGATACGACGATATGACCGAGGGTCGCGGTGTGCCGCTTCCTTAGGATGCCGGACGTAGCTCACGGGGCAGTTGGCAGGAGGCGCCACGCAGGTGGCAGGTGGTCCTGCCGCTTTCAATCTGCTGGCGGGACCACCCCCCACGTTGTGAACGGGTCCCGTCCGGAGGGGAATTCTGTGTTTTCTGCGTTGTCCATACGGAGTCGGGGCGCCGCCCGCCTCGCCGTCGTGACCGTGGCGTCGGGACTTCTCGCCGCGGGAGCGGTGGCCGCCGCGGGATCTGCCGCGGCGGAAGAGGTGCCGCGGCAGCGGGGCGGGGCGACCGCGACGCTGGGCGGCCTGCAGACGTACGACCAGGCGGTCATCCGGGAGGGCGGCAGCTCGCAGCAGGTCCCCGCCGGACTCTTCGAGATGTCCGTGGAGAACGGCGGCACCCTCCAGACGTACTGCGTCGACATCCACAACCCCACGCAGAAGGACGCCCGCTACCAGGAGACGCCCTGGAGCGGCACCTCGCTGAACCGCAACCGTGACGCGGGCCGCATCCGCTGGATCCTCCAGCACTCCTACCCGCAGGTGAACGACCTCGCGGCGCTCGCCAAGAAGGCGGGCGCGTCCTCCCTCACCGAGAAGACGGCCGCGGCCGGCACCCAGGTGGCGATCTGGCGGTACTCGGACGGCGCGCGGGTGGACGCCGTCGACCCGCAGGCCGAGAAGCTGGCCGACTACCTGCACAAGAGCGCGCAGGCCAGCGTCGAGCCCAAGGCGTCGCTGACGTTGGAGTCGCCCGCCCTCTCCGGGCGCCCGGGGGAGCGGATCGGCCCGGTCATCGTGCGGACCGACGCGGACGCGGTGTCGGTGGCACCGCCCGGGGACTCCGCGGCCAGCGGGGTGAAGGTCGTCGGCAGGAACGGGAAGCCGGTGAAATCCGCGCGCGACGGCAGCCGGCTCTACTTCGACGTGCCGAAGGACGCGCCCGACGGCTCGGCGGCGCTCTCCGTGCAGGCGTCGACCACCGTGCCGGTCGGCCGGGCTTTCACCTCGGAGACCCGGAGCCAGACGCAGATCCTCGCGGGCTCCAGCGAGTCGACGGTCTCCGCGACCGCGACGGCCGACTGGGGCGCCACGGGCGCGGTGCCGGCGCTGTCGGCGGAGAAGAACTGCGCCAGGGGCGGTGTGGACATCACCGCCAGCAACGAGGGGGACGCCCCCTTCACCTTCCGGCTGATGGGCGTCAAGCACACCATCGAGGCGGGGACGTCGCAGACGGTGACGGTCCCGTTGCAGGAGGACCAGGCCTACGACTTCACGATCGTGGGGCCGAACGGCGTCGAGAAGCGCTTCCGGGGCGTGCTCGACTGCCGTACGGAGGGCAGCGGCATCGGCGCCAAGGCCCAGCCCGCCAACCAGCCGAGCCCCGCGTCGGCGGGCGGCACCTCGGTCGGCGCCGACCTCGCCGAGACCGGCAGCTCCGGCAATACGCCGCTGATCGCCGGCATAGCGGTGGGGTTCGTCCTGCTCGGCGGCGCGGCGGTCTTCTTCGTACGCGCCAAGAGGGACCCGGCGGAGAGCCCCGAGGAGGCGGCCACGGAGGAGTAGGAGCGCTGCATGCTCGGGCCGCCCCCGGGGCGCCGGGTAGCCCGCGCCAGAGCCGCGCCGGAGAACCGAACCGGGCTCAGTCCCGGTGCAGGGCGGCCAGACCCTTCTGCAAGTCCTCGGCGTTCATGACCGGCTGGATCTCCACCTCCGCGCCGAATACTCGGAAGAGCGACTCGGAAATGGCGGGCAACTGGGAACTGTCCTGCATGTCGAAGACGAAGGTGCAGGAACGCCCGCCGTCGCAAGGACCGAAGTAGGCCGCCTCGGGCTTCAGCTGTTCCATCAACTCCTGCATGGTGTCCGGCAGCGCGCCGCTCTTGAGTGCCTCGTTGGTCGCCTGGGTGTCCAGGCGTGCCCGCAGCATGACCCTCATGACACCTGCTCCTTCCGGCCACCACGACCGGCACGGATCCGTCCCGCGCTCACTGGGACCCGGTGACGTCCCTCTCAGCGTCTCTCCAGCTGATAGGGGCGGCAACATCTGGCCCCCGGCCCCACCGGTGATCGCTCCCACCTCGCCGGTTTCCACCCAGGGGTGGCAGTCAGGCAAGATGGGGTGTATCTGCCCACTCATCGATTGCCGGACGGTTTCTCTTGGCTGAGTACATCTACACCATGCGCAAGACGCGCAAGGCGCACGGCGACAAGGTGATCCTCGACGATGTCACCTTGAGCTTCCTTCCTGGCGCGAAGATCGGTGTCGTGGGCCCCAACGGCGCCGGTAAGTCCACGGTGCTCAAGATCATGGCGGGCATCGAGCAGCCCTCGAACGGCGACGCCTTCCTCTCGCCCGGGTACACCGTCGGCATGCTCCTCCAGGAGCCGCCCCTGGACGAGTCCAAGACCGTCCTGGAGAACGTGCAGGACGGCGCGAAGGAGGTCATGGGCAAGCTGCGGCGCTTCAACGAGGTCGCCGAGCTGATGGCCACCGACTACTCCGACGCGCTGATGGAGGAGATGGGCAAGCTCCAGGAGGACCTGGACCACGCCAACGCCTGGGACCTCGACGCCCAGCTGGAGCAGGCCATGGACGCGCTGGGCTGCCCGCCCGGCGACTGGCCCGTCACCAACCTCTCCGGTGGCGAGAAGCGCCGCGTCGCGCTCTGCAAGCTGCTCCTCGAAGCCCCCGACCTGCTGCTCCTCGACGAGCCCACCAACCACCTGGACGCCGAGTCCGTGCAGTGGCTGGAGCAGCACCTCGCCAAGTACCCCGGCACCGTCGTCGCCGTCACCCACGACCGGTACTTCCTCGACAACGTCGCGGGCTGGATCCTGGAGCTCGACCGCGGCCGCGCCATCGGCTACGAGGGCAACTACTCCACGTACCTGGAGACCAAGCAGACCCGCCTCAAGGTCGAGGGGCAGAAGGACGCCAAGCGCGCCAAGCGCCTCAAGGAGGAGCTGGAGTGGGTGCGCTCCAACGCCAAGGGGCGCCAGGCCAAGTCCAAGGCGCGCCTCGCCCGCTATGAGGAGATGGCCGCCGAGGCGGACAAGATGCGGAAGCTGGACTTCGAGGAGATCCAGATCCCGCCGGGCCCGCGCCTGGGCAACATCGTCGTGGAGGTCGACAAGCTCTCGAAGGCCTTCGGCGACAAGGTCCTCATCGAAGACCTCAGCTTCACCCTGCCGCGCAACGGCATCGTCGGCGTCATCGGCCCGAACGGTGCCGGCAAGACCACGCTGTTCAAGATGATCCAGGGCCTGGAGGAGCCGGACTCCGGTTCCATCAAGGTCGGCGACACGGTCAAGATCTCCTACGTCGACCAGAGCCGCGCCAACATCGACCCGAAGAAGACGCTGTGGGCGGTCGTCTCGGACGAGCTGGACTACATCAACGTCGGCCAGGTCGAGATGCCGAGCCGCGCGTACGTGTCCGCCTTCGGCTTCAAGGGCCCGGACCAGCAGAAGCCCGCGGGCGTGCTCTCCGGCGGTGAGCGCAACCGGCTGAACCTCGCGCTCACCCTCAAGCAGGGCGGCAACCTCCTGCTCCTCGACGAACCGACCAACGACCTCGACGTGGAGACCCTGTCCTCCCTGGAGAACGCGCTCCTGGAGTTCCCGGGCGCGGCCGTGGTCGTCTCCCACGACCGCTGGTTCCTCGACCGCGTCGCCACGCACATCCTGGCGTACGAGGGCGACTCCAAGTGGTTCTGGTTCGAGGGCAACTTCGAGGCGTACGAGAAGAACAAGGTCGAGCGCCTCGGCCCGGACGCGGCCCGTCCGCACCGCGCCACCTACAAGAAGCTGACCCGAGGCTGAGGCGGCCGTGGCTCGACACATATACCGGTGCCCGCTGCGCTGGTCGGACATGGATGCCTTCGGGCACGTCAACAACGTGGTCTTCCTGCGGTACCTGGAAGAGGCGCGCATCGACTTCATGTTCCGGCTGGCGCCCGGTGACGGGTCCCCGTCGTTCTCGGGCGGATCGGTCGTGGCCCGCCACGAGATCGACTACGTACGGCCGTTGGTGCACCGGCACGAGCCGGTCACCATCGAGTCGTGGGTGACGAAGATCGGTGCGGCGTCGCTGACCATCGCCTACGAGATCAAGGACGCGGACCAGGTGTATGTGCGGGCCTCGACCGTGGTCGTGCCCTTCGACCTCCAGGCGCAGCGGCCCCGCCGGATCTCCGCCGAGGAGCGGGAGTTCCTCCAGGAGTACGTCGATGACTCCGCCGACGGCGGTTCGGGGGCGCTCGGCGCATGAGCGCGCGGCTGCACTTCGCCGATGCCGGGGAGGCGGCGGACCTCGCCGCCTTCCTGGCCCGCCTCATCCACTACGACAAGGCGGCCGCGGTCCGGCTGCAGGCCGCCGGGGACACGCTCGCCGTGTTCGGGCGGCCGCCGTCGTTCGACGTGCTCGCCATCCGTACGGCACGGCTCGCGAAGCCGTACGAGGACGGGCCCACCGCCACCCTCGACGTCACCGTCTCCGCCGGTGAGTTCCTGGAGTGCGTGGGGGACGCGGCGGGCTCCGAGGGGGTTGCCGCCGTGCCGGGCGCCGTCACCGGGCCGCCGTGGGCGGGCGTGCTGCCGCCGAGGGGCGGCTGGCGACAGGAGACCGAACTGCCCGTGATGGGCGCGGTGCGCGCCCTGGTGACGGCGGCGGTCACCGAATTCAAGGGCCGCGTCGAGGAGTTGCCCGCCGAGCGGCGGGTGCGGGCCGAGCTGGACCGGGTGGGGCGGGAGATCTGGTCCCGGACCATCGCCGGGACACCGCTGCCGGTGCGGGCAGCGCATGCCGCGCAGTCACTCGGCTTCCTGCGCGGCGACACGCTGACCCTGCTCTCCTCCGGGGCGTGGCTGCGGCTGCGTACGGCCTATGGGTCCGTCGCGGTGCGGCGCGCGGGGGCCGGCGGGCTCACGGTCACGCCCGCGTAGGCGGGCCGTTCGCGCGGCAGTGGTCCCAGGCCCGTCGTCGGTACGGGGTACGGTCCCACGCGCGCCGGCCCGTCGGCGCCGACGGCCGGGCCGCCCTCCGCGCCCGGCGGGGCGGGCCGTACGCTCGCTGCGGGACGTCCGACGTCACGGGGAGGGCCGGCCAGTGAAGATCGTGCTGCCAGGAGGCACCGGGCAGGTGGGGGGCGTGCTGCGCCGCGCGCTGACCGCCGCGGGTCACGAGGTCGTGGTGCTGACCAGGAACCCGGCGCGGGCCGGCGAGGTCCGCTGGGACGGCCGGACGCTCGGGCCCTGGGCGGAGACGGTCGACGGCAGCGACGTCGTGATCAACCTCGCGGGCCGCAGCGTCAGTTGCCGCTACACCGACGAGAACCTCCGGGCCATGATGGACTCGCGGGTGGACTCCACACGCGTCGTGGGCGAGGCGATCGCCGCCGCCCGGAAGCCGCCCCGGGTCTGGCTCCAGATGAGCACCGCCACCATCTACGCCCACCGTTTCGACGCCCCGAACGACGAGGCCACCGGTGTGCTCGGCGGACAGGAGCCCGATGTCCCCGGCTACTGGGCCTACAGCGTCGACATCGCGCGGAACTGGGAGCGCGCGCAGGAGCGGGCCACGACGCCGGCGACCCGCAAGGTGGCCCTGCGGTCGGCGATGGTGATGAGCCCGGACCGCGGCGGCGTCTTCGACTATCTGCGGTGGCTGGTACGGCTCGGCCTCGGCGGGCCGGTCGCGGGCGGCGCGCAGTACATCTCCTGGATCCACGACGGCGACTTCGTCCGCGCCGTGGAGTTCCTGATCGGCCGGGACGACATCACCGGGGCGGTCAATCTCGCGGCTCCCGGGCCGCTGCCGCAGCGGGAGTTCATGCGGACGCTGCGCGGCGCCCTGGGCATGCCGGTCGGGCTGCCCGCCACGCGGTGGATGGCCGGGATCGGCGCCTTCGCCCTCCGCTCCGACACCGAACTCCTCCTCAAGAGCAGGCGGGTGGTGCCCGGGCGGCTCACGGACGCCGGATTCACCTTCGACCACGGTGCCTGGCCGCTCGCGGCGGCCGACCTCGTGCGGCGGGCCCGCCGTGAGCGGTCCCGGCCCCGGGGACGACGAGCCGCGTAACGGGGCCGCACCGCACCCGGCGCCGTGGGGCGCCGGTTCTCGGGGGCGGGGCCGGACTCAGCCCTCGGAGTTCACCATCGACGCCGCCGCGTACGTCAGGTAGTTCCACAGCACCCGCTCGTGCTCCTCGGACAGGCCCAGCTCGTCGACCGCCGCGCGCATGTGCCGCAGCCAGGCGTCGTGCGCCGCCCGGTCCACGGTGAACGGCGCGTGCCGCATGCGAAGCCGCGGATGGCCGCGGTGGTCGCTGTAGGTGCGCGGGCCGCCCCAGTACTGCATCAGGAACAGCGCGAGGCGCTCCTCGGCCGGCCCGAGGTCCTCCTCCGGGTACATCGGCCGCAGCAGCGGGTCCTCCGCGACCCCCTGGTAGAAGAGGTGCACCAGGCGCCGGAAGGTCTCCTCGCCGCCGACCTGTTCGTAGAAGGTCTGCTCCTGAAGCGTGCCGCGTGGGATCTCTTTCACACCGTCCATGGTCTCAGACGGCCCGGCCGAGGACGGAGGGCTTAGGACCATCGCCCGCCGGCGGCCGCCACACCGGGCCCCGGCCACTCGCATCGGCGGCGCCCGCGCAGCACAGTGGACTCATGGAACCCGATCCCGCACGCGTGGCCGAGCTCCGCACCGCCCTCGTGCGCGAGATCGCGGCGAGCGGGGTCTGGCGGGACGATCCCGCCTGGCGGGCGGCGTTCGAGGCCGTGCCGCGCCACCTGTTCGTGCCCTACTACTACGTCGGCGCGGGCGCCGGCTTCGAGCGGCTGTGGGGCGAGGACCCCGACGCCGGGCGCCGCGCCCGCTGGCTGCGCGGGGCCTACGCCGACACCCCGCTCGCGACCCGCGTACGCGACGGGGAGCTGCTCTCGTCCAGCAGCCAGCCGTCCCTGATGGCGAAGATGCTGGCCGAGCTGGACGTCCGGGAGGGGAACCGCGTCCTGGAGATCGGCGCGGGCACGGGCTACAACGCGGCCCTGCTCGCCCACCGGCTCGGCGACGCCCGGGTCACGACCGTCGACCTGGACCCGGAGATCACCGAGTCCGCGCGCCGGCACCTGGCGGCCGCCGGCCACCGCCCGGCCGTGGTGACCGGCGACGGGGCGGCCGGCTGCCCCGAGCGCGCGCCCTACGACCGGATCATCGTGACCTGCACCCTGACCTCGGTGCCCCGGCGCTGGCTCGCCCAGTGCGCCCCGGGCGCCCGGATCCTCGCGCCGCTGGCGACCGGCCTGATCGCGCTGACCGTGCGGGAGCCCGGCGAGGACGGGCACGCCGAGGGGCGCTTCCTGCACACGCCCGCCTACTTCGTGCCGCTGCGCGGCGCCGGTGTGCGCGCCCCGCAGGGGCCCCACCTCGGAGGGCTGCCGCGCGGGGCCGTGCAGGACGAACTGTTCCGTTTCCTGCTGGAGCTGACCGCGGGCACCCTCGACCCGCACGAGGCCCTCGCCCTGTGGGAGCGCGAGGGCCGGCCGGTGCGCGAGCGCTTCGGGGTCAGCGTGCGCGGGCGGTACGAGTGGGCCTGGCTGGACGACCCCGAAGGACCGTACGCCTGGCCGCTGTGACCGCCCGCCCGCGCGGGCTCAGTCGCGGCGGATCGTGATCGTCGTCCAGGCGCCCACGTGCACCTGGTCGCCGTCCTGGAGCGGGACGGGGACGAACGGCTGGATGGGCTCCTCGCCGCCGTTGACCGTGGTGCCGTTCGTGGAGTTCTGGTCCACGACCGCCCAGCTGCCGTCCGGCTGCTGGACGAGCATCGCGTGCTGGTGCGAGACGCCCGGGTCCTCCGGGGGCACCGACAGGTCGATGTCCGGGGTGTCGCCCGTGGAGTGGCGGCGGCGGCCGATGGAGATCTGGTCGCCCGCCAGCGGACGCTGCTGCTCCGGCGAGTACGCGGGCAGGTTCAGGCCCGACGCCTCGGGGCCGCTGCGCTGCATCATCGCCATGAAGTACTCCCGGTCGGGACCGATCGTCGCCGTCCACGTCCCGGGGCCCTGGGGACCCTGGGGGGCTTGCGGCGCCTGGGGTGCCTGCTGGGCCTGCGGCTGCGGCGGTCCCTGCTGGCCCTGCTGCTGCGGGACCTGCTGGGCCTGCTGGGCCTGCTGCTGGGGCGGACCCTGCTGGCCCTGCGGGTCCTGCGGGCGCGGCGAGACCGGCTGGAAGACGTCCTGCCGCTGGAACGGCTCCTGCGGCCGGGCCGGGGACGACGGCGGCGAGATCACCCAGTCGTCGCCGCCACCGCCGAAGGACGGACCGCCGTTGCCGGGCGGCGGGGGAGGGGGGCCCTGCGGGGCGCCCGACTCCCGCGGGAACGCGGGCGGGCCGGGCGGGCCGGCCTGCTGGAACGCCTGGGGGGCGCCGGGCGGCGGGGCCTGGCCGGGCAGGTGCTGCCGGCCGCCTTCACCGCTGTCACCGCCGTTGCCGTTGCCGAACGGCGGGATCGGCTCGGCGGGCCGGTTCATCTGCGAGGGGCGCGAGCCCTGGTACTCGTACGGGTCCTGGCCCGGGCGGGGCTGTCCGGGGTGGCCGGGCTGCCCAGGGTGACCGGGGTGGCCGCCGGGCGGCGGCTGCTGCTGGAACGGCTGCGCGGGGCGCGGCGCGGGCGCGCCGGGACCGCCCTGGTTGTTCGGCAGCGGCCGGATCGGCGCGGCCGGGGTGTAGGAGGTCGCGGTGTTCGTGAGGAAGTTCCAGCGGCACTCCTCGCAGAACGGCGCGTTCGCCTCGCGGGGCGTGCGGCACTGCGGGCACAGCTCGGGCTCGGCGTCCGGTACCGGCCCGGAGCCGGGACGCGACTGCCCGGGGCCGGAGCGCGGGAAGCCCTGGTCCTGGCCCGGCGCGGGGAAGCCCTGGTTCTGGCCGGGAGGCGGGAAGCCGTGCTCCTGGCCCGGGGGCGGGAACCCCTGGTTCTGGCCCGGAGGCGGCGGCGGGTAGCCGTACCCGGCCGCGGGCGGCGGCGGGGGAGGCGGCGGAGGTACGGCACCGGCCATGCGGTGACCGCAGACCTCGCACCAGTCGTCGGAACCCGACTGGTGTCCGTTCGGGCAGGTCGGCATGTCGGCGCTTCCCCCTCTCCTTCTGCGGCCCCGAGGGCCGTTCGTACTGCGTCTTGGCGGTGTGCGGCGCCGGGCGCCGCGCTACCGCTCGGTCACGACCGCTTGATCACGACTGCTCGGTCACGTCTGCTTCTTCACGCGAACGGTCTTCGTCGACCGCGTCTCGAGTGTCATCTCGTCGGCCTCGGCGACCTTCGCCTTCAATCGAACAGTACCTTCCGCGGCGTCCACCACGTCCACCACCTTCGAAAGCAGTTTCGCCGTATCCGCGTTGCCCGAGGCGGCCGCGAGCTGCACGGCGCGGCCGAGCTTGGCGGTCGCCCCGTCGAGGTCCCCGGATTTGCGGGCGTCGAGTCCCTGCTGGATGGCCTGGGCCAGTTCCGCCTGGCCCGTGTAGTGCGCGACCTGCGGATTGATCGAGGTGGAGGCCGCCATGTCGTCCGTCCACACCGCCCGCACCAGCCCCTGTGAGAGCGTCTGCGCGCTGCCGTCGCCCTGCGGCACGACCAGGGAGACCCGGGCGGCGAGCATCTCCTGGCCGAGGTCGGCGACCGGCACCCGGACACAGACGTGGTAGTCGCGGGACTCGTCGCCCCAGGACCCCGTGGGGTAGTCCCCGGAGCGGGGTCCCGACTCCGTGCGGCGGTGGGTCAGGTCCGCCACGGTGGGGGCCACCTGCTTCACGAACGCGATCTCCACGCCCATCGGCGTCCACAGCCGCAGGCTGACGTCGGCGACCTCCTTGCCCATCGCCGTCTCCATCATCCGCGTGAAGTCGGCGCTGAGCCCGGCCGGATCGGCGACGATGTCGGCGGTGCCGAGCAGCGCGGTGGCGATCCCCGTGACCTCCTTCACCTCCCAGTCCGTGCCGACGCCCCGGGCGTCGCAGGTGAAGCGGCCCGCGCAGGACTCCAGCGCGGCCTTCAGGGCCTCGGGCGACTCGTGTTCGTTGCGGCCGTCGGTGAGCAGGATGCCGTGCCGCACCGCGGACGCGGCGACGTCGGCGGAGGCCAGCAGCCGGTCCGCGAGCCGCAGCCAGGTGCCGATCGCCGTGCCGCCGCCCGCGCTGAGCCGGCGCAGCGCCTGTTTGGCCTGCTCGCGGGTGTCCGGACCGGCCACCGCGAGGCGGCCGTTGCCCGGGTAGACCTCCGTGGCGACGTGGGTGCCGGCGATCACCGCGAAGCGCACCCCGTCGCGCACGGCGTCGACGGCGGCGGCCGTGGCGTCCCTGGCGCCCCGCATCTTCGTCGGCGGGTAGTCCATCGAACCGGAGCAGTCCACCATGATCGCCACGGCGGCGTCCGGGCCGTGCCCCGCGGTGTACAGGTGCGGCGCGCCGACCGCGGAGCCGATCGTGCCGCCTCCGGTGGAGGTCACCGTCGCGATGGCGTTGACCTCGCGGCCGCCCTCGGGCAGGAACTCGTTCTGGTAGACGTCGATCGAGAACTGCGGCACGTTCGACTTCGAGAAAATGGCCATGGATGCTGCTCCCCCTCAGATCCTCGGATCCTCACACTTCGTCGGCGTCCGCACGGCCGGCCCCCCGGCTCCCGTACGGCGCTAGGCCGATCCTGCCCCTTGTGGCGCGTGGGGGAACGGGACGACCGCCACTGTTACGTTGTCGTGGCCCCCGCCGTCCAGCGCGTGGCCGACCAGGACCTGGGCGCTGTGCAGGGGCCGTTCGGCGGCGTCGGCGGGCACGGCCCGCGCCATCTCCTCGACCGCTTCCGCGTAGTTCCACAGCCCGTCCGTGCAGACCACGACCACGCCGGCGCGGTCCGGCTTGAAGGAAGCGGTGTGCGGCTCCAGTTCGTAGGCGTCGGCGCCCAGCCAGCCGGTGATGGCGTGCGCGCGCTCGTCGGCGTACGCCTCCGCCTCGTTCATCAGTCCCGCGGCGACCATCTGCGCGGCCCACGAGTCGTCCTCGGTGAGGCGGACGGTGGGGCCGCTGCGGTCGTCGGGCACCCAGTAGGCGCGGCTGTCGCCGACCCAGCCGACGACGAGCAGGCCCCCGGCGACGACGGCGCCGACCAGCGTGCAGGCCGGCGCGTTCTGGTGCGGGGTGTGCTCGCGGGCGGAAGCGGGCTCGGCGGCCAGCGCGTTGACGGCGTCGGCGGCCGACAGGATGGCCTCGTGCATGCCCTGCTGCGGGTGGACGCCGCGCGGCAGGGAGTCGAGGAGCGACTCGCTCGCGGCGCGGGAGGCGGCGAGGGAGGCCTCGTCGGGGCGGGTCGCGGAGGAGACGCCGTCGCAGACGATCGCGACGACGGCGGGGGAGCCGTCGGGCAGCGCGGCCGCGGAGATCGCGAACGCGTCCTCGTTGCGGTGGTGGCGCAGGCCCCGGTCGCTGACCGCGGCGACCGTCTCCAGCTCCTCCTCCATGTGGTCGCGCTCGCGCGGCTGGGCGTGCCCGCAGTTCTCGCAGTACCCGTCGGGGTCGACGCGGCCCGAGCGGCAGGCCACGCAGAGTTTGGTGCCGGCAGGCGGGGCGGGGTCGGGCGCGGCGGTGCGCGGGTCGGCGCCCGCCTCCGGGGCGTCGGGGGCCGGCGCGGACGGCGGGTTCCGCGGCGGTGCCGTCAGCTCGACGCCCGCGGAGTCGGTGCCGGGCACATCGGTGGGCAGATGGGTGGGCGCCGGGGTGCCGGAGGTGTCCGCCTCGGGCGCGAGCGGCCACTCGGCGGGCTGATTCGCCGCGCCCTCAGGCCGATTCGCCGCGACCTCGGGTCCGTCCGCCGCGGCCTCGGGCCCGTCCGGGGCGACGGTCGGCCGGTCCGGGGCGGCGGTGGGCCCGTCCGGGGCGCCCGCTTCCGGGGCGGCGGTGGGACGCGCCGGCACCGCCGACAGGTCGTACCCGCACGCACCGCAGAACAGGTCACCCGACTCCAGCGGCTCCTCACAGCTGGGGCAGGCAGACAGTTGGGGCATCTGCGACATCACTCACACCCACGTCCTGGGGCGGAAACGGTTGGCCCGCTCCACCAGTTCGATCCTCTCCTCGCCACCCTGTGCGAGCCGGGCCAGTGTCCGGTACGAACGCTCCAGACCGAACCGGAGACCGCGCTCGTCCAGATCGCTGCCGAGCAGCACGGTCCGCGCGCCGGTGGTGGCCGGTGATGCGGAGACGTGACCAGAGTGCCCATCGGAGAGTACCCAGTCGAGCGCCGTCCCCAGTACCTCGGTCGACAGGCGCTCCCTGCGCACCGCGTCGAGACCGAAGCCCGCGAGCGCCTCGATCTCCCCGGCCGCGGCCGTCAGATCGTCCAGGAGCGCCGAACCGGGCGACGCCGCCGCCTCCACGCGCCGGCGAAGTCGCGCCCGTACGGCGGCGACCCGGGCCGCGGTGTAGTGGATGGACGACTCCGGCACCGACTCCAGGGTGCGCACCGCGCCCGCCCTGTCGCCGGCGGCGAACCGGACCCGGGCCAGGCCGAACGCGGCGCTGACATAACTGGGGTCGGTGGCCCACACCAGGCGGTAGTACTCGGCGGCGTTGTCCGGCTGGCCGAGGACCTCCGCGCACACGGCGAGCGCCAGCTTCGGCGCCGCCTCGCCGGGGAACGCGTCGTAGACCGCGTCGAAGGAGAGCGCGGCGCTCTCGAAGTCCCCGCCCGCCAGCGCGGCCACGCCCCGGTACCAGACCACCCGCCAGTCGTCCGGGTGCCGTCGCTCCAGGTCGGCGAGGGCCTCGGCGGCGAGCGCCGCTTCCCCCAGGGCGAGCCGCGCCCACAGCCCGCGCAGCCGCAGCTCCACGGAGTCGGCGGGCGCCGTCCCGAGTGCGGCGATCAGCTCGGCGGGCGCGGACGCCAGAAGACCGGCGAGGAAGCCGGCGTTCGGGTCGTTCGGGTCGACGTGCGGCACCGGCAGCGCCAGCGCCGTCGCGGCGGCGTCCAGCGGCCGTACGGACGCGGCGGGCGGCGCGGCCGGCAGCTCACGCCGGCTCCCCGGCCCGGCGGGGGCCGGCGGGCGCGCCCCGAGCCGCGACACGTCCCCGGACAGCTCCGCGAACAGCTCCGTGTCCGTGACCTTCACCTCGGGCCCGAAGAGCGTGGACAGCGAGGGGCGCGGCGTGCCGGTCTGGAGCGCCACGACCTCCCGCAGGACGCCCGTGAGCTGCTCGGCCATCTCCTGCGCGGAGGCGAAGCGGCGGGCCGGGTCGGGGTCGGTGGCGCGCACCAGGAGCCGGTAGAACGACTCGTACGTACGGAAGACCTCGATGGTGTCGGGGTCGGGCAGGCAGTCCACGAACACGTTCGTGTAGCCCTGGAAGTCGAAGGTCAGGACGGCGAGCGTGCGCGCGACCGTGTAGAGGTCGGAGGCCACCGAGGGCCCCACCTCGGCGACTTCGGGCGCCTGGTAGCCGACCGTGCCGTAGATCGCGGACTCGTCGTCGTCCATCCTGCGGACCGCGCCCATGTCGATGACCTTGAGCTGGCCCTCGGTCTGGATGGCGTTGTCGACCTTGAAGTCGCAGTACAGCAGATTGCGGCTGTGCAGATGGCCGAGGGCCTCCAGCGCCTCGATGCCGTACGCGCACGCCTGCTCGACCGGCAGCGGAT
Source organism: Streptomyces sp. NPDC031466 (assembly GCF_055581265.1). Classification (NCBI taxonomy): domain Bacteria; kingdom Bacillati; phylum Actinomycetota; class Actinomycetes; order Kitasatosporales; family Streptomycetaceae; genus Streptomyces; species Streptomyces sp. NPDC031466. Next base: position 318,777 of record NZ_JBVIJT010000007.1, read on the forward strand.
CGCGTCGGCCGTCGGGCGTGCGGCGGCCGTTGGCGATCTCCTTCAGGGACTTGCCGCCGACGTACTCCATGACGATGTAGCCGTCCATGGAGCCGGTGCGCTGGTCGAGGTGCTCGACGAAGTTGTAGATCCGCACGATGTTGGAGTGCTCGATCTCGGCGAGGAAGCGGCGTTCGGAGATCGCGGCGGCCATCGCGTCCTGGTCGCCCGTGTCCAACAGGCCCTTGAGGACCACCCAGCGGTCGGACACCGCCCGGTCCACGGCGAGGTACACCCAGCCGAGGCCGCCGTGCGCGAGACAGCCCACCACCTCGTACTGGCCGTGCACGATGTCGCCGGGGTCCAGCTTCGGCACGAAGGAGTACGGGTGGCCGCACTTGGTGCAGAACCCCTCGGTGCGGCCCGGCCGCTCCCCGCGCGCACGCCCCACCGGGGCGCCGCAGTCCGAGCGGGAGCAGAACCGCTTGCGCTCGGGCACCTCGGGGTTGTCGAGGACCGCGCCGCGCGGATCGGGGCGCGGCACGTCCGGCACGCTGACCAGGCCGACGCCGAGCCGCCCGCGCCCCGAGGCGGAGGCCGCCGAGCCCGAGCTGCGCACCGACACCGAGCGGGAGGTGGCGCGGCCCGACGCGGAACGCGACAGCCGCCCCGACACCGACCTGCGGGACGACTGGGAGCGCGCGGACCGGGACGAGCGGGATGACGAGCGGGACGAGCGGGATGACGAGCGGGCGCTCGAACTGCCCGAGCCCCGCGCCCCCTTGCCGCCGCCCGTGATGCCCGTGGGCGGTGAGCCCACCGTGCCGTCCCCCGCGACCGCCGGGGCGAGACCGCACGTGTCGCAGTACAGTTCGCCGCCGCCGACATCCTCGTACGACCCCGTGCAGCCGGGCCGTCGGCACTGCCGCTCGCTCACGCTTCCTCCCTCCGGTCGGCGGTCCCGCCCTGCTGCGGGATCCTCGGCGCGAGCACCTCGGCGACCGCCCGCTGGTAGCGCAGCACCGCCTGTTCCGCCACGCGCAGGTCACAGGGCGCGCTCCACAGCATGCGGCGCGCCGCGTCGTACCGCTCGACCAGCAGCGGGTCCTCGGCGTGACCGAGCCGGGCCACCTTCGCCTTGTACGCGTCCAGGCGGCCGCGCAGCTCCGCGCGGACCGCGAGCGGGGCCGTGACGGCGGTCAACGACTCGCGGGCGCGCAGCAGTTCGTCCTCGGCCTTCTCCTCCAGGGACTCCAGCAGTGGTGAGAGGCGGTGCCACTGGGCGTTCCTGCGGTAGTCGGCGGCCCGTGCCAGCTGTTCCTGGAGGGCGGTCGGCGGGCCGCTGACCGCGGGCACCTCGGACGCGGCGATCTTCGCGAGGACCTCGCCGCGGGCGCTCCTGGCCTCCGCCAGGGTGCGGTCCGCGCGCGAGAGCAGGTCGCGCAGCCTGCCGAGGCGGGCCTCCGCGTCCTGGCGGACGGTGAGCACCGCCTCGATCTCGCGTCGCACGTCTTCCAAGGCCCGCGCCTCACGGTCGTAGCGGTCGGTGTGCGGGCGGCCGCCGCCGGGCGCCGAACTGCCCTCCGCGCGCCGCCAGAAGGCGAGCGGGTCGCTCACCACCTGCTCGCGCAGGGTCGTCAGGGCGCGGGTGATGCGTTCCAGGTCGTCGCCGGCGGGGTGCTCGCCGGGGCGTACGCCGACCGAGTGCGCGAGGTGTCGGGTGCGGGCCAGTTCGGCGGCGAGCAGGTCGATGCGGGCGGGCAGCGCCGACCACACGGCGTCGGCGGCGACGACCATGTCCAGGGAGCGCGCGTACAGGTCGTTCATGCGGGCCACCAGCTCTTCGAGCGTGAAGCGCTCGGTGAGCTTGGCGGGGCCGTCCAGCGAGGGGGAGGTGCCACCGGCGTCGGCGCCCGCGACGGTCACGGACTGCCCGCGCAGCAGCTCCGTCAGCTCGGCGAGGTCCTCGCGGCTCGGCCGGCGTCTGCGGGCGCGCAGCTCGCGCGCGGCGTGCAGGGCACCGGCGTAGGCGTCGAAGTAGGCCCAGAGCAGGGTGATCCGCTGCTCGGTGACCACCCAGCGCTCCTGGGTGACGCCGGTGAGCCGGGCGCCTTCGAGCAGGCGCCGGCCCGCGTGGTCCTGGAGGGCGAGGAGCGAGGTCTCGATCGCCTCGTGCTCGGCGTCGAGGCGCGCCAGCGCACGGTCCACCTCGTCCCGGTCCATCACCGGACCGGGGGGTTCCGTGACGCTCATCGATCACCTCTCCGCTCTGCGTTGCCGCAAGTTCAGTGCTACCAGGTCCGTCGCCCGCTCCGGGGCCGCGTCAGTCGCGGTACTCGGGCTCGGGCGGGCCCGCCACCTTGCCGAGACCGCCCCGGAGCCACTTGTCGTAGGACTTCTGCCAGCCGCCGTCCTCGCGGTAGTCGTCCAGGACCTTGTTGACCCGGCGGACCAGGTCGTCGGCGCCCTTCTTCATCGCCACGCCGTAGTGCTCCGTGGTGAACGGCTCCTCGCCCTTCAGCTCGACCGTCGGGTCCTGTGCGGCCTGGCCCGCGGCGAGCGCGCTGTCGGTCACCACGGCGTCCACCTCACCGAGCTGGAGCCGCACCAGGCAGTCGAGCTGATTGGGCACCGTGGTGGAGATGTCGGCACCGAAGCTCTTCTTCTTGAGTTCCTCCAGGGCGATGGAGCCCGCCGCCGAGCAGACCCGCTTGCCCTTGAGCGTTCCGTCGTAGCCCGTGATGCCGGACTTCTTGGGGGCGAGCACCTGCTGGCCCGTCTCGAAGTACCCGGTGGAGAAGTCGACCTGCTCCAGGCGCGCGCAGTTGACGGTCATGGTGCGCACCACCATGTCGACCTGGCCGCTCTCGATGGCGGGGATGCGCTGGTTGGTGGGGATGGCGCGGAAGACGACGGCGTCACGGTCGCCGAAGATCTCCTCGGCGATCTTCCGCGCGAGGTCGATGTCGAAGCCTTCCAGCTCGCCGCCCCTCTTGTTCGGGTCGCGGTACCCCCAGCGGTAGCTGTTCTGGTCGACGCCGACGATCAGCTTCTTGACCGGGCGGTTCTTGATGGCGTCGATCGTCGGGCCGTTCTTGCCCGAGGGGCGCGGGCTCTGGTCGTTGCAGTCGTCGGCGTCCGCCCGCGCGGGCGAGGCCACCGTGGTGCCCGAGCCGTCGTCCGGTGCCGTCCGCCCGCCGTGGTGCGCGGGGAGGGCCAGGACGAGCGTCCCCGTCAGCGCGCAGGCGAGACCCATGGCGCCGACTCCGCCCCAGCCGCGCAGCCTGGCCGTGCCGCGTCGGGTACGCATCGTCTGCGCGCCCCCTTTCACCTCTGACCCCATCACCGGTACTCCGAAAGCCTGCGGCCGATGCCGAGCACGGCGCCCGCGGCGCCGAGGACCGCGAGCACGGCGGCGCCGACCGGCAGCCCGGTCATGGCGCCCCTGCCGTCCTCGGCGGCCTGCTGGAACTCGCGCTGTTCGTGCGCCAGGGCCCGGTCCAGGGCCGCGTCCACGTTGTCGAAGCACTCGCCGGTCGGGGCGTCGCCCTTGGCGCCTATGACCTTGTCGAGCGCTCCTTGGTAGTCACCGGAGTCGTCGCTGGAGCGGGCCGCCTTGTGGCGGTCCTTCCAGACGCCCACGTTCTTCGCGGCCTCGGTCACCGGGCCCTCGCCGGCCGCGTCGTCGGCGAGGTCGGCGGCCTCGCCGAGCAGGCCGCTGTCCGCGCCGCCGAGCCGCTTCATCTGCGCGCGGTAGGAGACGTCGAACTTGTCCTCGGTCTCACCGTGCACCTCGGTGGTCTCCGCGCCCCGGCTGACCAGGGTCAGGTTCTCGTCGCCGCGTGCCTTCAGGGAGCTGATCCGGGCGTCGTTGAGGACGTTCAGGGACCGCACGCCGTGGTCGTAGGAGTCGTCGAGCCCGGAGCGCGCGAAGGTGTGGCCGGCGACGAGCCACAGCAGGACGGCCGCGGTGGCGGCGCTCGCGGCGAGCAGGCCGTGGTTGAACACGCGGTTCGTGCGGAGGTAGTTGCGGCGCTGCGCCCAGAGCAGGGCGGCGAGCGCGAGGACGCCGAGGGCGAGGGCGGGCCACGGGTAGGGCTTGGCCTTGCCGTAGTCGGAACCGAGCCGTTCGTTCTCCGCCTTGTAGAGCTTCTCGGCGGCCGGGAGCATCTGCGTCTGCATCTTGTCGTTGGCGTAGCGCAGATAGGCGCCGCCGAGCGGCAGGCCCTGGCGGTTGTTCGCGCGGGCGCGCTCGATCAGGCCCGTGTACTGGGGGAGCAGCTTGTTCAGCTTGCCGACGGCGGCGGCCGAGGAGGAGTCGGGGCCCGCGTTCGACGCGGCCGTCGCGAGCTTGTGCGAGGCCCGCTCGATGTCCCGCTCGTACCGGTCGCGGACGGCCGCCGGTTCCTGGCCGCCCGCCAGGAAGCCGCTGGACGCCGCGGTGTTGGCGTCGGCCAGCGAGCGGTAGACGGCGGCCGCGTCGGAGGTCAGCGGCTGGCTGCGGTGCAGCACGTCGTCCGCGGCGGCCGAGCGGTCCGTCATCTGCCAGGCGGTGACCGCGCCGAACGCGACGACCAGCAGGGCGAGGACGGCGCCGATGATCCGCAGCCTGCCCGGCTCCGTGGTCGCGGCGGCGCGCAGCCGGTCGGTTCCCTCGGCCCAGGCGGTGCGGCGCGGCGCGGCGGCCCGCGGCGCGGGGTCCGCCGCGGCGGACCCCGCGCCTGGAGACTGCGGCGGGGCCGGGACGGCGGGTGCCGTCGGCGCGGGCCGGGCCGGGGCGTGGCCCGGCGGTACGGGCGGACCCGGCGGGGCCGCACCGCCGTTCGGCGGATGTGTCACCTGACCTCGACCTCCCCCTCGGTCATCGGACGGCTGCTTCCGCCCGGCGCCGCACGGGACGGGCCCGGCGCGGGAAGAAGTGCACGGCCGCAAGTATTGCCGCAGGCACGGGCCTTCGCACAGGTCTTGCCCCGATCTTGCGCGGATCCCTGCCCTGGAACACGAGATCGGGGGGCGCCTGGTTCCCGCCCGCGCGGGGCCTGCGCCTGGCTCCCGCCCGCGCGCGGTGGTCGGCGGGAAGGACCGGAGCGCGGGCCCGGCCGCCTCGGCCAGGCCCCGGCGCACACGGCCCGGGCCGACTGGGCCTGGGCCTGGGTGGCTCCCGCCCCTCGCGCGCGGCGATGGGTAAAAGGGGCTCGCGCGCGGGGACGTGGCCGAGGCGGCCAGGTCCCCGCGCACACGGCGTGGGCGGGAAAGGCGGTCAGCGCCGGTGCGCGCCGTCCTCGTAGTGGGCGCGGACGCGCGCGTGCACCTCCGGGGGCGCCCCCGTCCGGTCGAGGCCGAGGAGTGCCGCGCCGAGCACCGGGCGGGCGACGACCACCCGGGGTTCCGCCTTGGGGGCGCGTTCCGCGAGCAATGACCGGACCCGGTCGTCCAGTTGGGGGTGGCGTGCCGCGAGGACGCTGCCGCCCAGCACCACCGGCGCCTCCTCGTCGAGCAGGCCGAGCCGGTCCAGGGCCACGGTCGCCATCGCGACGACCTCGTCGGCCATCCGGTCCACCAGGGAACGCGCCACGGCGTCGCCCGCCGCCGCGGTCGTGAAGAGCACCGGCGTCAGCTCGTGCCGCCTGGCCGGGGCGATGTGCCCGAGGTGCAGCGCCTCGATGAGCGCGTACATGGACGGCAGCCCGAAGTGCCCGGGCAGGGCCACGCGCAGCGCGGTCGGCCCGCCGCGGCCGTCCTCGGCCCGCGCCGCGTGCCACAGGGCCTCCTCGGCGAGCCCGCCGCCCCCGCCCCAGTCGCCGGAGATCCGGCCGATCGCGGGGAAACGGGCGGTGCGCCCGTCCGGCAGCATGCCCACGCAGTTGATGCCCGCCCCGCACACCACGGCCACGCCCCGCGGCTCCGCGTCCTCCAGGAGGCCTGCGCGCAGCACCGCGAAGGTGTCGTTGCGCACGTCCACGGACGTGCCCCAGCCGCGACGCTCGAGCGCCTGGGCCAACTCCCGTTCCTCCACGGGCAGATCGGCGTTGGCCAGGCACGCCGAGACGTGCTCGACCGTGTCGGTGCCCGCCTCGGCGAGCGCGGCCGTCACCGCCCGCGCGAGCATGTCCACGGCCGGTTCGACGCCGACCCGGGGCGGTTGGAACCCGCCGCCGCGGGCCGCGCCGACGATCCGCCCGTCGGCCGTGACCACCGCGACGTCGGTCTTGCTGTTGCCCGCGTCGATCGCGAGCACACTCCCGCCTACGCCCACGCCAGGTGCTCCCGGTTGTGGGCGAGCAGGCGGTCGGTGAGGGTCTCGGCGTACGCGTACTGCCCGACCAGGGGGTGGGCGAGCAGCGCCTTGAAGACGCGGTCGCGGCCGCCGTGCAGCGCAGCCCGCAGCGCCAGGTCCTCGTAGGCGGTGACATGGGAGACGAGCCCGGCGTACAGCGGGTCGAGGCGGGGCACGGGCAGGGGCTGGGCGCCCGAGCCGTCCACCGTGGCCTGCACCTCGATGACCGCGTCGTCGGGCAGGAAGGGCAGCGTGCCGTTGTTGACGGTGTTCACCACCTGGTGGGGGCTGCCGCCGTTGCCGAGCAGGGACGCGGCGAGGTCGACCGCCGCCTCCGAGTAGAAGGCGCCGCCGCGCTGGGCGAGCAGCTCCGGCTTCTCGTCGAGCGCGGGGTCGCCGTACATCGTCAGCAGTTCCCGCTCCATCGCGGCGACCTCGGCGGCCCGCGACGGCTTGGTCCGCAGCTCCTCGACCACCGCGTCGTGCTGGTAGTAGTAGCGCAGGTAGTACGAGGGCACGACGCCGAGCCGGTCGACGATCTCGCGCGGCATGTGCAGGTCCTCGGCGACGGCCGCCCCGTGCTGCTCCAGGAGCCGGGGCAGGACGTCCTCGCCCTGGGGGCCCCCGAGACGTACGCCGGTCTCCCAGGTGAGGTGGTTGAGCCCCACGTGGTCCAGGTGCACCTCGGCGGGCGCCACGTCCAGCAGTTTGGCGAACTTCCGCTGGAAGCCGATCGCGACGTTGCACAGGCCGACGGCCTTGTGCCCGGCCTGGAGCAGCGCCCGGGTGACGATGCCGACCGGGTTGGTGAAGTCGATGATCCAGGCGTCCGGGTTGGCGCGCCGGACGCGCTCGGCGATGTCCAGGACGACCGGCACGGTGCGCAGCGCCTTCGCGAGGCCGCCGGCGCCGGTGGTCTCCTGGCCGACGCAGCCGCACTCCAGCGGCCACGTCTCGTCCTGCTGGCGGGCCGCCTGCCCGCCGACGCGCAGCTGGAGCAGGACCGCGTCGGCGTCGGCGACGCCCGCGTCCACGTCGGAGGTGGTGACGATGCGGCCGGGGTGGCCCTGCTTGGCGAAGATGCGCCGCGCGAGGCCCCCGACGAGTTCGAGACGGTCGGCGGCCGGGTCGACGAGGACCAGTTCCTCGATCGGCAGGGTGTCCCTCAACCGGGCGAATCCGTCGATGAGTTCGGGTGTGTAGGTCGACCCTCCGCCGACCACTGCGAGCTTCATTGCGTGTCTCAGCCCTTTACTCCGGTGAGGGTGACGCCTTCGACGAAGGCCTTCTGTGCGAAGAAGAAGACGACGATGACCGGCGCCATGACGAGCAGCGTCGCGGCCATGGTCAGGTTCCAGTTGACGCTGTGGGCGCTCTTGAAGGACTCCAGGCCGTAGCTCAGTGTCCAGGCGCCGGGGTTCTGGGCCGCGTAGATCTGCGGCCCGAAGTAGTCGTTCCAGCAGTAGAAGAACTGGAAGAGCGCGATGGCGGCGATGCCCGGCTTGGCCATCGGTACGACGATCTTGACGAGTGTGCGGAACTCGCCGCAGCCGTCGATCTTCGCGGACTCGATGTACTCCTTGGGGATGGTGAGGAGGAACTGCCGCAGCAGGAAGATCGAGTACGCGTCGCCGAACGCCATCGGGATGATCAGCGGCCACAGCGTGCCCGACAGGTGCAGCTGCTGGGCCCAGACCAGATACATGGGGATCACGATGACCTGCGGCGGCAGCATCATCGTGGAGATGACGAGCATCATCGCGGTGCGCCGGCCGCGGAAGCGGAACTTGGCGAGCGCGTACGCCACGGGTATCGCCGAGCAGACCGTGAAGAGGGTGCCGAGGCCCGCGTACAGCAGGGAGTTGCGCCACCAGTCGAGGAAGCCGGGGGTGTCGAACACCGTCTTGTAGTTGGACCAGTGCCAGGTGTCGGGCCACAGGTCGCCGCTCATCGCCTGGGAGTCGCTCATCACCGACGTCAGGAAGACGAAGACGAACGGCAGGACGAACAGCAGGGCCACCGCGATGGCCACGCTGTGGACGGCGATCCAGTGCAGGGTCCGCCTGCGGCGGGCGCGGGCTGCGGCGGGGCCCCGCAGGGGGGCGGTGCGGCCGGGGGCCGGTGGCGCGGTCAGGGTCGTGGTCGTCATGTGTCCTCAGTCCTCCGCCGCGAGCAGCCCGGAGCGCTTGCGCATCAGGAGCGTCGTCACGGCCATGGCGATGGCGAAGAGCACGAGCGAGAGCACGCACGCGGCGCCGGTGTTGAAGTTCTGGAAGCCCATCGAGTAGACGAGCTGGGGGACCGTGAGGGTCGAGTGCTCCGGGTAGCCGGGCTGGATCACCGAACCCGGGCCGACGTTGACCCCGGAGGCGACCTTCCCCGCGACCAGGGCCTGCGTGTAGTACTGCATGGTCTGCACGACGCCCGTGACCACGGCGAACATCACGATCGGCGTGATCGAGGGCCAGGTGACGTAGCGGAACTTCGCCCACGCCCCGGCGCCGTCCAGGTCCGCCGCCTCGTACTGCTCCTTGGGGACGTCGAGCAGCGCGGCCATGAAGATGACCATGAGGTCGCCGATGCCCCACAGGGAGAGCAGCACCAGCGAGGGTTTGGCCCAGTCGGGGTCGTTGAACCAGTTGGGCGCGGTGATGCCGATCGCGTCCAGGATCTCGTTGACCGGGCCCGTGCCCGGGTTGAGCAGGAACACGAAGGCGACGGTGGCGGCCACCGGCGGGGCGAGGTAGGGGAGGTAGAAGGCGGTGCGGAAGAGGCCGACGCCCGTCTTGATCTTCGTGACGAGCAGCCCGAGCGAGAGCCCGAAGACCACCCGCAGCGCCACCATGACCACCACGAGCCAGAGGGTGTTCCACAGGGCGGGCCCGAACAGCGGCATCTGCTCGAACACGTACCGCCAGTTCCTGAGGCCCACGAAGGTGGGCTCCTTGATCTGGTTGTAGTGCATGAACGAGAAGTACACGGTCGCGAGCAGCGGATACGCGAAGAAGACGCTGAAGCCGACCAGCCAGGGGGACAGGAAGCCGAGCGTGCGCAGTCTGCGGCGCGCCGGGTTGGAGAGGGACAGTGCCATGGGTGGGGTCCTCAGCTCTTCGACTGGAGCGTGTCGGCGTCGATCTGGTCGTCGAGTTTCTTCAGCCCCTCGCGCAGGTCGGGGACGCGCCCGGCCTCGGCGGAGTAGGCGAAGTCCATCAGCGAGACCACGTACGCGCCGCCGTTGGTGGAGGGCGGCAGGGCCTTGCTGTGCTTGTTCCGCAGGATCTCGAAGAAGGCCCGGAAGGTCGGGTCGGCGTCCAGGCGCGGCGATTTCAGCGCGGCGTACGTGGAGGGCACGTTGTGGATGGCGTTGGCGAAGTCCACGACCTGGTCCGTGTCCGTGGTCAGGAACTTCACCAGCTCCCACGCGGCGTTCTGGTGCTTGCTGCTGTGCGCGATGCCGGCGACGGTGCCGGTGATGAAGCCGCGCCCGTAGGTGTCCGCCTGGTCGTCGGGCACGGGCAGCGGCGCGACGCCCCAGTCGAAGTCCGCCTTGGCGTCCTTGAGCATGAGCCCGCGCCACTCGCCGTCCAGGTGCATGGCGATCTTCTGCGTCAGGAAGGCGTTCTGGCTGGACATCTCGTCGCCGAAGGTGAGCCGGAACTTCTCCAGGTCGTCGAAGCCGCCCTGCGCGTCGGCGAGTTGGCGGGCGGTCTTCAGGAACTTGTACGTCGCCGGCTCCTCGGCCAGCCGTGACGTGCCGTCCTCGGCGAAGTACGTGGGCCCCCACTGCGCGAAGAGGCGGTCCGGACTGTTCTGGTACAGGCGGAAGTTGGGCATGAACCCGACCTGCTGGTACGAGTCCTTGCCGCTGCGCACCGTGAGCTTCCTGGCGACCCGCTCGAACTCGGACATGGTGCGCGGCGGCCGCTCGACGCCGGCCTTCTTGAAGGCGTCCTTGTTGTAGTACATGCCGAAGGCGTCGGCGAGCAGCGGCAGGGCGCACTGGTTGCCCTCGTAGCCGGTGTAGTCGAGCAGCGTCTTCGGGAAGACCTTCTTCTTGTCCACGCCGCTCTTCTTCAAGAACGGGTCGAGGTCGACCCACATCCCCGAGTCGCAGTACTGCCCGACGTTGTTGGTGGTGAACGACGACACGACGTCGGGGGCCTTGTCGCCGCCCGCGCGCAGGGCCTGGTTGACGGTGGCGTCGGAGACGTTGCCCGTGGCGCGCACCTTGATGTTCGGGTGCAGCTCCTCGAACCGCTCGATGCTCTCGTTGACCGCCTTGACCTCGCCGGGTGTCGCCCAGCCGTGCCAGAACGTCAGCGTGACCGGCTCGGTCGGGTCGTCGTGGGCGCTGCCGACGCTCGGGTTGGCGCAGCCGGCGAGCAACAGACCGGCTGCGGCGAGCGCCGCGGACGCGCGGGTGGTCATGCGCCATCGCGGCATGGCGGACTTCCTTTGCGGAGGGGAAGGGGAGGTGTGGTCCGTACGGGGGTGGGGCTCAGGCCGTGTCGAAGACCTGGTCGCGGGCCTGCGTGAGGGCCGAGCGGAGCGCGCCGGTGAGGATCGGGTCGCCGGCCAGCTCGCTGACGCGGATCTGGGGGCGGGGCAGGGCGAGCCCGGTCAGCTCCTCCTCGACGAGGACCCGCAGCGTGTCGCCGCCGGCCTGGGCCACCGAGCCGGAGAGCACGACGAGTTCCGGGTCGACCACGGCGACCACCGCCGCGATGCCGGTGGCGATGCGGCGGGCGACCTCGGCGAGGAGGGCGTCGTCGGCGAAGACGTCCGTGAGCGTGGCGCCGGGGCCGGCGAGGCCGCGGACGACCTCGGCGGCGACCAGGCTCTCGAATCCGCCGTCGCCGGCGGGGCCGCCCTTGGCGAGCGGGGCGCCCGGCAGCGGCATGTAGCCGATCTCGCCGGCGCCGCCGGTGGCGCCGCGCAGCAGGGTGCCGCCGAGCACGATGGCCGCGCCGACGCCTTCGTCCAGCCAGGTCAGGACGTAGTTGTCGTGGTCCTGGGCGGCGCCTTCGTACTGCTCGGCGACGGCGGCCAGATTGACGTCGTTCTCGATGGCCACGGGGGTGCCGAGCACCGCGGCGAGGTCGTCGCGCAGGGTGCGGGAGTGCCAGCCGGGCAGGTGCGGGGCGTAGCGCAGCTGGCCGGTCTGCGGGTCGATGGCGCCGGGGGTGCCGATCACCGCGGCCCGCAGGTCCTCGTGGCGCAGGCCCGCCTCGCGCAGCGCGCCGTCGACGGCCTCGGTGACGAGCTGGGCGGTGCGGTGGCGGACGTCCTCGGCGACGGCTTCGGCCTCCACGCGTTCGGTGCCGAGGACGGTGCCGGTGATGTCGGCGACCTGTGCGGTGATGCCGGTCGGGTCGGCGGACAGGGCGGCGACGTGCCCGGCGGTGGGGTCGATCTCGTACAGCAGCGCGTTGGGTCCCGGGCGGCCGCTGAGGCTGCCGGTGGTGTGGACGAGCCCGGCGGTTTCGAGGCGGCCGAGGAGCTGGGAGGTGGTCGGCTTGGACAGGCCCGTCAGCTCGCCGATGCGGGTGCGGGTCAGCGGTCCCTGGGCCACCAGGAGGTCGAGTACGGCCCGGTCGTTCATCGCGCGCAGGACGCGCGGCGTCCCCGGGGTCCCCGGGGTGCCTGCCGCCATGACGACACCTGCCTTTCGGTGGCCGCTAACTGTTAGGAAAGTTTCCAATTCGTGAGGACCGTAAGGCTGGCGTGAATGGGCCGTCAATAGCGGGCGCCCCCGCGGCAACCAAGTCGTTACCTGCGGGGGTGCTGGGGTGCGTGGAAAGCACCTGGTCAGGGGGCGGCCGCCTCCCCGGCCGGGGACCCTTCCCCGGCCGGCGCCCTTTCCGCCGCCGGGGTCCCTTCCCCTGCCCGGGTGCCCTCCCGTGCCGCCCGCCGCTTCGGACCGGCGGGGCCGACGGCCGGGCGCAGGGCGAATACCAGCACGGCCGCACCGAGGAGGGCGACGAGCATGATCCAGACGGCGCCGACGTGCATGGCGTGCAGGAAGGCCTCGTCGGCGGCGTGCGCGAGCGCCGGCCGGTGGGTCGCGGCGGCGACGTGCCGGGCCTGTTCGGCGGAGACCCGCGCCTGCTCCCGCACCGGCCCGGGCACCGCGCTCAGCGAGGGGGTGATCGCGCGCTGGTAGGCGATCGACATGATCGTGCCGCCGACCGCGATGCCGATCACGCTGCCGGTCTGCCGCACGGTGTTGGTGACGGCCGACCCGGCGCCGGCCCGCTCCAGTGGCAGGGAGCTGATCAGCGCCGCCGATACCGGGCCGATCACCATGCCGATGGCGAGGCCCTGGAGGAACAGCAGGACCTCGATCCACCCCAGCGGGGTGCGCAGCCCGAGGAGCCCGTACGCGCCCATGGTGAGCGCGGCGACGGTCAACGCGGGCGCGGTGACCAGGAGCAGCGACCAGCGGCGCACCAGGCGCGCGCCGACGGTCGCCCCGAGGGTGGCGCCGACCGCGGTGGGCAGACCGGCCAGGCCCGCCTCCATCGGCGTGTAGCCACGGGCGCCCTGCAAGTAGAACGCGTGGTAGAAGGTGACGGCGGTCATGGCGAACAGCAGCAGGCCGAGCGCCGCGTTGCCCCCGCCGAAGGCCCGGCGCGCGAGCAGCCGGGGATCGAAGCTGGGCGCCTCGACGCGCAGTTCGACGCGTACGAAAACGGTCAGCAGGACCACTCCGAGGGCGATCGGCGCCCAGACGTCCGCATGTCCCCAGGCGGCCACCTGCCCCGCCCGGATCAACCCATAGGCCAGCGCCGAGAGTCCGCTGATCGACAGCAGCATTCCGGCCGGGTCGAGGGGGCGCCGGGTGGGGCTGCGGAAATTCGGCACCAGCAGGGCGATCCCGGCGAGCGCGAGGACGACGACCGGGACATTGACGAGAAAGACCGAACCCCACCAGAAGTGGTCCAGGAGCACCCCCGCCAACACCGGTCCCGCGGCCATTCCGACCCCGGTGGCCGCCGAGGAGACGGCGATGGCGGTGGTCCGCGCGGGACCGGTGAAGGTCCACATCAGGATGGCGAGGTTGGCGGGCATGATCAGCGCGCTGCCCACGCCCATCGCGGCCCGGGCGGCGACCAACTGCCCCGCGTCGCCCGCGTACGCCGCCCACACCGAGGACCCGGCGAACACGACGAGGCCGCCGACCAGCACGGTCCGATGGCCGAAACGGTCGCCCAGCGCGCCCGCGGTGAACATCAAGGTGGCGAAGGCCAGGGTGTACGAGCCGGTGGCCCATTGCAGCGCGGCCGGTCCGGCGTCCAGCCCGCGGACCGGGTCCGCCAGCGTCTCCAGGGCCGTGCTCAGGATGGTGTTGTCCAGCCAGATCAGCAGTGAGCACAGCATGAGAACGGCGAGAATCAATTGCTGCCTGAATTTCGGCAAGGCGGGGGAAGCGGTCATGAATGTCCTCGGGAGTGCTCGGCGGAAACCTGATGCGAGGGGACCGTAAGCAATTTCGCGACCCCTGTCAATTGAATCTCCGAGGGCAGAAAATGCCCTCTTTCGCAAGGGCGGAAAGGACGGCAAGGGCATATCGAATGCACCCTGTCAATTCCCGTCGATAGGGAATCGCGTTTCATGGGAAACACAAAATGGGGGCGCCCGGAGATTTCTCCGGGCGCCCCCATCGACGCGGGGACAGGCGGGTTACTTCGCGAGGTTCGGCGGCGGGGTGATCGGCGCGGTCGCCAGGGACTGGGGCGAGGTCGTCGAGGCGTACGCGGAGGGGGCGGCGACGCCCGCCGCCGGGTCCGCGCCCGGCTCCTCGGCGGGCTGGGCGGGCAGCCCGCCGACGATGCGGATGCCCGCCTCGTCGAAGGCCCGCTTGATGCGCCAGCGCAGCTCCCGCTCGACACCCAGGGACTGGCCCGGCATCGTCTTCGCCGCGACGCGCACCACCATGGAGTCCAGGAGCACACTGTCCAGGCCGAGGATCTCCACCGGGCCCCACAGGCGCTCGTTCCACGGCTCGTCCTTCGCGATGGCCTCGCCGACCTCGGCCAGGGTCGCCCGCACCTTGTCCAGGTCCTCGTCCGAACGGACCGTCACGTCGACGCCCGCCGTGGACCAGCCCTGGGAGAGGTTCCCGATGCGCTTGACCTCGCCGTTGCGCACGTACCAGATCTCGCCGTTCTCGCCGCGCAGCTTGGTGACGCGCAGGCCGACCTCGATGACCTCGCCGGAGGCGACGCCCGCGTCGATCGAGTCGCCGACGCCGTACTGGTCCTCCAGGATCATGAAGACGCCGGAGAGGAAGTCCGTGACGAGATTGCGGGCACCGAAACCGATCGCGACGCCCGCCACACCCGCCGAGGCGAGCAGCGGCGCGAGGTTGATCTCGAAGGCGCCGAGGATCATCAGGGCCGCGGTGCCGAGGATCAGGAACGACGCCACCGAGCGGAGCACGGACCCGATGGCCTGCGAGCGCTGGCGGCGCCGCTCCACGTTCACCAGGAGCCCGCCGAGCGCCGTGCCGTCGACGGCGTTCGCCGTGCGGTTCATGCGGTCTATGAGCTTGGTGATGGCACGCCGGACGAGGATGCGCAGGACGACCGCTATCGCGATGATCAGCACGATCCGCAGACCGATGCCGAGCCATGTGGACCAGTTCTGCTCGACCCAGCTCGCCGCGTTCCCCGCGCTCTCCTGGGCGTCCTCGAACGAGGGGGGCTTCGGCGTCGGGGACGGGGTGTCGTCCGGGTCCGCTCCGGCTGCCGACAGGACGGACAAGAGCACGGCAGGTACCTCCAGGTATCGCGGCCTGCCCGGCGGAGAAGATGTCATCGACGTGGGACCGGGGGGACCGGGCAGACCCACCACACTAACGGGGCATTGTGTGGGGATCGTCGTCATGTTCGAGGGAGAGACGGTGCTCACCTGGGCAGGAACCAGGTGGCGTGCCGGTGCGGCGCCCCTGTGGTCGAAAACACTTCGAGCCCGTTACCGGTACATGGTGGCGCCGCTACCAGGCATGAGGGGAGACTGACAGCCGGATCGTCCCGGCGCGAGCCACGCGCCGCCGGCGTACAAGGAGGCATCCGTGCCGCATGTCCTGGTCCTCAACGCGTCGTACGAGCCGCTCGGCGTCGTACCGCTCCGCCGCGCGCTCGTCCTCGTCCTGGAGAACAAGGCTCTCTGCCTCGAGGAGTCCGGCGCCTTCATGCACAGCGAGAAGCGCACCGTCCCCGCACCCAGCGTGGTCCGCCTCAAGCGGTTCGTCCGGGTCCCCTACCGGGGGCCCGTCCCGCTGACCAGGCGGGCGCTGTTCGCCCGCGACGGCGGTCGGTGCATGTACTGCGGTGGCGTCGCAACCAGCGTCGACCACGTCATTCCCAAGAGCCGGGGCGGCCGCCACGCCTGGGACAACGTGGTGGCGTCCTGCCGCCGCTGCAACCACGTCAAGGCCGACCGGCACCTCATGGAACTGGGCTGGCGGCTGCGGCACAAGCCCGCGCCGCCCTCGGGGCTCGCCTGGCGCATCATCGGGACCGGACACCGCGATCCGCGCTGGCTGCCGTACCTGCAGCCGTTCGGCGCGGACGACGCGCTGGCCCGGATCGACGGCATTTCCGCCTAGCCGACGACTCGGGCCCTACTCGTACGCGAGTTTGTGCGCGGCGGGGAGGGGGGTGTGCGCGGCCGTCACCGCCCGACGGCGACCGCGTACGCCTCCACCGACCAGAGGGAGTAGCCGAAGCGCGTGGCCCGCTTGTCGCCCTGGATGCGCAGGTGGCGCGTCCCGGGCGCGTCCAGGCGGACCACCTCGCGCCCGCCCCCGCCGTCCCGCACGGTCGCCGCCGTGTGCCACGTCCTGCCGTCGGCCGACGTCTGCACCCGGTACCGGGCGGCGTGCGCGTCCTGCCAGCGCAGCACGACCCGGCCCAGCCGGACCGGCTCCGCGAACTCCACCTGCCACCACGCGTCGTCCTCCGCCGGCGAGGACCAGCGCGTCGACGGATCGCCGTCGGCGGCGGCCGACGCCGGGAAGTCCTTCGTCTCGTCGCCCGACGACGAGGCCTTCGCGCCGCGCACCAGATCCGGGCCCGCCGTGCGCGGACAGGCGCGGACGGACAGCGTGCGCCGCTCGCCGCCGAACACGACGGGGATCTCGTACGTCCCCGAACGCGTGCCCGCGCGGACGGTGATGTCGAGCGGCACCTCGACGTCCGTGCCGCGCGGCAGAGTCGTCGACCCCGGCACCCGCACCTCGATCCCGTCCGGCGCCGTCACCCGCAGCCGCCCGCGCAGGTCACCGGGGCGCAGCGAGCGCAGCGTGGCCGTGACCCGCCGCGGCGCGCCGCCGATCTCCGCGTCGGTCTCGGGGCGGGCCGGGGTGAAGGAGAGGGCGGGGGAGTCGGCGTACCAGGGGACGAGGTGGCGGACCGTCTCCTCGGCCTCGGCCCCGGTGACCCGGACGGCGTCGGCGCGCAGGCCCTTCTCGGCGCTCCCGCGCGCCTTCCCGCCGAGGCGCAGCTCCGTGAAGCCGCTGCGCGTCAGGGCGCCCACGCGCCGCCAGCCCCCGCCGGGCTCCCGCACCTCGACGTCGCCCTTCGCGCCGGGGTCGGTGAGGACGGTGACCGCCGTGAGCGTGCGGGTGCGGCCGAAGCGGGCCCGCGTGCCGTCCGGGGCCCGCCCGGAGTCGGTCCCCGCCCACGCCGCGTACGCCTTGTGGGCCCGCGCTAGGAACGGGTCGAGGACGCCCTCGCCGACGGTGGCGGCGCTCGCCCGCAGCTCCTTGCGCAGTGCCGCCAGTTCGCGGGCCGAGCGCCAGGCGGCGGCGCCGTCGCCGAGCGACTGGGCGCGCAGCATGTCGACGGCGGCCTCACCGGCCTCGCCGTACCGGCCGAGCTGGTCGATCCAGGGGCGCACCTCGCCGGCGAGCGCGGTGCCGGCCAGCCGCCGCGGCGCCTGGCGCATCACACCGAACGCCTCCCGCAGCCGCCGCGCGGCCCGGTCGACCGCGGCCCGGTCCGCTCTCGCGCGGGCGCGCCACAGGCCGTCGATCAGGGGCCGTAGGTACGCCGACTCGCGGGCGCCGAGCACGGACGAGGCGTCGTTGCCCGCGAGGGCCCGCAGCGCGCTCCGCGCCGACGCGTCGCCGCCCGCCAGGTCGTCGATCGCGGCGAGCCACGACGCGTGCGGGCGGTAGTTGCGCGGGTTCCAGGCGTAGTCGGCGGCCGTGAAGAGCGGAATGCGGGAGGCGGCGGGCTGCTCCATGGCGTTGCCGAGGAGGGCGGCCGAGCCGGTGGCGACGGCGGGCTGGCGGCCGGTGTAGGGGCCGAGGAAGACGCGGTCCTGCGCGAAGTCGTTGACGGGGTAGTTGTCCATCGTCACCAGCGGGTGCGGGCCGAACGCCGCGTGCGCGCCCGCGAGTTCGCGGCCGGTGATGGTCTTGGGGACCACGCCCACACCCGTCCAGGCCACCTCGGTCCGGCGGTCCAGGCCGGCCGAGAGGGCCGCGCGGTAGGCGGTCGTGCCGTCCTGGAAGTACTCGGTCGGCATCACGGAGAGCGGATCGGCCCCCGGGTGGCGGGCGGCCAGGTGCGCGGCGACCGCGTCGGCCACCCGGGCCTGCGCCTTCGCGGCGGCCTTCGGGCCCGTGCCGAACGTCCCGGCGTCCCGCTCGCAGTGCCACTCGCTGTAGCTGACGTCCTGGAACTGGAGCTGGACGGCGCGCACGCCCAGCGCCCACATCGCGTCGATCTTGCGGTTGAGGTCCTTGATGTCCTTGTCGGAGGACATGCACATCGCCTGGCCGGGGGAGACGGCCCAGGCGAGCGTCACGTGGTTGGCCCTCGCGCGCGCCGCGAGGGACCGGAAGTCGGCGCGCTGGTCGGCCGGGTAGGGCTCGCGCCAGCGGGCCTGGCGGTAGAGGTCGTCGCCGGGGGCGTAGAGGTAGCGGTTCTGCTTGGTGCGGCCCATGAAGTCGAGCTGGGCCAGCCGCTGGGCGCGCGTCCAGGGGGTGCCGTAGAACCCCTCGGTCAGGCCCCGCACGGCGGTGCCCGGCCAGTCGCGGATCACGACGCCCGGCAGGGTGCGGGCCCCTTTGCCGCCGCCGGTGAGCTGGCGCAGGGACTGCGCGGCGTGGAAGAGGCCGTCCTCGCCGGCTCCCGCGAGGGCGACGGTGTTCCGGCCGTCGACGCGGCCGACGGCCAGGCGGTAGCCGCCCAATGGCAGGTCGCCTCGGTCGCCCGCGCCGAGGGCGCGCAGGGCGCGGTCCGCGGCGGGGCCTCCGGCGCGGACGACGAGGGTCCCACCGGCCGGCAGCGGGTCGCCGTCGCGCACCTCGGTGACGCGGCGGGCGCCGGCGTCCCGCAGGAGGTCGCGCAGGGCGTCCAGGGCGTACGGATCGGCGTCCTCGCCGCTGTCCGCGGTCACCAGGGCGACGTCGTCTCCTACGGTGACGGCGCCCTTGCGGGGGCTCATCACGTGGGGGCGGGGCCAGACGGACGGCTGCTCGGCCCCCGCCCCGTCCCCGCTGCCGCCGTCGCCGCCCGCAGCCGCGCCGCTGGGCGCGGCGGGCGGCACCGGGTCCGCGAGGGCGCAGGGCGCACCGCCGAGCACACTCGCGACGACGGCGACCGCGACGACGACCGCGCCCTTCCTGCGCCGCACCTGCACGCACTCTCCTGTTCTGGGCGGGACCGGTGGGGCCCCTGATGTGACGTACGGCAATGAGCCCATCACTGAGGTGGCGGGGGTGTCAACGGCAGAGGGGAAGAGCGGGGTGATTCTTCGCGGAACCTGCGTGGATGCGGGGGGCGGGGCGCCTGTACGGGTGTCTGCGGGGACGCTTGTGCGGGTGGCTGGGCGGGGGTCTGTACGAGGGTCTGCGTGGACGTCTGTACGAGCGTCTGGCCGGCGCCTGTGTCGACACCCGGGCGGGTGCCTGCTCGGACGCCTGTGCGAACGCCTCCCCGGCACCTGCGTAGACGCCTGTCCCGGCGCCTGCGTGGCCGCCTCTACGGACGCCTGTCCCGGCACCTGCGCGGGCCCGGGGCCGGGTTCGGGGCCCGGGGCCGGGTTCGGGTTCGGGGCTCGGCGAGGCGGGGGCCGTGGGGCGTCGGGGTGCTGGACGTCTTCCCGGGGTGGGGGAGCCCGGAGGCCTGTTCTTGCGGGGCGAGCAGGGCCCGGAGGGACAACTTGCGTTCGGGCGAACCGATTGTGACCAGGGTCACGTTGGTGCACGCTAGAGGTCTGCGGCCCGGCGCAGTGGGTAGGGCTGCCGTGACCCGCCCCCTGACAAGGAGCCCCCACGTGGCCGCATCCGCCAATCTTCTCCTCTCCGCCCTCTCCAAACAGGTGCCCGCCGTCCGTCGGCCCGGCCCCGTCCCCCTCCAGGTCTCGCGACCCGCCCCGCTCCAGGTCTCCGGCCCCGACTCGGGCCTCGACGGCTCCTGCTCCTGCGGCTGCCTGGAACCGCCCCTGACCAGCGAACCCCCGCTCGCCGACGCCGCGCCCCTGACGAGTGAACCGCCCCTCGCCGACGCCGCGCCGCTCACCAGCGAGCCCACCGCCACCGGCATGGCCGCCGGCCTGGACTCCATGGGGGTCTGATGACCCTTTCCCGGCTGGCGGCCGCGTACGGGGTCGCCACCTCCTACTCCCCGGCCCCGGGGCGCACCGTCCCGGCCTCCGAGGCCGCCGTCGTCGCGGCCCTCGCCGCGCTGGACGTCGACGCGAGCACCCCCGAGGCGATCCGCGCCGCCCTCGCCGCGCGCGAGGCCCACCTGGCCGAACGCCTGCTGCCCCCGACGGTCGTCGCCTGGACGGACGCCCCCCTCCCCACCGCCCCGCCCCTCGCGGGCCTGCCGCGGGGGACGCGGGTACGGGTGGAACTGGAATCCGGCGCCACCTACGAGTGGCAGACCCCGCAGACCCCACAGGCTCCGTCTGCCCCTGCCGTTCCTGGGAGCGGCGGGAAGACCGAGCCGGGACCCGGGCCCACGCCACCGCCGGGCGCGCACACGCTCCTCGTACGCACCCCGGACGGCCGAACCGCGAGGGCCCACCTCATCGCCGCCCCCCGCCGGATCAAGACCCCGGCCGCCCGCGCCCACGGCCTCCTCGTCCAGCTGTACTCCCTGCTGTCCCACCGCTCCTGGGGCATGGGCGACCTCGGCGACCTGGCCGAGCTGACCGCCTGGTCCGGCCGCGACCTGGCCGCCGGCTTCGTCCAGGTGAACCCGCTGCACGCCGCCGTGCCGAACCCTCCCGGCGGCCCCGGCAGCGACCCCTCCCCGTACCGCCCCTCCTCCCGCCGCTTCCCCGACCCCGTGCACCTGCGGATCGAGGCCGTCCCCGAGTTCGCCCATCTGCCGGACGACGCCCGCGACCGCGTCGAAGCGCTGCGCCGCGAGGCGGACCGGCTGCGCGAAGGAGTCCTGCGCGACGGCGAGTTGATCGACCGGGACGCGGTCTGGGCCCTCAAGGGCGAAGCGCTCGAACTGCTCCACGAGGTACCCCTCGGCCCCGGCCGCCGCGCCGCCTACAGCGCCTTCCTCGCCGAACAGGGCTCCGCCCTGGAGGACCACGCGACCTGGTGTGCCCTGGCCGAGATCCACGGCCCCGACTGGCACGCGTGGCCCGCCCCCCTGCGCGACCCGTCCTCGCCGGAGAGCGCCCGCGCACGGCGCGAGCTGATGGCCCGCGTCGACTTCCACTGCCGCCTCGCCTGGCTGTCCGAGGACCAACTGGCCACCGCCCAGCGCTCCGCCCGCGAGGCGGGCATGGGCATCGGCCTGGTGCACGATCTCGCCGTCGGCGTGCACCCCGCGGGCGCCGACGCGTGGGCCCAGCAGGACCACTTCGCGCCGCACATGAGCGTCGGGGCCCCGCCGGACGCGTTCAACGCCCGTGGCCAGGACTGGGGCCTGCCGCCCTGGCGCCCGGACCGGCTCGCCGCGTCCGGTTACGCCCCCTACCGCGACCTCGTGCGCGGACTGCTCCGGCACGCGGGCGCCCTGCGCATCGACCACGTCATGGGGCTGTTCCGCCTCTGGTGGGTCCCCGAGGGCCGCGACCCCACCGAGGGCACCTACGTCCATTACGACGCCGAGGCGATGCTCGCCGTCCTCGCCCTGGAGGCGCACCGCGCGGACGCCCTCGTCATCGGCGAGGACCTCGGCACCGTCGAACCCGGCGTGCGCGAGACGCTGCGCGAACACGGCGTGCTCGGCACGTCGGTGCTGTGGTTCGAGCGGGACTGGGCGGGCACGGGCCGCCCGCTGCCCGCCGCCGAGTGGCGCGCCGACTGCGTGGCCACCGTCACCACGCATGACCTGCCGCCGACCGCCGCCCGCCTCACCGGCGAGCACGTGCGGCTCCGCCACGACCTCGGCCTGCTGACCCGCCCCCTGGCCGAGGAGGAGTCCGAGGCCGCCGCCGACGTGCGCGAGTGGCTGGGCCTGCTCTCCCGGCTCGGCATGCTGCCCGGCGGCATGGGCAGCGAGGAGGACGAGGTCCGCGCGTTGCACCGTTTCCTGCTCGCCACGCCGGCCCGCATGCTCGGCGTCTGGCTGCCCGACGCCGTCGGCGACCGCCGGCCGCAGAACCTGCCGGGCACCTGGGACCAGTACCCCAACTGGCGGCTGCCGATCGCCGACGCGACCGGACGCCCCGTCACCCTGGAGGACCTCGCCGCCTCCCCGCGCCTGCACGCCCTGATGGCGCTCTTCCGGGGGCCCGGGCAGGAGAGCGACACGTTCCGTACGGCACCCCCGGGCGCGCACCCCGTTTAGGAGTTCGCTACGTTTGCACCGTGGACAAGAAGAACGCTCTGCGCGCCGGCGCCCTGGCCTCCGGCACGACGCTGATGATGCTGCTCATGTCGTCCCCCGCGCTCGCGCTCACGCGCGACGACGGCGACGACCCGGCCCCCCGCCTGAGCGTCGTCGAAACGCTCGGCCTCTACGTCGCGGCGCCCCTGGTGCTGTTCCTGGTCATCGCGGGCCTCGTGATGGTCGGCGACAAGTCCCGCAAGCAGCAGAAGCGGGTCTGACACCCCCGCCCTTCCACCAGACAGGCCAGGCCGAGGGCCCGGTTCAGCGCCGTCCCGCGTACCTGCGTACGCGGGACGTACGTACGTACGCGTGCGGATGACGCGGCGCTGACCCGGGCCTTTGACATGCCTTCAGAAGCGCAATCGTTCACTTCACCTTAAAGGAAATCCCGAAAAGTTTCGATGGACGTGATGAGTCGACGGGTGCGACGGTGGGGCCGAACCTGACCGAGACGCCCCGCGACGCCGGGGAGAGAGGCAGAGGGATACCCCGTGGCCGTCCTCGACCGGACCCCCGCACCATCCGCGCCCACCCCCGAAGCGATCGCTCCCGCCGCGGCGGACGGCGGGCCGAAGGCCCGGTCGGACGGCACGCGCCCCCTCGGGGTCGGGCTCGCCCTCGCGGCGCTCGCCACGGTCGTCTGGTCGGGCAGCTTCGTCACCTCCCGCGCCCTGCACGACCTCGTCCCACCCGTCCAGCACGCCTTCTGGCGCTGGCTCATCGCGATCGCCGCCGTCGCGCCCTTCGCGGCCGGGCAGACCTGGCGACAGCGGAACCTGCTCCGCCGGCACCTGCGGTTCCTGCTCCTCGCCGCCCTGCTGGGCGTCACCGTCTACAACACCCTGGTGAACCAGGCGGCCATGACGACCGGCGCCGGCAACATGGGCATGATCATGGCCGCCTCGCCCGTCCTCATGGCCGTGTACGAGCGGATCGGCGGCGCCCGGCTCGGCGCGCGCCGCGTGACGGGCATGCTCGTCGCCTGCGCCGGCGTGCTGCTCCTGGTCGGCGGCGGCTCCCTCGCCATGGGCCTCACGGCCGGCGACCTGTGGATCATCGCGGCCGCGCTCTCCTTCGGTTCCTACAGCGCCCTGCTCAAGCGCAAGCCCGCCGAGATCGGCCAACTGCCCTTCCTCTTCGCGACGTTCGTCCTCGGCGCGCTGATGCTGCTGCCCGCGTACGCCGTCAGCTACGCCGTGCAGGGCGGCTTCGAGCCGGCCGCCGGCACGGTCGCCCCGCTGCTGTACGTCGGCGTGGTGTCGTCGGCGGTCGCCTTCTTCGCCTGGAACAAGGCCATCTCCCTCATCGGGGCGGCCCGCGCGGGCGTCGTCTACTACCTCCAGCCGGTCTGCGTGGCCCTGCTCTCCTTCGCGCTCCTCGGCGAGGCGATGGGGTGGCTCCAGGTGCTGTGCATGGGGCTGATCCTCGGCGGGGTCGTGCTCGGCGCGGCCCGCGCGAGGTAGGGGAGCGGCCCGTGGGAGCGGGTGTTCCGGCCGGTCGGTACGTTGGCCCCATGAGCGAGTGGGACATCAAGAAACTGCAGATCCTGCGGACGTTGAGTGAGCGGGGCACCGTCACGGCGGCGGCGCGGGTGCTGCGGATGACGCCGTCGGCGGTGTCCCAGCAGCTGTCCAACCTCGCCAAACAGCTCGGCGTACCGCTCCTGGAGGCCCACGGCCGCCGCGTACGGCTCACCGACGCGGCCCACCTCGTACTGCGGCACGCCGAGGCGGTCTTCGCCCAACTGGAGCAGGCCGACGCCGAGTTGGCCGCGTACGCGCAGGGCGAGGCGGGGGAGGTGCGGGTCGGGGCCTTCTCCACCGCCGTGCCCGCGCTCGTCGTACCGGCGGTGCGGGCGCTGCGGGTGGCGGCGCCCGGCATCTCCGTACGGGTACGGGAGACCGAGGCCGCGGAGGCGTACGAGCTTCTCGCCGCCGGCGAGGTCGACGTGGCCCTGTCCCTCGCGGTACAGGCACCGGCCTCACCCGACGCGGACCCCCGCTTCACCCGCGAGTCCCTCGTCGCCGACCCCCTGGACCTGGCCCTGCCCGGCGACCACCCGCTGGCGGCCGCCGCCGGCCTACGGCTGGCGGACCTGGCCACGGAACCGTGGATCTTCGGCGGCAGCGGCCCCTGGTCGGAGATCACCCGAGCGGCGTGCGAAGGCGCCGGTTTCACCCCGGAACAGGCGCATTCGGCGTCCGGCTGGACGGCGATCCTCGCAATGGTGGAGGCGGGGATGGGCGTGGCGCTGGTCCCGCGGATGGCGGCGGTGCGGCGGGACGGGGTCGTCATGCGGGAGCTCGCGGTGGACCGGCCTCGGCGGCATGTGGTGGCCGCGGTGCGGAGGGGGGCCGCCGGTGGGGCGGCCGTCTCTCGGGTCCTGTGTGCGTTGCGTGCGGTGGTGCCTGGGCGGTTTGCCCTGGGGTGAGGGAGCCGGCCCCTGCGGGGGGCTCGGCGCTTCCGGGGTGGCCGTACCGCCGCCTGCCTCGCGGCTCGGCGCCGAGGGGGAGCCCCTCGCGGCAGTGCCCCCCTGTCCCGCGCTGCGCGCGGACGTCTCCCACCCGCCCACCCGTGGCTCGGCGTCGAGAGGTGGGCGTGTGGCCTCTGCGGGCCGGTGTGCCTGTGCCCTGTCCCGCGCTGCGCGCGGACGTCTGCCACCCACCCGCCCGCAGAGCCGCCTCGAAAGGTGGGCGTGTGGCCTCTGCGGGCCGGTGTGCCTGTGCCCTGTCCCGCGCTGCGCGCGGACATTTCCCACCCGCCCACCCGTGGCTCGGCGTCGAGAGGTGGGCGTGTGGCCTGTGCGGGGCGGCGCCTCAGCTGGTCGGCCGGTGCGGTGCCCGGTGATGCGGGGTAACGGGTGGGTGGGTGGGAGAGGGACCGCCGCGAAGCGGCGGATCCGGGTGAGCGGCCCGCAGCCGAAGCCGATGAGCACCCCCCCCCCGGACACCCGAACACCGTCCACCCGCCAGGCAGACCCCAGTCACCCACGCCCCGTCAGGGGGACCCCCGCCGGCCCGAGCGGCAGGCCGGCAGGTCCCCCGCCCGGTCAGAGGGCCCCGTCGGCGTCCCGTGCCCGAAGCGCCCGCTCCACCCCCGCCCGGGACTCCGTGATCAGGCGGCGCAGGGCCGCCGAGGGGTTCGCCGTGGTGAGCCAGGCGTCCGTGGCGTCCAGGGTGGCGCGGGAGACCTGGAGTGAGGGGTAGAGGCCGACGGCGATCTGCTGGGCCATCTCGTGGGAGCGGGAGTCCCACGCCTCCTTGACCGCGCCGAAGAACTTCTCCGCGTAGGGGGCGAGGAGTTCGCGCTGGTCGGTCTGGACGAAGCCGCCGATCACCGCTTCCTGGATGGCGTTGGGCAGGGAGTCGGACTCCACGACGGAGGCCCACGCCGCGGCCTTGGCCTCGGGCGTCGGCAGGGCCGCCCGCGCGGACGCCGCGTGCCGCTCGCCCGCGGCGGTCTTGTCGCGCTCCAGTTCCGCCCCGATCCCCGCCTCGTCGAGGCGGCCGGTCGCCGCGAGCCGCCCCACGAACGCCCAGCGCAGTTCCGTGTCCACGGCCAGGCCGTCCAGGGACTCCGTGCCGTCGAGCAGCCGCTCCAGGAGCGAGAGTTCGGCGTCCGTGCGGGCGGTCGCCGCGAAGGCCCGCGCCCACGCCAGCTGGTGGTCGCTGCCCGGCTCGGCCGCGCGCAGGTGCGTCAGGGTCGCCTCGGTCCAGCGGGTCAGCGCCTCCTCGCGGCGGGCCGGCGCCGCGTACAGGTCGAGCGCCAGCTTCACCTGGCGGTGCAGCGACTGCACGACGCCGATGTCGGACTCCTTGCCGATGCCGGAGAGGACCAGGGAGAGGTAGTCCCGCGTCGGGAGTTCCGCGTCGCGCGTCATGTCCCAGGCGGAGGCCCAGCACAGGGCGCGCGGCAGCGACGCCTCGAAGTCGCCGATGTGCTCGGTGACGAACGCCAGGGACTCGGCGTCCAGGCGGACCTTCGCGTAGGAGAGGTCGTCGTCGTTGAGCAGGATGACCGCCGGGCGGTGCTTGCCCACCAGCGCGTCGACCGCCGTCAGTTCACCGTCGACGTCCAGTTCCACGCGGTCGGTGCGGACCAGCTTGCCGGACGCCTCGTCCAGGTCGTAGAGGCCGATCGCGATCCGGTGCGGGCGCAGGGTCGGCTCGCCCTTCGCCCCGGCGGGCAGCGCCGGCGCCTCCTGCTTGACGGCGAAGGACGTGATGACGCCCCGCGTGTCGACGTCCACGACCGGGCGCAGCACGTTGATGCCGGCCGTCTCCAGCCACTTCTTCGACCACGTCTTCAGGTCGCGCCCGCTGGTCTCCTCCAACGCGCCGAGCAGGTCGGACAGGCGCGTGTTGCCGAACGCGTGCCGCTTGAAGTACGCCTGCACGCCCTGGAAGAACTCGTCCATGCCGACGTACGCGACGAGCTGCTTGAGGACGCTCGCGCCCTTGGCGTACGTGATGCCGTCGAAGTTGACCAGCACGTCGTCCAGGTCGCGGATGTCCGCCATGATCGGGTGCGTGGACGGCAGCTGGTCCTGGCGGTACGCCCACGTCTTCATGGAGTTGGCGAACGTCGTCCACGAGTGCGGCCAGCGCGAGCCCTCCGCGTACGCCTGGCAGGCGATGGACGTGTAGGTCGCGAACGACTCGTTGAGCCAGAGGTCGTTCCACCACTCCATGGTCACCAGGTCGCCGAACCACATGTGGGCCAGCTCGTGGAGGATGGTCTCGGCGCGCACCTCGTACGCCGCGTCCGTCACCTTCGAACGGAACACGTACTGGTCGCGGATGGTGACCGCGCCCGCGTTCTCCATCGCGCCCGCGTTGAACTCCGGCACGAAGAGCTGGTCGTACTTGGCGAACGGGTACGCGAAGTCGAACTTCTCCTGGAACCAGTCGAAGCCCTGCCGCGTCACCTCGAAGATCGCGTCCGCGTCGAGGAATTCGGCGAGCGAGGGCCGGCAGTAGATGCCGAGCGGCACCGACTGGCCGTCCCGGCCCTCGTAGGAGGAGTGCACCGAGTGGTACGGGCCGACGATCAGGGCCGTGATGTACGAGGAGATGCGCGGCGTCGGCTCGAAGCTCCAGATGTCGTCCTTGGGCTCGGGCGTCGGCGAGTTGGAGATGACCGTCCAGCCGCTCGGCGCCTTCACGGTGAACCGGAACGTCGCCTTCAGGTCCGGCTGCTCGAAGCTCGCGAAGACGCGCCGCGCGTCCGGCACCTCGAACTGCGTGTAGAGGTAGGCCTGCTGGTCGACGGGGTCGACGAAGCGGTGCAGGCCCTCGCCGGTGTTGGTGTAGTCGCAGTCGGCGACGACCCGCAGCTCGTTGGGGCCCGCCGCCAGGTGCTTCAGCGCGATGCGCGAGTCGCGGAACACCGCGGCCACGTCCAGCGCGTGCCCGTTCAGGACGGCCTCGTGGACCGCGGGGGCCACCAGGTCGATGAAGGTCTCCGCGCCCGCCTCGGCGGAGTCGAAGCGCACCGTGGTCACGGACCGGAAGGTGCCGCCCTCCTGCGCTCCGGAGAGATCCAGCTCGATCTCGTACGAGTCAACGGTCAGCAGCTTCGCCCGCTGCTGCGCCTCTTCGCGGGTCAGATTGGTGCCGGGCACGCGGTCATCTCCTCGGGTACGACGAGTGGTCGTTCAGACGATGGGTCAGGTCATTCGGGGGGTGCCACTTGTGGTGTTTCCGGCCATCCTTCCATGCGCGTTCGCACGTCCGCGCGGCCCATTGTTCTACCGCCGCCGTGCCGCTACGCTCCGCGCGACCGGCCCGGCCCGGACAGGCCGCCGACCACGGCCCGCGGCCGCCGGGATCGCCGGACCACAGGGGGATGTGGGACATGCTGGGCAGGGAGGGGCCGGGCCGTGCGGGACCGGCCGCGCGTCGGCCATGATCGACGTACTGGTGGCGGGCGCGGGCATCGGCGGGCTCACCGCCGCGCTCAGCCTGCACGCGGAGGGCATCGGCGTACGCGTGGTGGACGCCGCCGACGAACTGCGCCCGGCCGGTGTGGGCATCAACCTGCTGCCGCACGCCGTGCGCGAGCTGACCGACCTGGGCCTCGGCGACGCGCTCGCCGCCACCGCGGTGGCGCCCAGGGCCCTGGTCCACTTCGACCGGCACGGCAACCGCATCTGGGGCGAGCCGCGCGGCCCCGCGCACGGCCGGCCGTGGCCGCAGTACTCCCTCCATCGCGGCGCCCTGCACCACCTCCTGCTCACCGCGGTGCGCGAACGGCTCGGCGAAGGGGCGGTGCGCACCGGCACCGCCTTCGCCCGCCTCGCCGAACGCGAGGGCCCCGCGCTGCGGGTCATCCTGCGGGACGTGGCGCGCGGCCGGGAGCACGCGGTGCGGGCGCGGGTTCTCGTCGGGGCGGACGGCCTGCACTCGACCGTACGGGCCATGCTGCACCCGGGCGAGGGGCCACCCTTGTGGAACGGCATCCGGATGTGGCGCGGCGTCGTCGAGTGGCACCCGGTGCTCGGCGGGCGGACCGTCGTGGTGGCGGGCTGCAACGCCGCCGCCAAACTCGTCGTCTACCCGATCTCGCGGCCGGCCCAGGAGCGGGGCGCGGCGCTGCTCAACTGGGTGGCGGAGGTGCGGTTCCCGCGGGCGCACCGGCACGCGATGGCGGGGCCCGCCGACTGGAACCGCTCGGGGCGGCTCTCGGACGTCCTGCCGCACTACGCGGGGTGGCGCATCGGCGACCTCGACGTGCCCGCGCTGCTCGCCGCGACCCGGCACATCCTGGAGTACCCCATGGTGGACAGGGATCCGCTGGCCCGCTGGGGCCGCGGGCCCGTCACGCTGCTCGGGGACGCGGCGCACCCCATGTACCCGGTGGGCTCCAACGGCGGCTCGCAGGCGATCCTCGACGCCCGCGTCCTCGCCCGCTGCCTCGCGTACGCCTCGCCGGACCGGGAGGCGGGGCTGCGGGCCTACGAGGAGGTGCGCACGGACGCCGTCAACGCGATCGTCCTCGCCCACCGCGACATGCCGGTGGACCGGGTCCTGCAGACGGTCGCGGAGCGGGCGCCGGACGGCTTCGAGCGGGTGGAGGACGTGCTGACCCCGGAGGAGCTGGCGGCACTGGGGGCGGCGTACCGCACCACGACGGGGGCCGGCCCCTGGCCTTGAGCGGTGCGGTGCTTGAGCCTGTACGGTCCTGCTCGGCCCTGTTCGGCTCGGTGGATCACCGGCTTCGCCGGGTTCGTCCTCAAACGCCGGACGGGCTGATACATCGGCCCTCAACGCGACGTCCGGATTCCGCCAGCCGGTGACCCTCCCCCCGCGTCACGCTCGACCCATGACCACCACCTACACCCCGCTGCCCATTCCCCCGGACGCCCTCGCGGAGCTGCGGGTCGTCGACGACGCCGGGCGGCCCTGCGTGTCGTACGTCGACCCGGAGGGCGGCGATCCGTTGCGGTGCTGTCTGCGGCCGGTCGCCCCCGGCGAGCGCGTCGCGCTCGTGTCGTACGCGCCGTTGCGGCGCTGGGCCGCCGGGCGTGGGGTGGACCCCGGGGCCTACGACGAGCAGGGGCCCGTCTTCCTCCACGCCGAGCCCTGCGAGGGGCCCGCCCGGGAGCGTACGGAGTACCCGTTCTCCCGGGTCGGGGCCCTGCGGACGGTCCGCCGGTACAGCGCGCGGGGCCACATCGTGGGCGGACGGCTGCTGGAGATCCCCGAGGAGGGGACGCGGGGGTTCGACGCCGCGTTCGAGGAGGCCTTCGCCGACCCGGAGGTCGCCCTGGTGCACGTACGCGCCGTGGAGTACGGCTGCTTCCACTTCGAGGTGCGCAGAGAGGAGCACGGGGCGGGCGGCGGCACGGGACGTGCGGAGGTCTGACGCCGGGGCGGCAAGACCTCGCCGGTTCACGCCGGCGGCCCCGCCGCCTCCGCCAGCGTCCGCGCGAACTCCCTGACCCGGCCCGTCTCCCCGTCCCGGTGCCACACCATCCCGAGCACCGAGTCCGGCAGGCCCTCGACCGGCACGAAGGCGACGTCCCTGCGGCCGTGGTACTCCGCCGTGGGACGGCACAGCAGCATCGCGCCCCGGTCCGCCGCCACGAGCGTCAACCCTTCCTGGAGCGTGCGGACCTCGGGCGCGGGGACGTCCGAGGGGGCGTGCGCCGTGCGCCAGTACGCGGGCGCCGGCGCCGCCGCCACGATCAGCGGGGTGTCCTTCAGCTCCGCCGCGCTCAGCACGTCCCGCCCCGCGAACGCGTGCCGCACCGAGACGGCGACGGTCTGCCGCTCACCGGCGAGGACCGGGCCGAGGACCAGATCGGGTTCGGCGACCGGCAGCAGGACGATCGCCGCGTCCACCTCACCGCGGCGCACCGCCCCGAACGGGTCGGCGAAGGGGATCTCCACGATCTCCGTCACGCAGCCGGGGTGCCGTTCCTGGAAGCCGGTGATCGCCCCCGTCAGGCGGGCGTCCGCCGTCCCCTGGAAGCCGATCCGCAGCGTGCCCTCGACGCCCCGCGCCGCCACCCTCGCCCGTTCGACGGACGCGGTCAACTCGTCGTAGGAGGGACGCAGTTCGGCGAGGAACCGCTCGCCGAGCGGGGTCAGACCGACCCGGCGGCTCGTGCGCTCCACGAGCCGGGCGCCGATCCTGCGCTCCAGGGCGGCGAGCAGCTGGCTGACGCGGCTCTGCGAGACGTACAGCCGCTCGCCGGTCCGCCCGAAGTGCAGCTCCTCGGCGAGCACGAGGAAGCATTCGAGCTCCCGGATTTCCAGCCCGTTCACGTCCGCGCCCCCCTGTGTGCCCCGCACTCGCCCAGGATCGATGAGTCTGGCTCATACAAGGATGAGGTCGTCGGCGTTGTTCCCCGCCCCGCCGCGCCACAGGGTGGATGCCATGTTCCAGAGCACTCG
Organism: Streptomyces sp. NPDC031466; assembly: GCF_055581265.1. NCBI lineage: Bacteria > Bacillati > Actinomycetota > Actinomycetes > Kitasatosporales > Streptomycetaceae > Streptomyces > Streptomyces sp. NPDC031466. The sequence continues at coordinate 349,751 of NZ_JBVIJT010000007.1, forward strand.
AATCCCCGCGCGCGGCGGCGCGTCGCCCCGGTCGGCCGGGTTCCTCGCCGTCCTCGCCGTCGCCACCGCCACCTTCTCCGTCGTCACCACGGAGATGCTCCCCGTCGGCCTCCTCACCTCCGTCGGCGCGGGGCTCGGCGTCTCGGACGGCACCGCCGGCCTCACCGTCACCCTGCCCGGCCTCGTCGCGGCGCTCGCCGCCCTGCTGCTGCCCGTCGCCGTGCGGCGCGCGGACCGGCGGGCGGTGCTGTGCGCGCTGATGGCGCTGCTCGCCGGCGCCAACCTCCTCTCCGCGCTCGCCCCGGGCTTCGGGGTCCTGCTCGCCGCGCGCGTCCTGGTGGGCGTCTGCATCGGCGGCGTGTGGGCCGTCGCGGCGGGGCTCGGCGTCAGGCTGGTGCGCGAGGAGGCGGCCGCCGGGCGGGCCACCGCGGTGATCTTCAGCGGGATCGCCGTGGCGTCCGTGCTCGGCGTCCCCGCGGGCACGCTCCTCGGTGAACTGGCCGGCTGGCGCTGGGGCTTCGCGGCCCTCGCCGCGCTCGCCCTGGCCGTCACCGCGCTGCTCGCCGCGGTCCTGCCGCCGCTGCCCGCCGACGCGGGCGTCCGGCTCGGCGCCTTCGCGCGGCTGCTGCGCCGCGGGCCGCTGCGGGCCGGACTGCTCGCCGTGACGCTCCTGGTCACCGGCCACTTCGCCGCGTACACCTACGTACGGCCCGTCCTGGAGCGGGTGCCGGGCATCGGCGCGGGCTCGATCAGCGGGCTGCTCCTCGGCTACGGGACGGCCGGCGTCGTCGGCACCTTCGCGGCCGGCGCCGTCGCGGCCCGCGACCCGCGCAGGGCGCTGCTCGCCGTCTGCGCGGGCCTCGGCGCGGTGGTGCTCCTGCTCGTCCCCGCGGGCGGCTCGCCCGCCGCGTCGGCGGCGCTGCTGGTGGCGTGGGGCCTGGCGTACGGCGGGGTGTCGGTCTCGGCCCAGAACTGGGTGATGGCGGCGGCCCCGCACGCCCGCGAGGCGGCCTCCGCGCTCTTCGCCGGGGTGTTCAACATGGCGATCGCGCTCGGCGCGTTCGCCGGCGGCCGGGTCGCGGACAGCCGCGGGGCCGGTGACGTGCTGTGGCTGGGCGGCGGCCTGGCCGGGCTCGCGCTGGTGGCCGTGGCGTGCGCGAAAGGGGCGGCCACCCGCGAAGGGTGACCGCCCCTGCCGGGCCGGGGGCCGGATCAGCCCTTGAGCTCGGCCGCGACCAGCTCCGCGATCTGCACGGCGTTCAGCGCCGCGCCCTTGCGGAGGTTGTCGTCGGAGATGAAGAACGCGAGGCCGTTCTCGACGGTCTCGTCCTTGCGGACGCGGCCCACGAACGAGTCGTCCTTGCCGGCGGCGACCAGCGGCGTCGGCACGTCGGTGACGACGACGCCCTCGGCCTGCGAGAGCAGCTCGGTGGCGCGCTCGGGGCTCAGCGGACGGGCGAAGCGGGCGTTGACCTGGAGGGAGTGGCCCGTGAAGACGGGCACGCGCACGCACGTGCCGGAGACCTTCAGCTCCGGGATCTCCAGGATCTTGCGGGATTCGTTGCGCAGCTTCTGCTCCTCGTCGGTCTCGTTCAGACCGTCGTCGACGATGGAGCCCGCCATCGGCAGGACGTTGTACGCGATGGGCGCGACGTACTTGTCCGGCTCGGGGAAGTCGACCGCCGAGCCGTCGTGCGTGAGCTTCGGGGCGTCCTCGCCGACCTTCTTGATCTGCTCGAACAGCTCGTCCACCCCGGCGAGACCGGAGCCGGACACCGCCTGGTAGGTGGCGACGACCAGCGCTTCGAGGCCCGCCTCGGCGTGCAGCGGCTTGAGGACGGGCATGGCGGCCATCGTCGTGCAGTTCGGGTTGGCGATGATGCCCTTGGGGCGGTTCGCCACCGCGTGCGGGTTGACCTCGGAGACGACGAGGGGGACCTCGGGGTCCATGCGCCAGGCGGAGGAGTTGTCGATCACGACGGCGCCCTGCGAGGCGACCTTCTCGGCGAGGGCCTTGGAGGTGGCGCCGCCGGCGGAGAACAGCACGATGTCCAGGCCGGTGTAGTCGGCGGTGGAGGCGTCCTCGACGGTCACGCCGTCCACGACCGTGCCGGCGCTGCGGGCCGAGGCGAACAGGCGCAGCTCGTCGACGGGGAACCCGCGCTCCACGAGGATCTTGCGCATGACCTTGCCGACCTGACCGGTGGCTCCGACGATTCCGACCTTCACAGGGACTTCCTCCGTATGTGCGTGCGGCCTCGTGAACTCGGCCGGTCTGTGGGGGGTGGCTCCATCATGCGTCTGTCCGGGCCCGGCTTGTCCAATCCATTGTCCGAGGTGCGGGACGCCACACTCCGGGACGCCACATTCCGGGGGGCCATGCTCCGGGACGCCGCACGCCGGGACGCCGCACTCCGGGGCCCGGCCGACGGAAAACGCCGGGCGGACTCGTACGAGCCCACCCGGCGCTGTTTCCTCCGACCGGGACACCGTCCCGGCACTTCAGGTCACCGTTACGGCGTGACCTTCTCGATCTTCACGCTGCCGTCGCCGGCGACCGTACCGCCGGCGTTCAGCAGGGACACCTCGCCGAACAGCTCACGGCCCTCGGCGGCCGGGGCCTTCGCCTCGACCTTGGCCTCGACCTGCGCGGAGGCACCGGTGCCGAGCTGCACGGTCTTGGCCTCGTCGACCGTGACCTTGCCGAGCGCGTCGGAGAAGAACACGTCTCGGTAGTCGTAGGCGGTCGAGCCGGTCGGCACCGAGTAGCCCACGACCTCGATCGTGTACGTGCCGGCGGCGGGCTTCGCGAGGCTCACGGACTCCTCGGAGTCGCCCTCCGCGGACGAACCGACGACCTTGCCGTCCTTCTTGACGCTCAGGTCCAGGTCGGCGGCGATGTCCGCGGGCGAGCCGATGACGACGTCGAGCCGCTCGGCGCCCTCGGGCACGACGACCGTGCTGGTCTGCGTGGCGCCCTGGGCGATCGTGGGCCGCGCCGACTTGGAGGAGCCGAGCGAGCCGCCCTTGAGCTTGCCGTCGATGGCCGCGAAGCGGTTCGTGGCCTTCCAGGTGACCGGCGCCGGGGTGCCGACCTTGGCCTCGGGGAGCGTCTGCACGGCCGGGTCGAAGTCGACGCCGAGCGCGGAGACCTTCAGCTCGTAGGGGTTGTCGAGCAGCGGCGAGGTGCGGCGCGACTCGACCTCGATCTCCCAGACACCGGCCTGCGGCTCCGGGTAGGAGCGCAGGTCGGGGCGGCAGGTGTTGGCCGGGTTCTCGTAGTTCGGGTAGCAGACGAGCGACGACGTCGAGTCGACCGGGACACCGTAGGGGTGCACGGCGAGGAACCGCGTCTGGCTCTTGCCCTTCAGGCCGCCGAGGGCGACCTCCAGGGTCTTGACGCCCTTGGGGACGGTGACGAAGTACGACGTGGTGCTGTTGCGCTGCACCGTGCCGGCCGCCTTGTACGTGTACGACGGCTCGGCGAGCGGCGTCGAGACGACGACCGTCGACATGATCTGCCGGTCGACGCCCTCGGTGCGCTCGTCGTCGACGGTGAGGATGGCGCTGTGCAGACCGGCCGACTTGGCCTTCGCGCGGACCTTGACGGTGACCGGCTTGTTCAGCGGCAGCGACACGTCGTCGTCGCCGAGCAGCTCGAAGGTGCCCTCGTGGTTGTTGACCAGGTCCAGCTCGTGGCGCAGTGCGCGGTCCGGGCCCGAGGTGCGGGTGATCGTGACGTCGTACGTGCGCTTCTGGCCGGCCTTCAGGCCGCCCTCACGGTCGTAGATGCCGGTGCCGGGCTTCTTCAGCTCCTGCTCCAGGGCGGTGTCGACCGGGGCCTGCACCGTGTACGTGTGCGCCTTGGCGCCGTCCTCGACGGCGTTCCAGGCGTCGACCACGTTGATCAGGCCGCTGCCCTGGGCGTACGCCTGCTCGCCGCGGATGCGGTCGGCGGTGGAGGTGAGCGCGGTGCGCAGCTTGGCCGGGGTCAGGTCGATCTTCTCGCGCTTGGCGGCGGAGAGCAGCAGCGCCGAGGCGCCGGCGGCCTGCGGGGAGGCCATCGAGGTGCCCTGGAGCATGGAGTAGCCGGCCGGGAGCTTGTAGCCGGCCTCGGCGACCGGGGAGCCCGGCAGCCAGGTCTGCGTGGTGTTGATGGCCGAGCCGGGCGCCGAGATGACCGGCGTGAAGCCGCCGTCCTCGCGCGGGCCGCGCGAGGAGAAGTTCATCATCGCGTACTTCTTCTCCACGGCGGAGCCGTAGTTGGCGGCCCACGTCTCCTTGGAGATGGCGGCGCCGACCGAGATGACCTTGTCGGCCAGGCCCGGGTCGCCGATGGTGTTGGCGCCGGGGCCGGAGTTGCCGGCGGAGATCACCAGCTGCACGCCGTAGGTGTCGATGAGGCGCGTGTACAGCTCGGCGCGCGCGTTGTTGCCGTCGTTGAGGGCGGGCAGGCCGCCGATCGACATGTTGACGATGTCGACGCCGCGCTCGGTGACGAGGTCGATCATGCCCTCGGTCAGGGCGACGTTGGTGCAGCCGCCGCTCCAGGTGCAGGCGCGCGAGGAGACCAGCTTGGCGCCGGGAGCGGCGCCGTTCATCTTGCCGCCGAACAGGCCGTTGGCCGCGGTGATGCCTGCGACGTGCGTGCCGTGCTCGGACTCGATGACGCCGATGTTGACGAAGTCGGCCTTCTTGCCGACCCAGTCGCCGCCGTAGGGGTCGGTGGGGACGTCCTTGCGGATCTCGACGACGAAGGGGACGCGCTCGGCCACGTCGGTCGCCGGGTCGTCCTTGCCGAAGTAGGCGACCTGGTGGTCCTCCTTGTACGGCTTCATCGTCTCGTCGTCGGTGAAGTCGTTGTCGTCGTCCAGGTCGACGCGGACGGTGCCGGCCGCCGGGTCGTACAGGACGCCCCAGCTGTCGGTGGTGTCGCCGTCGCGGTTGATGTCGCCGTTCGCGTCGCCGCCGACGGTGGCCGCCTCGCGGAAGCGGTTGACCTGGAAGGAGCCCGCGGGGGCTTTCCACGTCTCGCCGTCCCAGGTGAAGACCGGGCCGGTGACGGGGTTGGTCATGCGGCGCCAGGTGCCGTCCGCGTCCACGATCGGGTCGGTCGCGGTCACCCAGTCGGTGATCTTGCGCTCGCCGGTGGTGGTCTTCCGCAGTGCCGGGTGGCCGAGGTCGATGCCGGAGTCGAGGACGCCGATGGTGATGCCGCGGCCGTCGGCCTTCGGGTGCTTCTTCACGAAGTCGACGGCGCCCGTCTCGGCGGACGGGTTGTACGGGTTCTTCGCCGGGGTGTCCTTGCCCGGACCCGGGTACGTGCCCCGCGCTGCGGACTTCGCGCCCTTGGCGCGGTCGGCGGCGGGCGTCGGGTCGTCCAGTTCTATCTCGTGCCGCAGGTCGATGGCGTGCACGGACGACAGGGCGGCGGCGGACTTGATCGCGGCGTCGGCCCTGCCGGTCGGCACGGTCGCGCGGACGTAACCGAGCTTGTCGTAGGTGCGGCCGACCGAGCCGCCCTTGACGGCGTCGAGCCGGTCGGCGACCTGCTCGGTGGCGCCGGGCGCGGTGGCGACCATCATCGTGACGGTCTTGTCGCCGTCCGCCTTGGCCTCGGCGAGCAGGTCGGCGTCGGCGGCGCCGAGCTTGCCGGCCGCGGACCTCGGGACGTCGGTCGGGTCCGCGGGGGTGTCACCGGTGGCCGCGAGGGCCGCGGGTATCCCGGTGGCGCAGAGCGCGGCGGTCAGGCCGACGGCTATCGCGAGGCGGGCCGCGCGTCCGGTGACCGCGGGTCTCGCGCTGGAACTGGATCTGGGCATCGGCATCCCTGTACGTAAGTCGGGAGGAGGGTTTTCGATTCGGTCCGGAATTCGGGACCGGATGACCGCTCAGCCTTACGTAAGGGCCGCCGTTTGGGGAGAGTTGTCCGAGCCGTGATCAGGGCATGGCGTAATTCCGCCATACGCCATCGAGGACAAGGCGGCGTATAGGCGGACTTGCGCCGGAACTTTTCCGGCCGCTTCTCGTCCGGGGCTCTCGGCAGGCGTCCTGGACCTCGGGCGACCGCGCCCAGTGGCGGGAGGCCGTCGAGACCCCCGCCGCGAGCCCCTGGAGCTGGTCCGGCCCGGAGTACCCCCCTGCCAATCCGGGCCCGGGGCACTAGCGTCGGTCTGTGCACAAGGAACTCAGGGTGGCGGCCTACGCCGTATGCGTACGCGACGGACAAGTGCTGCTCGCCCGCTGGGTGGCGGGCGACGGCAGCAAACGCTGGACGCTGCCCGGAGGCGGCATGGACCACGGCGAGGACCCGTACGACACGGTGATCCGCGAGGCCGACGAGGAGACGGGGTACGTGGTCGAACCGGTCACGCTCCTCGGCGTGGACTCCCTGCGCCGCCGCTACCCGCGCAGGCTCGGCGCCGTCGCCGACTTCCACGGGCTGCGGCTCCTGTACGAGGGGCGGATCACCGGCGGCGAGCTGCGCCACGAGACCGACGGCTCCACGGACCTCGCGGCCTGGCACCCCCTGGAGGCCGTGCCGGACCTCGACCGCGTCGGACTCGTCGACATCGGCCTGGAGATGTGGCGCACCCGCCCCGCCGACGGGCACATCGCCCGCGCCGCCGACCCCGGGCCGGTGAGCCCTTGACGGGCCTTGCCTTCCCCGGAAGGTGAACGGGGAGTGAGCGCCTCCTCTCTCCCCGGAAAGAGGTGGGTGACCGCGCAGGGTGCCCGGTGATCCACGTACGGTGATCTGCGTCGGCCGTTGCGCCCGCGTTCACGCACAGGTCACCGCCGATGCCAACGATCCGGTATGAGCGGGAAGTTCGCGGGCCGACCCGGCCCCGGCGCCCGCGACCACTGCCGACGCGTTCGCACTCGGGGAGACCGCGCCATGCCGCGCACACGCTCTGTCGCCACCGCAACCGCCACGGCCGCCGCGGGTCTCGCCTCGGCCACGGCCGGCGCCGTCGGGCGCCTCGACCGCCGTGCCCTTCTCGCCGCCACCGGAGCGGTCACGCTCGCCGCCGGCATCGGCCACGCGCTGGGCCCCGGCGCGGGCTCCGGCAACGCCGCACCCGCCGGGCGGGTCACCGTGCCCCGCTCCCGGCAGGCCTCCGCCGCGCCCCTCGCGCCCTACAAGGCCGGCACCACCCTGCTCACCGCCGCCGCCCCGCGCGGCACGTCCGGCTACCGCAGGCTCGGTGACGGGCCCGGCTGGCCGCGGGTGGTGCGCGGCGACCTCGCGGCGGCGAAGGCGGGGCGCGAGAACCGGCGCACCCCGCTCGCCGCCTTCGTGCAATTCACCGACCTGCACCTCGTGGACGTCCAACACCCCCTGCGCTACGAGTACCTGCGCGCCCGGACGGCCAGTGCCTGGCGGCCCCACGAGTCCCTCTCGGTGGCCGGCGCGGTCTCCCTGGTCGAGCGCGTCAACGCCCTGCGCGGCGCCCCCGCCACCGGCGCCCCCCTGCACTGCGTGGTGACGACCGGCGACAACACCGACAACAACTCCCGCGCCGAACTCGACTGGTACCTCAAGGTGATGAGCGGCGGCCGCATCACCCCCAACACCGGGGACCCGCGCCGCTACGAAGGCGTGCAGGACAGCGGCCTCAAGCTGTACTGGCATCCGGACGGCGCCCTGCGCGACGCCGACAAGGCGCTCGGCTTCCCGCGCCTGCCCGGCTTCCTCGACGCCGCCGTCCGCGAGGTCAACAGCCCCGGCCTCGGCCTGCCCTGGTACTCCACGGTCGGCAACCACGACGCGCTGCCCGGCGGCTGCTGGGCGCCTCATGACCCCTACCTCACCGAGTTCGCCGTCGGCGGCAGGAAACTGATGTCCCTGGACGAGACGCGGGGCGCCGCCCTGTGGCAGGCCGTGAAGAAGGGGCGCGACCCCAAGGGCGTCCACTTCAAGGAGCTGTTGAGGAGCGAGGCGCGGCGCATGCGGTCCATCACGCCGGACGCGTCACGGGCGCCCTTCACCCCCGCCGAGTACGTCCGCGCGCACCTCGACCCCGCCCACACGGGCCCGGGCCCCGTCGGTCACGGCTACACGCGGGAGAACCTCGCCTCGGGCACCCAGTACTACTCCTTCCGCATCAGCGACGACGTGCTGGGCATCAGCCTCGACAGCACCGACCCCGCCGGCCACTACGAAGGTTCCCTCGGCACCGCTCAACTGCGCTGGCTGGAACGCGAGCTGGCCGCCGCCGAGCGGCGCCAGGGCGGACCCTCGTACGTCGTCGTCTTCAGCCACCACACCAGCAGGACCATGCGCAACCTCCGCCATGACCCGGCACGGCCCGGCGAGGCCCGGCACGGCGGCGAGGAGATCCGCGCGCTGCTCGGCCGCCACCGTTCGGTGCTCGCCTGGGTCAACGGCCACAGCCACAAGAACGCGATCACCCCGCACCGCACCCCGCACGGCGCGTTCTGGGAGGTCTCCACCGCCTCGCACATCGACTTCCCGCAGCTCGCGCGGGTCGTGGAGGTCACCGACAACCACGACGGCACCCTCTCCCTGTTCACCACCCTCATCGAATCCGCCGCCCCGCACCGCACCGACTTCACCGACCTCTCCCAGACCGGCCTCGCCGCGCTCTACCGCGAACTGTCCTTCAACGCGCCGGGCGCGAAGCCCGCGCTGGGCGGCGAGGCGGGGGACCGGAACACGGAGCTGGTCCTGAAGAAGCGCTGAGCCGGCCCGGAACCGCGCGGGCGGGGCCGGCCGGCCACTAGCGGGGCAGCGCCACGACATACGCCGCCGGCTCCCGGTCGTCCGACGCCATCAGCGCGGTGCGCACGACGGTCGCCTGCTGCTCCGCCGCGTCCCGCAGCTTCTTGGGGGTGAGGTGTACGACGGTGATGCCGAGCCGCTCCAAATGCTCGCGCTTGCGGGCGTATGCGGACCACAGGGTCTCGTCGTCCTGACGCAGGCCCTGCCGGGGCGGCCGGGCGTCCAGCTCCACCGCGACGGCCTGCTCCGGCCAGTAGGCGTCGACGCCGCCGAGGTGCGGACCGCCGGGCAGCCGCAGCTCGACGTTCCACAGCGGATCGGGCAGGCCGTGCTCCGCGACCATCCGGTACAGCCGGTCCTCCGCGATGGCCCGCCCCTCGGCGAGCAGCGAGTCCGCGGCGTCCACGACGTGCGGCAGCGCCAGCAGCCGGGCGGCGCGCAGCTCTGCGACGACGGCCGCCGGCTCGCAGTGGCCGCCGCGCACCGCTTCGGTGAGCAGCCGGCGCACCGAACCGGCGTCGGTGAGCTGCGCCACCGCGTCGGCGAGGGCGCGCGGCACCGGGGCCACCGGGACCCCCGTGATCTGCTGCGGCGTCGGCAGCGCGGCGCCGCGCACCAGCCGGACGAACCCGACGGAGCGCAGCCGACGGGTGCGGGGCACCAGGACGTCGACGCGCTCCAGTGACGGCAGCGGCGGAACGGCCGAGAAGCGGTGCAGGGTGAGCGCCGCAAGGCCCGTGATCATCGCGTCGGCGTACGGGGCGTGCGCATTGCCCGCGCCGGGCTGGGCGGGCACGGCGGGGGCCTCGCGGGCGGGCGGGCGCCCCGCGTACAGCAGGGCGCCGTGCAGCCGCTCCTCGCTGGTCGGCGGGCCGGGGTGCAGCAGGCACACGCCCGGCAGGAGCTGCTGCCAGGGGCCGCCCGGGCGGCACCGGGCGCCGGTGTCGGCGGCGGAGACGCCGTGTGCGCGGAGCTGGGCGGTGCTGAGGACGCGGGGGTGGGTGTGGGGGAGGTGCGGCAGGGGGAGCGGGAGCGGGGACAGCGGGGTGTTCTGGTTCATGCCGGGGTCGTTCCCTCGGCCGTGCGGTGCGCTAACCGCTGTTACAAGGCCGTCGACAAAGCGGGACAGGCCCGCCCTAAAGCACGGGCGTTCGACTGCCGATGAGCTCCCGCTCCGCGCCCCTGCGCCCACCGCCCGCCCCGGGGCAAACGGGCGGATGGGCGGGAGACATCCGCCGCGTAGCGGCGGGGCAGGGCGCAGGGGCCAGGCTCCGCGCCCCTACCTCCACTGTCCGACCCGGGGTAAACGGGCGGGTGGGTGGGAGACACCCGCCGCGAAGCGGCGGCGCAGGGCGACGCCCAGGTCGGGGTGGGGGAACGGTCCCCGGGTCAGGTGGAGGCCCGTTCCCCCGGCCGGTCTAGGCCCCCGCGTCGCACGCCTGCGCCCGCAGCGACCGGGCCAGGTCGTCGCGGGACTCCAGGACCAGGCGGCGCAGGGCAGGCGCGGCGGAGGCGTGGGCGGTGAGCCAGTCGTCCGCCGCCGCCAGTGTCGCCTCGTCCGCCTGGAGGTGCGGGAACAGGCCCCGCACGACGTCCATGCCGATCTGGATGGACCGCTCGGCCCATACCCGCTCGATGGCGTCGAAGTACTGGGAGACGTACGGCGCCGCCAGCTCCCGCTGGGACGGCTGCGCGAAGCCCGCGATCGTTGCCTCGACCAGCGCGTTGGACAGGGCGTCCGACTCCACGACGGAGGCCCATGCCTGCGCCTTGACGGCCGCCGAGGGCCGCGCGGCCAGGCACCGCACGTGGTGCCGCTTGCCGGAAGCGGTGTCGTCGCGGGTCAGTTCGGCGGCGAGGGTGTCCTCGTCGGCGGCGCCGTGCGCGGTCAGCGGACCGAGCAGGGCCCAGCGCAGCTCCTGGTCGACCTCCAGGCCGTCGATCTTGGCGGTGCCGGCGAGGAGCCCTTCCAGCAGTTGCAGGTCGGCCGGCGACGACGCCACCGCCGCGAAGAACCGCGCCCACGTCAGCTGGTGCTGACTGCCCGGCGCCGCGATCCGCAGTTCCCGCAGGGCGCCTTCGGCGAGCGCCCGGCCGCCTTCCTCGCGCCAATCGGGGGCGGCGTAGTGCGTGAGGGCGGAGTTGGCCCAGGAGTGCAGCATCTGCAGGACGCCGATGTCGCTCTCGTGCCCGGCGAAGCGCAGCACGAGCCCGATGAAGTCGCGGGCGGGCATGAGGCCGTCCCGCGTGAGGTTCCACAGCGCGGACCAGCACAGGGCGCGGGCGAGGGGGTCGGTGAGGTCGCCGAGGTGTTCCCGCAGCGTGGCGAGGGAGGTCTCGTCGAAGCGGATCTTGCAGTAGGTGAGGTCGTCGTCGTTGACGAGGATCAGCTCGGGAGCGGCTTCGCCGGCCAGTTCGGCCACGACCGTGCGCGGCCCGTCGACGTCCACCTCGGCGCGGGCGTACCGCTCCAGGTCGCCGCCGGCCGTCCTGCGGTACAGGCCCACCGCCACGCGGTGCGGGCGCAGTTCGGGGTGGGACTCGGCGGCTTCCTGGAGCACGGACAGTTCCGTGATCCGGCCCTCCGAGTTCAAGATGGCTTGGGGCGTCAGGGAGTTGACGCCCGCCGTCTGGAGCCAGGCCCGCGACCAGGAGGCCATGTCGCGCCCGGACGTCTCCTCCAGGACCGACAGGAGGTCGCCGAGCACGGTGTTGCCGTACGCGTGGCGCTTGAAATAGCGCCGGGCGCCCTCCAGGAAGGCCTCGCGCCCCACGTAGGCGACGAGTTGCTTGAGGACCGAGGCGCCCTTGGCGTAGGTGATCCCGTCGAAGTTGAGCTTCGCGTCCTCCAGGTCGCGGATGTCGGCGGTGACCGGGTGCGTGGAGGGCAGCTGGTCGGCGCGGTAGGCCCAGGCCTTGCGGTTGTTGGCGAAGGTGATCCAGCCGTTGGTGAAGCGGGTCGCCTCGACCATGGAGAAGGAGCCCATGAAGTCGGCGAAGGACTCCTTGAGCCACAGGTCGTCCCACCACCGCATGGTGACCAGGTCGCCGAACCACATGTGGGCCATTTCGTGCAGGATCACGTTGGCCCGGCGCTCGTACGACGCCTGGGTCACCTTGCCGCGGAAGATGAACTCCTCGCGGAACGTCACCAGGCCCGGGTTCTCCATCGCGCCCAGGTTGTACTCCGGCACGAAGGCCTGGTCGTACTTCCCGAAGGGGTAGGGGAAGTCGAAGTTGTCGTGGAAGAAGTCCAGGCCCTGCTTGGTGACGAGGAAGACGTCGTCCGCGTCGAAGTGCGGGGCGAGGCCCTTGCGGCACATCGCGCCGAGCGGGATCTCCAGGCGCGTGCCGTCGTCGAGGACGCGCTCGTAGGTGTCGGTGACGTGGTGGTAGGGGCCGGCCACGACCGCCGTGATGTAGGTGGAGATCGGCTTCGTCTCGGCGAACCGCCATACGCCGTCGGTCGGTTCGCCGACGCCGTTGGACCATACCGTCCACCCCTCGGGGGCCCGCACCTCGAAGCGGTAGGGCGCCTTCAGGTCCGGCTGCTCGAAGTTGGCGAAGACGCGGCGGGCGTCCGCCGGCTCGTACTGGGTGTAGAGGTAGACCTCGCCGTCCTCGGGGTCGACGAAGCGGTGCATGCCCTCACCGGTGCGGCTGTAGGCGCACTGGGCGTCCACCACCAGTTCGTTCTCCTCGGCCAGGTCGTCCAGCGCGATCCGGGTGCCGTCGAAGACCGCGGCGGGGTCCAGGTCCTTGCCGTTGAGGGACACCGCCGTGACGCTGGGCGCGACCAGGTCCGCGAAGCTCGCCGTGCCCGCCTCGGCGCGGAAGCGGATCGTGGTCACCGAGCGGAACGTGCGCGGCTCCCCTCCGCCGTCGCCGACCGCCGAGCGCAGGTCCAGGAAGACCTCGTAGCCCTCGACGGACAGCAGCGCGGCCCTCTCGCGGGCCTCGTCGCGGGACAGATTCTCACCGGGCACGGGCGGCACTCCCTTGTGACTCGCATGACTCGTACGAATGTCTACGATCCTCGCATGTGGCGTCGGCCGCCGACATCCGGGAATGCCCCGACGGACCCCCGACGTTCCCCTCCCCAGGCGCCGAACACATTCCCTAGGGAGAGACATGTCCGAGAACACCGTCAAGACCCCGGTCGACTTCTGGTTCGACCCGCTCTGCCCCTGGGCCTGGATGACCTCGCGCTGGATGCTGGAGGTGGAGAAGGTCCGCGACGTCGAGGTCCGCTGGCACGTGATGAGCCTCGCCGTCCTGAACGAGAACAGGCTCGACGAGCTGCCCGAGGAGTACCGGGAGATGCTCGCCACCCAGGCCTGGGGCCCGGTACGGGTCGTCATCGCCGCCCAGCAGAAGCACGGCGAGGAGATCACCGGAAAGCTCTACACCGCGCTCGGCACCCGCTTCCACAACCGTGGCGAGGGCGCCACCCGTGAGGCCGTCGTCGCGGCTCTGGAGGAGGTCGGCCTGCCCGCCGACCTCGTCGACCACATGGACTCCGACGTGTACGACGCCGAGCTGCGGGCCTCGCACAAGGAGGGCATCGACAAGGTCGGCCAGGACGTCGGCACGCCCGTCATCGCCGTCCCCGGTGCCGACGGCGAGCAGATCGCCTTCTTCGGCCCCGTCGTCACCCCGGCCCCCAAGGGCGAGGCGGCGGCGCGCCTGTGGGACGGGACGCTGCTCGTCGCCTCGACGCCGGGCTTCTACGAGATCAAGCGGACGCGGACCGAGGGCCCGAACTTCGAGTGACCCCGCGAGCCGCCGCGCACAGCCGGTAAGCCCGCACAGCCGGTAAGCCCGCACAGCCGGTAAGCCCGCACAGCCGGTAAGCCCGCACAGCCGGTAGGCCCGTACAACAGAGAGACCCCCGTGAGTCACGTCCTCACGGGGGTCTTTCCTTTATCCGCCCGCCTCGGCGAAAGTTGAGAAGACGATCACGAGGCAGGACGTTTCACGAGGCGGACGGCCTCACGCGCCGGAGATGTCTCACGGAGTGAGCAGCAGGGCGTTCACCCGCTGCTTGGCGGCCTCGTAGCGCTTGGCGACGTCCTGCCAGTTGACGACCTGCCACATGGCCTCGATGAAGTCGACCTTCTGGTTCTTGTACTGGAGGTAGAAGGCGTGCTCCCAGGCGTCGAAGACCAGGATCGGCGTGGAGCCCTGGCCGACGTTGCCCTGGTGGTCGTAGACCTGCTCGACGATGAGGCGGCCGCTGAGCGGCTCGTAGGCGAGGACGCCCCAGCCCGAACCCTGGGTCGTCGCCGAGGCCTTGGTCAGCTGCGCCTTGAACTTGGCGAAGGAGCCGAAGGACTCGGTGATCGCGTCCGCCAGCTCACCGACGCCGTCGGCGGCCAGCGGCTCGCCGCCGCCACCGTCCTTGGGGCTGTTCATGTTGTGCCAGTAGATGCTGTGCAGGATGTGGCCGGAGAGGTGGAAGGCCAGGTTCTTCTCCAGGCCGTTGATGGCGCCCCACGTCTCCTTGTCGCGCGCCTCCGCCAGCTGCTCCAGGGTGTCGTTCGCGCCCTTCACGTACGCGGCGTGGTGCTTGTCGTGGTGCAGCTCGATGATCTGCGGGTTGATGACCGGTTCGAGCGCCGCGTAGTCGTACGGAAGTTCTGGAAGCGTGTAAATGGCCATGGTCCGAGCCCTCCGACTGCTGCTTCTCACTGCTTCTTACTTCTTATTGCAAGTCATGCGCAAGTGCAGGCTAACAGCAGCAGGCCCCGAAGTTGATCAGCCCTTCGTCCTAGGCCCCCCGAAGCGACGAAGGCCCCCCCGATACGACAAAGGGACCCGGGGTCATCATCGACCCGGGCCCCTCCGCGTACAACGTGTCCTACTCGGCGGCCGTGACCGCCACCCGCTCCGCCCGCTTCTGCCGTATGAAACCGATCACGGCGAGGCACAGCGTCAGCGCCCCCGTGGCGAGCAGTTGCTTGCGCGTGTCGGGCTGCTCGGTCATCAGGTAGAAGATGTACGCCATCGCGGCCAGCGCCACCCAGGTCAGGAACGGGTACGCCCACATCCGCACGACGAGCTTCTGCGGTTCCTCGCGCTCCGTCCGGCGGCGCAGGAGGAGCTGCGAGACGGCGATGAAGATCCAGACGACGAGGATCATCGCGCCGATCATGTTGAGCAGCCAGGGGAAGACCTGGTCGGGGCTCCAGTAGCTGAGCAGCACGCAGCCGAAGCCGAAGACCGACGAGGCCAGCACGGCGAGGCGCGGCACGCCGCTGTACACGCGGCCGAGCGTCTTCGGGCCCTGGCCGCGCTCGATCAGGGAGTAGGACATGCGCGAGGCGCCGTAGATGTTGGCGTTCATCGCGGACAGCAGGGCGATCAGCACGATGACGTTCATGATCTGCCCGGCGCCGGGGATGCCCAGGTGGTCGAGGGTGGCGACGTAGGGGCCCTTGGTGGCGACGTCCTTGTTGTCCCACGGCAGCAGCGTGACGACGACGAGCATGGAGCCGACGTAGAAGAGGGCGATGCGCCACATCGCCGTACGTACGGCCTTGGCGACGCTCCTGACCGGGTTCTCGGACTCGGCGGCGGCGATGGTGACGGTCTCCAGACCGCCGTACGCGAACACCGAGGCGAGGAGGCCGATGATCAGACCGTCCGTGCCGTTCGGCATGAAGCCGCCCTCGCCGGTGAGGTTCTCCAGGCCGGGGGCCGGGGTGTCCGAGCCGGGCAGGATGCCGAGGATCGCGAGGACACCGATGCCGAGGAAGAGGGCGATGGCGCCGACCTTCAGGGCGGCGAACCAGAACTCGAACTCGCCGAAGTTCTTCACGGCCGTGAGGTTCGCGCCGCAGAAGACCAGCATGAACAGGGCGACCCAGGCCCACTGCGGGGTGCCGGGGAACCAGCCCACCATGATGTTCGCGGCGCCGATGCCCTCCAGGCCCACGGCGACGCAGAGCAGGAACCAGAAGCCCCAGCCCGCCGTGAAGCCCGCCCAGGGGCCGATGGCGCGTTCGGCGTGCACGGAGAAGGAGCCCGAGGCCGGGTTGGCGGCCGACATCTCGCCCAGCATGCGCATCACGAGCATGACGAGCGCGCCGGATATCGCGTAGGCGAGGACGATCGAGGGCCCGGCCTTGGCGATGCCCGCTCCGGAGCCCACGAAGAGGCCGGCGCCGATCACGCCGCCGAGGGCGATCATGGAGAGGTGCCGCTGCTTGAGGCCGTGGACGAGCGGGGAGTCGGCCTTGGGTGCGGCATCAGGTGCTGGTGTCGCATCGGGTGCGGATGCGGCGTCCTTGGAGCTGGACGTCCGAGACATGGGCGTGCCCTGTTCAGTAGCCGAGACGGGGGAGGGGCGGAAGGGAGAGCGGGTCGGGAACCGGGACGGGAGGAAGCGGATCAAGAACCGGGACGTGAGGGGGAGCGGGTCAGGAACCGGAACATGAGGGGGAGGAGCCGGAACGTGAGGGAGTTGAGCGGGCCCACAGTCTGAAGTCCGGCACCGCTGACAGGGAACCACCGACCGGTATACGGACACGACGCTTACACCTCGTGAAGAAACCGCCACAAGAAGTTCACGGCGCGTTCACGCGGGGTCAGGGTCGCCGCCGGCCCCGCCACTCCCGCAGCCCGGCGACCGCCAGCACCGCGCCCGTCGCCCCCGCCGACCACAGCAGCTGGGGCCGCGCCCCGTCGTCGTTCAGCATCAGGGCGAGTACGGCGGCCATCGCGACCAGCGCCGCCCAGGTCAGATACGGGAACGCCCACATCCGGAGCACCAGCCGCTCCGGGGCCTCCCGCTCGATCCGTCGCCGCAGTCGCAGCTGCGACACCGCGATCAGCGCCCAGACGAACAGCAGCACCGCGCCGACCGAGTTGAGCATGTAGAGGAAGACCGAATCGGGCCACTTCAGATTGAGTACGACCGATACGAAGCCGAAGGCGACCGAGGCGAGGACCGCGCGGCGCGGGACCCCGCCGCCGGACACCTTCAGGAGGGCCTTCGGGGCCTCGCCGCGTTCGGCGAGGGAGAAGACCATCCGGGAGGACCCGTAGAGGTTGGCGTTGAGCGCCGAGAGCAGGGCCACGAACACCACGATGTTCATGATGGTCCCGGCGGACGGCACCCCGATCGAGTCGAGGACGGTGACGTACGGGCTGGCGCCCGCCTTCTGCGCGGTCCACGGCAGCACCGTCACGATGACCAGCATCGAGCCGACGTAGAAGAAGAGGATGCGGTAGACGGCGCTGCGCACCGCGCGGGCGACCGATCGGACCGGGTCGTCGGACTCGGCGGCCGCGATCGTGACGACCTCCAGGCCGCCGAAGGCGAAGACGACGGCGAGGACTCCGGAGACCACGCCCGCCCAGCCGTTGGGCAGGAATCCGCCGTCACCGCTGAGGTGGGTGAGGCCCACGGGGTCCGTGTCCGGCAGCACCCCGAAGATCGCGAGCAGTCCCAGCACCAGGAACGCGACGATCGCGCAGACCTTCAGCGTCGCGAACCAGAACTCGAACTCGCCGAAGTTCTTCACGGCGGCGAGGTTGGCGCCGGTGAAGACCAGCATGAAGAGCAGGACCCAGGCCCACTGCGGCACCGCGGGCGCCCAGCCGTGGGCGATCTGCGCGGCGCCGGTCGCCTCCACGGCGAGCACGACGACCAGCAGGAACCAGTACAGCCAGCCGACGCTGAACCCGGCCCAGCGGCCCAGCGCGCGCTCCGCGTGCACGGAGAAGGAGCCCGACGCGGGCATCGCGGCCGACATCTCGCCGAGCATCCGCATCACGCACATCGCGAGCGCGCCCGCGATCAGATACGAGACGACGATCCCGGGCCCCGCGACGGCGATCCCCGCGCCCGACCCGACGAAGAGCCCGGCCCCGATGACGCCGCCGAGCCCGAGCATCGTCAGATGCCGCTGCTTGAGCCCGCCGCCGAGCGGCTCGGTGGAGGAAGCGGCCGAGGCCTGGGGGTCGTGCATGGTGCTCAGCGCTGCTCTCGGGGTCACGGGCTTACGGGCGTACGGGGTCACGGGCTTACGGGATTACGCGCTCAAGGCGTTACGGGTACGGGATCACGGGCTTGCGGCGTCACGGAGACTTTGGCGGGACTCCACAGTCTCCCCGGGCGGCGCCCCTCCGCGCAAAACGGGCCACCCACCCGCCGACCTCAGTGACGAGCGTCACGCCCGGCGAGGTGTACGGAAGGCCCTTTGTCCGGAGCCCACCAAGCCCCCGCCCCGGGGTTGTCACCCGGAGCCCCTGTGAGGGTGCCCCCGCCTGGGATAGCGTCGACGCGTCCCAACCCGCCCCAGCCCTCCCGCGGAGTCCCCGATGAGCATCGCCGCTGCCACCCCCCGTCCCGGCCAGGTCCTCGCCGACCTGCTGCCCGCGTCCCGCGTGAAGGACGCCGCCCTCGTGCTCGGCGGCGCCGCGCTCACCGGTGTCGCGGCCCAGATCGCGGTGCCCGTCCCGGGCTCCCCCGTGCCGGTGACCGGCCAGACCTTCGCCGCGCTGCTCGTCGGCACCGCGCTGGGCGCCCGCCGCGGCTTCCTCTCCCTTGCGCTGTACGCGCTGGTCGGCATGGCCGGCATGCCGTGGTTCGCGCAGGCCGGCTCGGGCGTCGCGGCCCCCTCCCTGGGTTACGTCCTCGGCATGCTGCTCGCCGCCACCGTGGTCGGCGCCCTCGCCCGCCGGGGCGGTGACCGCTCCGTGCTGCGCACCGCGGGCACGATGGTGCTCGGCTCCGCGATCATCTACGCGGTCGGCGTGCCGTACCTCGCCGCCGCGACCGGCATGTCGCTGACCCAGGCCGTCGCCGCCGGGCTCACGCCCTTCCTGATCGGCGACGCCCTGAAGGCCGCCCTCGCGATGGGCGCGCTGCCCACGGCCTGGAAGCTGCTCGACCGCTGACGCACCCGCCCGCTGACGCACCCGCCCGCCGACGCACACGTCAACACCCCTGCACCACCCGTCAACGGACACCGACGCCGTGACTCCGCCTGAAGAGGTTCGCCGGGTCGTACGCGACCTTCAGCCCGGCGAGCCTCTTCCGCGTCTTCGCGTCGTACAGCCCCTCGGGCCGGTCGGCGCCGCCGAACGCGAAGTTCAGCGAGCGGCCCAGCCGCTGTCCCGCCACGCGCCCGAACGCCCGCGCGTGCAGCTCCCGTACGGTCGCCACGTCCGTGCCGTCCAGCGGGGAGAGGACGCGGACGAGCCAGCCCGCCCCGCGGTGGGGCACCGTGTTCTTCGCGGGCCGCGCCAGCGCCCCGCCCAGGTGGTTGATCTGGACGACGTGCATCGAGTCGGCGCCGGGGCCGGTCAGCGCGAGCAGTTCACCGGCCGTGTCGACGTCGAGGCCGCTGAGCAGCACGCTGTCCCCGTAGTAGGCGTGCGGGAAGTCGGGGTCGCTGTGGATGGTGTGGCTCTCGGTGTACGGCATCTCCCGCAGCGTGTCCGACACGGCGGGAGCCAGCGCGCGCAACGGCGCCACCAGCTGCTCGCCCTCGGCCCGCGTCCCCGTGAACGCGACGCGCACCGAGATCAGGTAGCGGCCCCGCAGGAGCGGCGGGAGTTGGGGGATGTCGGGGTAGAGCAGCGCGGAGAGCGAGGAGGTCAGCTCCTCGGGCAGGGTCCGCGTCCACTGCTCGTAGCCGCGCAGCAGGGCGGCGGGGTCCGTCGTACGGCCGTCGAACGCGATCGCCCCGCCGTACAGCCGCGCCACCGGCACGAGGCCGATCTCCAGCTCGGTGACCACGCCGAGGGTCGCGCCGCCGCCGAGCAGCCCCTGGAAGAGTTCGGGGTCGCTGTCGGCGGTGACATGGCGCAGGGTGCCGTCCGCCGTGACGACGTCGAGGGAGCGGACGTGGTCGGCCGCGTAGCCGAACTGCCGGGCGAGGATGCCGAGCCCGCCGCCGAGGGTGTACGACACGACGCCCACGCCCGGCGACGAGCCGTTCAGCGGGGCGAGCCCGTGGGGCGCGGCGGCCTCGACGACCTGCCCCCAGCGGGCGCCGGCGCCGACGGTGACGGTGCGGGCGGCGGCGTCGACGCGCACGGAGTCCATCCGCCGCGTACTGATCAGGACGCCGCCCTGGGACGCCCCCGGCAGTCCGTGGCCGGTGGCCTGGACCCCTACGGGCAGCCCGTGCTCACCGGCGTACGACACGGCGGCGACGACGTCCTGGGCGCTCGTGGCGCCGAGGACGAGGTCGGGCCGCGTCGCGAAACCGGTCTGGAATCCGGCGATCTCGTCGTCGTACCCGGGGTCGCCGGGCCGGAACACGAGTCGTTGGGCGCTGAAACCGGTGAAATCCACGAGGAGCCTCCGTTGTGCCGCGTACGTGGCGCCTGAGCCGCGTACATCTGCCGGACAACGGAGAGGATCCCGCGAAAAGCTGACATCCTCCGTCAACTTATCGCGGGACCCTTGAGGGCACCCCTGACGGGAGCCCGGACGGGGTCCTCGATGGCACCCCTGGGGGAGCCGTTCAGACCTGCTCGGCCTCTTCGCGGGGCCGGATCTTCTCCCGCACCACCGAGAACACGACCACGAACGCGGCCGCGAGGAGCGACAGCAGCACCTGCTTGCGCCCGGCCTCGTCGGTCAGCATGTAGATGAGGACGAACGAGATCATCGCGATCGTCACCCACGTCAGGTACGGGAAGAGCCACATCTTCACGACGAGCTTCTCCGGCTCCTCGCGCAGGATGATCCCGCGCATCCGCAGCTGCGTGAAGCAGATCATCAGCCACACGAACAGGGCCACGGCGCCCGAGGAGTTCAGCAGGAAGTCGAAGACGGTGTCCTTCCACTGGTAGTTGAACCAGACGGCGAGGAAGCCGAAGACGACGGAGCCGAGGATCGCGGCCTGCGGCACGCCCCGCTTGTTGGTGCGCGCGAAGGCCTTGGGCGCGTCGCCGCGCTGCCCGAGCGAGAACGCCATGCGGGAGGCGGTGTAGAGCCCGGAGTTGAGGCAGGAGAGCACGGCGGTGAGCACGATGACGTTCATGACCTGACCGGCGTGCGGGATGCCGATCGAGTTGAGCGCGGCGACGTAGCTGCCGTCCTCGGTGATCGACTTGTCGTTCCACGGGAGGAGCGTGATCACGATGAAGATCGAGCCGAGGTAGAAGACGCCGATGCGCCAGATCACGCTGTTGGTCGCCTTGGTGACCGCGCGCTGCGGGTCCTCGGACTCACCGGCGGCCAGCGTGACGATCTCGCTGCCCATGAAGGAGAAGACGACCATCAGTACGCCGGTGAGGATGGCGCCCGCGCCCTTGGGCATGAAGCCGCCCGCGTCGGTGAGGTGCGCGAATCCGGCGCCGGGGTTGTCGGAGCCGGGCAGCACGCCGAAGACGGCGAGCAGGCCGATGACGACGAACGCGCCGATCGCGACGACCTTGATGCCGGCGAACCAGAACTCGAACTCGCCGTACGAGCCGACCGAGACGAGGTTGGTCGCGGTGAGCACCAGCATCACGATGAGCGCCCAGCCCCACTGCGGGACGGCGGGTATCCAGCCGTTGAGGATCACGGCCCCGGCGGTGGCCTCCACCGCGAGGACGACGACCCAGAAGAACCAGTACAGCCAGCCGATGGAGAAGCCGGCCCAACGGCCGAGCGCCTGGTCGGCGTAGGTGGAGAAGGAGCCGGACGTCGGCCGTGCGGCGGCCATCTCGCCCAGCATCCGCATCACGAGGACGACCATGGCGCCGACGAGGGCGTACGAGACGAGGATGGCGGGTCCGGCGGCGGCGATGCCGGAGCCGGATCCCACGAAGAGGCCGGCGCCGATGACGCCGCCGATCGCGATCATGGAGAGGTGGCGGTTCTTGAGACCCGCTTTCAGGCCGTCGCCGGTGTCACCAGTGTCGCCAGACCGCGGATCCCCAGGGGATGGGGGGTTGCTGTCTGCCTTCGCAAGGGAGGGTTGCGAGGTCATGGACGAATCCTTAAGTTCTCGGGTCACGAGCCCCCGCATTCAAACTCAGGAGCGATCGGGACGGAAGTCCTGAATCCGGATCGTTGCATTCAAGCCACTTGGCCTGGACCTGGCCTGGACTCGCCCCGGACTGGCCGGGACCTTGGTCCCGAAGGCCCGGCCCCGATCGCGGCTACCCGGTGCGCGACGTGCCACACTCGGACGCATGCGCGTGTACCTCGGCTCGGATCATGCCGGCTATGAACTCAAGAACCACCTGGTCGAATGGCTCAAGGGCCACGGCCACGAGCCCGTCGACTGCGGGCCCCACATCTATGACGCCCAGGACGACTACCCGCCGTTCTGCCTGCGTGCCGCGGAGCGGACCGCCGCGGACCCCGAGGCGCTCGGCATCGTCATCGGCGGCTCCGGCAACGGCGAGCAGATCGCCGCGAACAAGGTCAAGGGCGTCCGCGCGGCGCTGGCCTGGAGCGAGCAGACCGCGGCGCTCGGCCGTGAGCACAACGACGCCAACGTCATCTCGATCGGCGGTCGGATGCACTCCCAGGAGGAGGCGACGAAGTTCGTCGAGATCTTCCTGAGCACGCCGTACTCGGGTGAGGAGCGCCACACTCGCCGCATCGAGATGCTCTCCGCCTACGAGGAAACGGGCGACCTTCCGCCCATCCCGGCCGGGCACCCCCAGCAGTAGTCACCCCCACGGGGCTCCGCCCCGGACCCCGCTCCTCAAACGCCGGAGGGGCTGATTTTCCGCTCCCCGGCCGCACCTTCTCCTGACGGCCGCGCGGAAGACTTCCAGCCCGTCCGGCGTTTGAGGACGAGCCCTCAAGGCGATTTTCGTGACCGCACAACCCCCGGAGGGACCATGCCGGAGGGCCACACCATTCACCGCCTCGCGGCAGACCACCGCGCCCGCTTCCAGGACGCCCCCGTAAAGGCGACCAGCCCCCAAGGCAAGTTCTCCGACAGCGCCGCCCTGATCGACGGCCGGACGATGGAAACCGCCGAGGCCCACGGCAAGCACCTCTTCCTGGGGTTCGGCGAGGGCGACTGGGTCCACATCCACCTCGGCCTCTTCGGCAAGTACGCCCTCGGCGAGCACCCCGCCCCGCCGCCCACGGACACCGTCCGCCTCCGCCTGCGGAACGACGCGTACTACTCCGACCTGCGCGGCCCGACGACCTGCGCGCTCATCACGGACGACGAGAAGCGGGCGATACACGAGCGCCTCGGCCCGGACCCCCTCAGGGAGGGCGACGACCCCGGCAAGGCGTACCGCCGGATCTCCCGCAGCCGCACCACCGTCGCCGCGCTGCTCATGGACCAGAAGGTCGTCTCGGGCGTCGGCAACGTCTACCGCGCCGAGGTCCTCTTCCGGCACGGCATCGACCCGTACACCCAGGGCAAGGACCTCACCGAGACCCGGTGGCAGGCGATCTGGGCGGATCTCGTGGAGCTGATGCGCGAGGGCGTACGCCTCAACCGCATCGACACGGTGCGGCCCGAGCACACCCCGGAGGCGATGGGCCGTCCGCCGCGCGTGGACGACCACGGCGGCGAGGTGTACGTCTACCGCAGGGCGAACCAGCCTTGTCACCTCTGCGGCGGCGAGATCCGCACCGCCGACCTCGCCGCCCGCAACCTCTTCTGGTGCCCCACCTGTCAACGCCCCGACGCCGGCCGGTAGCGCGACTAAGATCGATTCACCAGTTCGACCGCCTGACCAGCGACCGCCTGACCAGCGGTCGCGTGATCAGCTCCACGGGGGGTTCTCTTCATGTTCCAGTTCAATATGCCCGGTTTCCACCTCGGCTTCGATCTCAACTCGCTCGGCGGCTTCGTCCTGGCGGTGCTCACCGTCGTGCTCTACGTCCTGCCGTCCCTGATCGCCTTCAACCGGGGAGCCGAACTCCGCTGGGTGATCCTCATCCTCAACGTCGCCGTCGGCCAGTCGGCGATAGCCTGGCTGGTCTCCCTCTACCTGGCCACCCGCAAGCCGAAGTCCCCGCTGCCCCTGTCAGCCTGAGGCCGCGGCGCGCACAAGGCACGCACAAGGACACGCACCGCCCTAGAAGCCGTGCGGCAGCCAAGGCGCCACGTCCGAGCCGAAGGCCACCGACGCCTCCGCCAGCGCCCCCGGCCGCAGCTCCCGCACCCGCCCCGCGCCCGCCAGTGACGTCAGGGAGGTCCCGCCGAGGTAGGCGGCGGCCAGTTCCCGTACGGACAGGGCGAGGTCGGCCGGGTCCCGGGTCCGTTCGCAGGAGGCGCCCTTCGCGTCACCGGTGAGCCGCCAACGGCCCGCGTTCCAGGGGCAGAAGGCGTCCTCGACCTCCAGGACGACGTCCAGCGGCGTACGGTACGTGCGCGCCGCCAGCGCCGCCCCCACCTCCACGAGCCGTACGTGGAGCGCGTCCCGCACCGCGAGATCGCACCGCCGGATGTCCGAGGCGAGCTGGAGCAGCGGATCGTCCACCGGACGGCTGTACGCGAGGACCGACGTCGTCAGGTCGATGCCGAAGACGAACCGCCACAGCGCCGCGTACGCCGCCGGGTCCTCCGCCTCCAGGTCCCGCACCCGCACCACGCCCTTGGGGCCCTTCCAGTCGAAGTCGGGCCGGACGGCGAACCGTACATAGCCGACCAGTTCGCCCGCGCGTTCGGCGACCACGCACTGCACCGGCGACGCGCCGTCCCGCTGGCTCTCCGGGTCGAACAGTCCGAGCCGCTCCCAGCCGGGCTGCCGGGCCGGCATCCCCGGACGGGCGACGACCCGGCGCGCGTACAGCTCCTCGCACGCGTCGAGGACGTCGGCGGGCCGCGCGTACCGCAGCCGTACGTCGTCCGTGCCGGGCGGGACGGACAGCTGTACCCGCGTCGTGTCGATGTCCGCCTTCATCTGCGAGGTGCCCGGGGCGTATCCGAACCGGCCATAGATGACCGGCTCGGAGGCGGTCAGCACGGCCAGCGGCTCGCCGAGCGCGCGCACGTCGTCCAGTTGCCTGCGCATCATCGCCGTCAGGATGCCGCGCCTGCGGTGCGTCGCCGCGACGCTCACCGTCGTGACGCCCGCCGCGTCCACCAGGGCGCCGCCCGGCACGGAGAGCCGGAAGGAGAAGGCCCCCGCCGTGCCCACGCAGGTGTCCCCGTCCCAGGCGCCCAGCATCCGGTCGACCTCCACGAGGTCGCGCCACAGCTCCTCTTTCCCCGCCGGCGTGGGCCTCCCGCCGAAGGCGAGGGCGAACGTTGCGAACCAGTCGTCCCATTCGGCTTCCGCGAGGACCCGCAAGTCTGTCGTCATACCGCATGCCTACCAGGGCGATACCACCTGATGCGAGGGCATTTCCCACGGCTGGAACAGGCCGTCACGGCCCGTCCGCCCGTGCCTCTGACGAGGGACAAGCGGGACCTCCCGTGCGAAGGGTGCGGCCCGCTGGATAGGGTCCACGAGCAATGGCGGTACGAGGAGCACGAGGCGAGCGCGGCGAACGGCGGGCGCAGGCCGAGACATTCACGGCCCGGATGAACAAGCGGCTGCACCGGGTCCGCATAGTGCTGCGCAAATCCGGGGTCGACTACTTCCGGGGCGACGGCTCGGACTGGGTCGCCCTGGCCGGGCTGCTCGTCACCGTGCCGCTGATCGCCGTCGGCACGATGGTGAACAACGTCTGGTGCGCGCCCGCCGCCCTGGTGCTGCCCATCGTGGCGGGCGGACTGCTGCTGCGTCCCGCCAGCCTCCTCGGCCTGTACGCGGCCACCGCCGTGGCGCTGATCGTGGAGACCGTCCGGCTCGGCCCGTATGCCGAAGGGCCCTCGCGCGTCACGCCGGGCGTGGTTCTGGTGGTGGCCGCCTGCGGTTTCTTCGGCCTGGTCGTGGCCCAGTTCCGCAGCCGGGTCGGCGTGCCCTGGCGCGGCGGCGGCACGATGCTGTTCGACCTGCGCGAGCGCATCCGGGTGCAGAGCAAGCTGCCGAAACTCCCGCGCGGCTGGCACCGCGAGATGGCGCTGCGCCCGGCGGGCGGGCAGTCCTTCTCGGGTGACTTCGTCGTCGCGGCCCGGACGAACGGCGGCCGCACCCTGGAGGTCGTCCTCACCGACGTGTCCGGCAAGGGCATGGACGCCGGTTCACGGGCGCTGCTCCTGTCCGGCGCGTTCGGCGGCCTTCTCGGCTCGCTGCCCCCGCACTCCTTCCTGCCCGCCGCCAACGGCTATCTGCTCCGCCAGGACTGGGAGGAGGGCTTCGCGACCTCCATCCATCTGGTCCTGGACCTGGAGACCGGCGACTACGAACTCTTCTCGGCGGGCCACCCGCCGGGCCTCCAGCTCAGCGCGGGCAGTGGCCGCTGGGAGGAGAAGACGGGCCAGGGCCCGCTCCTCGGGGTCTACGACGGCGCGCAGTTCGACCCGGTGAAGGGCATGCTGCGCCCCGGTGACGTCCTGATGCTCTTCACCGACGGCCTGGTGGAGACCTCCGACCGGGATATCGCCGAAGGCATCGACCGCCTCACGGGCGAGGCCGACCGCTATGTGGCCGGCGGTTTCCACGGCGCGGCCTGGCACCTCATCGAGGCGGTCGCGAAGGACGTGAACGACGACAGGGCGTTGCTGCTGATCTGCCGGGAGGCGTGAGCGGTCCCGCGTCGACCGGCGCGGCCCGCCAAGCCCTGCGCGTGCCTTAGCTCCGACGAAGTGACAAGTAGCGCTCTGTAGCAAAGTAGGGGTGGGTTTGTCTGGGTTTTCGATCTTCTGCCCCATCTGAGGGGTTCGTCGGCGAGGTTGGTCCGGTTACGACGACCGGAGGGAGTGCGGGGTGCGGGGTACGACTGGTCGGGGCGGGCGATCAAGCGGCACCGGGTGGAGATCCGGGGTGCGTTCGGTGCGGTGCCGCGGGGACCGGCTGGAGCCGTCGGCGCCCAGGCAGATCGTGCGGCTGGTGGGCTCGGCGGTCAAGACCTTCGAAGAGCGTTTCTGCGCGGTCACCGCGGGCCGCCTGTCAGCGGCGACCCGGTCCCGGCTGGACGACCAGCCGATCGCGAAGGAGGGCGCCTTCTTCAGCCCAGGACTGCGTCACAGGTGCGGTCGGTGGTGATTCACTGGAACCCGGGGCCTCGTCGTGACTGTTTCGAGAGGCCGGCTTCGACCGCGCTACTCGGTGTGCAGCACCGTCGCGATGGTGGTGCGGGCCGCCGTACGAGCGGGGATCAGGGCGCCGAGTACGGCGATCGTGACGCCTGCCAGAAGCATCGCGGCCAGTTGGGGTGCGTGCCAGACGTCCTTCATGGCCTGGGGGAAGTCGATCACGCCGACGTGGTCCACGACGAGGCGGTGGGCCGCGATACCGAGGGGGATGCCGAGGAGTGCGCCGACGGCGCCGAGGCCGGCGACCGAGGTCACCGTCATCAGGATCACCTGGCGGGGTGTCATGCCGATGGACTTGAGCATGCCCAAGTCCCTTCGCCGCTCGCGGGTGTTGAGGAGGACGGTGTTGAAGACGCCGAGCGAGGCGACCAGGGTGAGCAGCACGGTGAACACGACGGAGAAGATGATGACGGTGGTGGTGCCGGCGTTCCCGTCGTCCAGGACGGAGGCGTGCACGGCCGGGTCGAGTCTCCCGGCTGCTTCGGCGTAGGCGCGGGCGTCCGCGCCGGGGGCTAGACGGACGGTGTACTCGGTGGCGTGGGCGTCCGGTGCGAGCCGGGTCAAGGTGTCCCAAGTCGTTTCCAGGGCACGGGCGTTGCCCTCGACGACCTGGCCCACGACAGTTGCGGTGATTTTCTTGCCGTTCAGTTCCAGAGTGGTCTGGTCGCCGATCTTCAGGCCGCGTTGGGTGAGGAAGGCCGGTCCTGCCACGATCTCGCCGGCCGCCTTCGGGGCGCGGCCCTTGACGATGGTGTGTTCGTAGAGGGAGTTGTCGCCGCGGTAGAAGTCGGCGAACACGGGCTGGTTCTGGCCGGTCATGTTCACCTGGGACAGCGCGCGGGCCCGCACCCCCTGCGCGCCTGGCAGGGCGCTCAGCCGTGCCTCGATCTGCTGGTCGTCGAGGAGGGGCGAGGTCTTGCCTCCGCCGGATCCGCCGGTGGTGACCTGGATGCGGGCGCCTCCGTCCTCCTTGCCGAGGTTGCCGTAGGCGACCAGGGTGCTGGTCAGGCCGGTGGACAGGGTGACGGTGGTGACGCCGAGGACGATGGCGGCCAGGGTCAGCAGGGTGCGGGCGGGGCGGGCGAAGGGCTGGCCCAGGCCCAGGCTGACCGGGCGTGGTAGGCGGGTGGCGCCGAGCATCCGCTGGATACGCAGTCCACGCCCGGTGCGGGGGGCGCCGCCGGCGCTGATCGCCTGCGCGGCGGGCAGTCGGTGGGCCCGCAGGGCGGGGATCAGTGCGGTGAACAGGACGAGGGCGGGCATGCCCAGCAGGCAGGCCACGGTCGCCCAGGGGTCGACCTCACCGACCGTGGCCCGGCCGACGTCGATGCCGGTGAAGGCGACTTTCATGATCGGTCCGGCCAGTGCATTGCCGGCCAGGGTGCCCAGCACGCAGCCCACCACAGCCGGTACGGAGAGCATCGTCAGATAGACGGCGACGACCTGGTTGGGGGTGAATCCCAGGGCCTTGAGGACCCCGATGTGCCGGAAGCCGGAGACCACCGCGCCGCTGACCACATTGCCGACGATCAGGACCGAGACGAGCAGGCCGAGGATGCCGAAGAGGGTCATGAAGGGGAGGTAGGAGTCGGCCAGTGCGGAGAACGCCTGCTTGAGGGTCAGGTAGGTCTGCGCACCTGTGAGCGCTTCCTCGGGCAGTCCCTCGGTGGCCTGCGCCAGCGAGGTGCTCAGCTCGGCCTCGGTCGAGGAATGGGTGAAGCGGTAGAGCATCTGGGCGGAGGTGGGATGCAGTTGGGTCATCTGCGCGGGTGAGACCCAGGCGCTCGCCGACTTGCTCATGCTGGTGGCGAAGCCGACGACGGTCAGCGTCGCTCCGCCGGGTGTCTTCAGCTTCGTACCGAGGAATTCGGTGCCGGGAGAGCCCTGTGCGGACCAGTTGACGACGATCTCACCGGTGCCGGTGGCCCACCGGCCCTCCAGCAGGTCGATCCGGTCCACGGGACCCGCCGGGTCGGCCCGGCCCACGACGCTGAGGGTGCCGCCCGCCATCCACAGCCAGTCCTTGGGGATGTCGACGACGGCTTGTCCGAACGGGCCCGCGGCGGCTTCCACGCCGGGCTGCTTCGCGGTACGGGCCAGTTGTTCCGGGGATGCCTTCGTGGTGTCGAAGGTAGCGGCCGCGTGCGCGCCGCGCTGCTCGGCGTACGCCTTGTCGAAGGGGCTGGACGCGGCAGTCAGCAGGGTGAGCGCGAGCAGGACGGTCGTGGTGGAGCAGAACACCACCAGACCGATCACGAAGGTCTGGACCCGGCGGCGCTTCACTGCGGCGCGCGAGGCTCTCCACACGGCCCTCATGCCGAAACCTCCAGCGTGCGCTCACGGGCGACCTGACCGTCGGCGACTTCCACCAGCCGGCTGGCGCAGCGGGTGGCCAGCTGCGGGTCGTGGGTGACGATCAGCAGGGTCTGGCCGATCTGGTTGAGGTCGATCAGCAGATCCATCACCTGCTCGCCCGACCGGCTGTCCAGAGCGCCGGTCGGCTCGTCCGCGAGGAGCAGGGCAGGGCGGTTCATCAACGCCCGTGCCACGGCGACGCGTTGGCGCTCGCCACCGCTGAGCGTCGCCGGGTAGTTGTTGCGCCGCTTGGCGACACCCAGTTCGTCCAGCAGCTCCAGGGCCCGGCGGCGCGCCTGCCTGGCCGGGGTGCCGGTCAGCTGCGCGGCCAGTGCCACGTTGTCCAGGACGGGCAGGTCGTCGATGAGGTTGAAGAACTGGAAGATCATGCCGACGTGGCGGCGCCGGAACAGCGCCAGGCCCGTTTCGTTCAGCTTGCCCAAGTCGTGTCCCTGGACCTCGACCGTGCCCGAGGTCGGCCGGTCCAGACCGGCCACCATGTTGAGCAGGGTGGACTTGCCGCAGCCGGAAGGCCCCATCACCGCGACCGCGTCACCCGCCTTGATCTCCAGCGAAAGCCCATCCAGGGCTTTCGCGTCGCCGAACTCCTTGTGCACGCCGTCCAGCCGCACCACTGTCTGCCGGGCTTCATCGTGATCGTTTCTCATGCCCCGAAACCTAGGCCGGGACGCGATCGCTGATCGTCGCCCCCCGGATGTATCCGCGGGCGCGGGTCATCCTGGGGATGTACGAGCCGTGTCCGGCAGGCCGATGTCAGCCGCGGCGCACACCTGCGAAGATGATCATGTGGGGGAACCTTTGACGACAGTGCTGATCATCGCCCTGGCCGCGGCAGTCGGTGCCGCCGGGTGGCTGGCCGTGGCCGCAGTGGGGGCGCGACGCCGGTACCGCAAGGCCATCGAGGAGCGCGGCTGGCTGCTGGAACGCGAGCGCGAGAGCGCGACACGGGCCGCGGTCGATGCCGAACGGGCCCGGATCGCCGCGGAGTTGCACGACATCGTCAGCCACAACGTGAGCGTCATGGTGGTCCAGGCCGGAGCCGCCCGAGAGGTGCTGAGCACGCTTCCCGAGGAAGCCGCTGCCGCGATGGGCGCCGTGGAAACCGCCGGCCGCAACACCATGACCGAACTGCGGCACCTGCTCGGCCTGCTCGCCCCCGCCCAGGACGGTGAGGACGAGCCCTACGACGTGGACCTGTCGCCGCAGCCCAGCCTGAGCAGGCTCACCCCACTCATCGACAAAATCGCCTTCGCCGGGCTGCCCGTCGAGATACGGATCTCCGGCGAGCCGCGCCCGCTGCCGACCGGGATCGACGTCACCGCCTATCGGATCATCCAGGAAGCCCTGACCAACGCGCTCAAACACGGAGACGGGACGAAAGCCGAAGTGACAGTGCGCTACGCCGACAACCACCTGCGCGTCGAAGTCCTCAACAGCGGACCGAGCGTCCTGTCAGGCACGGCACCCGTCTCCACCGGGCGGGTCCGAGAACAGGCGGACGGCACCGGCCGCGGACTGCTCGGCTTGCACGAACGCGTCTGCGTCTACGGCGGCGACCTCGACGCCCGTCGCCGTCTCGGCGGCGGTTACCGCGTACGCGCCCGCATCCCCCTGGACCGCCCGTGACCATGCCCATCGAGCCCACTGCCGCCGCCCCGCGCGTCGTGATCGCTGACGACCAAGAACTGCTGCGCACCGGCTTCCGAATGATCCTCACCGCTCGCGGCATCGACGTCGTGGGCGAAGCGTCCGACGGCGTCCAGGCCGTAGCCGCCGTGCGGGAACTACGGCCCGACGTGGTGTTGATGGACATCCGTATGCCGCGTATGGACGGCCTGGAAGCCACCCGCCGCATCCTCGCCCAGGCCCCGGACTGCCGGGTGATCATGCTGACCACCTTCGATCTCGACAAGTACGTGTACGCCGCCCTCGCCGCCGGAGCCAGCGGCTTCCTCCTCAAGGACGTCACCCCCGCGCACCTGGCCGCCGCCGTACGCCTGGTCGACACCGGCGACGCCCTTCTCGCGCCCGCGATCACCCGCCGCCTCGTGGAGCGCTTCGCCTCTGACGTACCGACGTCGGGCGCGGGCCCGGGCCGGGCAGCCGCTGCCCCGGCCGTCCATCGGGACCTGACCACACTGACGCCACGCGAGCGGGAGGTGCTGACCCTCATGGGCCAGGGCCTGTCCAACACCGAACTCGCCCAGCAGCTCACACTCAGCGAGGCGACCGTGAAAACCCACGTCGCCCGAATCTTCTCCAAGCTGACCCTGCGCGACCGCGCCCAGGCCGTCGTCCTCGCCTACGAAACCGGACTCGTCAGAGCAGGCGGCCCCGACAACGCCCCACCACCTAGGCTGACCTGAGGAAATTAGGTTTCACGCAAGGCCCGGGAAATTCCGGGACAACCAAGCCGCACGGCATGACTGAACGCCACTCCGGTGACGCGCTACTTGTCACTTCGCCGCAGCTTCGGGAGTGCAGGGCCGAGTCCGTCGACGACGACGTCCAGCATGCGGTTCAGCTGCGGGCGCTGCTCGGGCGCGCCCGCCACGGAGAGCAGACCGGCGAGGATGCCGCCCACGTCGACCGGGTCGATGTCGCCGCGCAGTTCTCCCGTTGCGGCGCCCGCTTCCAGCACCATCGCCAGGATCTGCTGGACCTCGTCGCAGACCGGCCCGGTGCCGAAGCGGCCGGAAGCGCTCATGGCGACGAGGGCCTCGCAGATGCCGCGTCGTTCGCCGGCCCAGTCGGCGAAGCGGAGCATCCACGCGTGGAGGGCCTGCGCGGGCGGCTCGGTGGCCAGCAGGGTGCGCGCGTCGTCGCGCATGGGGCGGATCTGGTCCCGGTAGACCTCTTCGATCAGGTCCTCGCGGGTGGGGAAGTGCCGGTACAGGGTGGCGTTCCCCACGCCCGCGCGCTTGGCGATCGCGTCCAGCGAGATCGGGCGTCCGGAGGCGAAGGCCTCGGCGGCCGTGACGATCAGCTGCTCGCGGTTGCGCTGCGCGTCGGCGCGCAGGGTGCTGCGTGGAGGTGTCATGACCTTCGCGATCCTGAGGGGCGGGTGGGCTAGGGAGCGAATAGGGGATGTCCCCGTATCGGAACCGGGGAGGTCCCCGATTCGAATTGGGGATGTCCCCGGTTCAGTGTACGGTGAGGTAAGCGGGGAGATCCCCGCTTACTGGGTGGGCGGTGTCGACCGCCACGCTCACGACTACGGGAGAACGCGATGCCACTCACTCTCGACACCTACCGGCTGCTGGGCCGTTCCGGGCTGCGGGTCTCACCGCTGGCGCTGGGCACGGCGACCTTCGGCAACGACTGGGGCTGGGGCGCCGAACGCGAGGAGGCGCGCAAGCTCTTCGACCGCTACACCGAACTCGGCGGGAACTTCTTCGACACCGCCAGCACCTACACCAACGGCAGCTCCGAGCGACTACTGGGCGAGTTCACCCGCACCAGCCGCCCCGAGATGGTGCTGGCCACGAAGTACTCGACGCTGCGCCGGCCCGGGGACCCCAACTCCGGCGGTACGCACCGCAAGAGCATGCTGGCGTCGGTGGAAGCCAGTCTGCGGCAGCTGAACACGGACTACATCGATCTGCTCTACCTGAACGTGTGGGACTTCAGGACGCCGGTGGAGGAGATCCTGCGCGGTCTGGACGACCTGGTGAGGCAGGGCAAGGTCCTGTACGTGGGGATCTCCAGTGCCCCTGCCTGGCAGGTGTCGCGGATGCAGGCGATCGCCGACCTGCGTGGCTGGTCGCCGCTGGTCGCGCTGGAGGTGGAGTACAGCCTGATCGAGCGCACCGGGGAGCGTGACCTGATCCCCATGGCACGCGAGATGGGTCTGGGCGTGGTCCCCTTCTCCCCGCTGGGCGGCGGGGTGCTCACCGGCAAGTACGGCAGGGAGGACCAGGACCCGGCGGGCCCGGTCGCCGGCGAGAGTGCCGGCAACCGCAAGAGCCTCAACGCCGCGCTGGGTTGGGTCACGGACCGCAATCTTGCCATCACCGAGGTGGTGAAGGAGGTGGCCACGGAACTGGGCCACACACCTGCCCAGGTCGCCTTGGCCTGGAGCCTGCGCTCCCCGGGCGTGACGGCCCCCATCATCGGCGCCCGCACCCGCGCGCAACTGGAGGACAACCTGGGCGCTCTGCGCGTCGACCTCGCTCCTTCCCGGCTGGCCCGCCTCGACGAGGTCAGCGCCATCGACCTCGGTAATCCGCACAGCCTGCTCGCCAGCGAGCACATCCGCACGGTCACCACAGGCGACATGCAGATCGAAAACCGCCGCTGATGCACTTCGTGTCATGAACCGCGACAACCAGGCACCTCACCACGCCCCCGACGAGGGAACGGAGCGACCCCGGCATGAGTAAGTACCGCGACAAGAATGTGGTGATCACCGGTGGCAGCAGCGGCATGGGGCTCGCGCTGGCGGAGCTGCTGGTGCGCGGCGGCGCCCGCGTGGTGATCACCGGCCGGTCTCAGGACAAGCTCGACGCGGCGCGCGAGCGGCTCGGCGGGAACGCCGTGGCCGTCCGGAGCGATGTGGCCTCACTGTCCGACCTGGATGCGCTCGCCGACCGTGTGCAGAGCGAGTTCGGTTCGATCGAGGCGCTGTTCCTCAACGCCGGAGTCTCCACCCTCACACCCCTCGACTCGACGACCGAGGAGGCGTACGACGAACTGTTCGCGATCAACGTCAAGGGCGCCTTCTTCGCTCTGCAGAAGCTCGCCCCGCTGCTGAGCGCGAACGCCGGCGTCGTCCTCACCACCTCGATCGCGAACGTCATCGGCTTGGTGGACACCAGCGTCTACGCGGCCGGCAAGGCGGCGCTGCGCTCGATGGCCCGCACCTTCTCCCGCGAGCTGCTTCCGCGAGGAATTCGTGTCAACGCGATCAGCCCGGGCCCCATCGACTCGGGGGTCCTGGAAACGATGAACTTGTCCGAAGAGGCCGCCGAGCGGTTCAGGGCGGAGCGGACCGCGAGCAATCCCATGGGGCGCTACGGCACGGTCGAGGAGTTCGCCGAGGCGGCCGCGTTCCTCGCCTTCGACGCCACGTACACCACCGGCGTCGAACTGGCCGTGGACGGCGGCGAGACCCAGCTCTGACCCACCCGCAACCGGCACGCACCGGCCCGCGAGGGAGAGGCCGAGCGTGCCGGATCGCAAGCGCTGACTGCCGTCATCCGACGCGACGGCGGGGCCGGCGCGTCAGCTGACCGTCTCCTGGTTCACACGCTGCCCTTGGCCGCCGCCGAGACGAACGCGGCGAAGGCGCCGGGCGCGACGGTGAAGGCGGGGCCCTCCGGGTCCTTGGAGTCGCGTATGGCGACGTGCGCGCTGAGGTCGGCGACCTCGACGCACTGGCCCCCGGTGTCCCCGCTGTACGACGACTTGTGCCAGGCGGCACCACCGAGCGGGGCGCACTCGACGCAGTCACCGCCGGTGTCACTGCTGTGCGACGACTTGCGCCAGGCCACAGCGCCGAGCGGCGCGCACTCGATGCACTCGCCACCCGTGTCGCCGCTGTAGCTCGACTTACGCCATGTCGCGCCCGTCAGCCGCTGGTTGGTCCCCATACCGTTCCTCCATTACGCGCGCGATCAGTTCCGCCGAGTCCTCCACGGACAGGGCGGATGCCTGCAAGCGAGCGTAGCGAAGAGAGCTTTCCTTGACCTTCTCGGGATGGGCTGTCATGTGCCCCTGAACGAAGTCCTCGGTGTAGATGAGGTCGGGGTCGTCCTCGAAGCGGAGGGTGGTGAACGAGCCCATCAGTCCCGTGTGTTGACCTGCCGCGAACGGCATGATCTGGAGGTTCACCCACTGGCTGTCCCGGAAATCCCGCAGGTGCGCCAACTGCTCCCGCATGACCGCGCGGCCACCAATTTCTTGATGCAGGGCAGCCTCACCGAGCACTACCCATAGCAGCGGCGGATTTTCCCGCTTCAGGATGCGCTGTCGCTCCATGCGGGCCGCCGCCCGCGCGTCGAGGTGGTCGTCCGTCAGAACACCAAGCACGGACCGCGCGTAGGCCTCCGTCTGGAGAAGCCCGTATACCAACTGTGCTTGATACGTAGAGATGTACGCGGCCCGCGCCTCCATTTCAGCGAACGCCTGGAACCAGCTCGGCAGCTGGCTGCGCAGCACGAGGCCGACCAGACGCGACAACTGGCCGTCCGTCCCCAGCGCCGCGTCCACCCGTTCGGAGAACTCCCGCGTGGGCACCCTCTTCGTTGTCTCGATCTGGCCCACCAGGGACCCCGTGCAGAAGATGCAGTCGCCCAACTGCGCCTGGCTCAGTCCGGCCGTTTTCCTCAGGCGGCGCAATTCGGCGCCGTAATAGTCGAGTGGTGAGGCGCTCGCGTCGAGCGCGCGGGGTTGTGTCACGCCTGCCTCCAGCGTCACGGAGGGTCGATTTCGGATCGTGTTCAAGCGTAAGCACACCGTAGCTATCCGGTCAGGCGAATGCCCCAACTGCTGTCAACGCCCGGCCCGTTGACGCTTGAGCTTCGGGTCGCGGGATTCGAGCCGCTTTTACAAGGAATGGGTGGGCGGTCTCACCCGCCCACCCTCCCTGGGTCGCACCACAGGCCGTAGATGACTTTTCGTGACCGAGTCGCCACGCAGGGCTGCCGCCGTGTAGCGTGCGCCGCACAAGTCGCATAAAGCGACCCCCGTGCGGTGTTAGCAGCACCACGCGAGGGTCTGACCACCAAGATCGAGAGACCGATCGGATGGCTGTGGACCAGCTTAGTCCTGCCCTGCGCCCCAGCGCGCATCCCTTGGCCAACCCCGGCTACGGGAAGAAGTCCGCCCCGGGGCAAGCGCCCCGCTCCCGGCGGGACTTCGCACATCTGCCCAAGCGTGAGGCCGCCGTCGCCGGTTACCTGGACCGGCTTCCCGAGGGCGCCGACATGTCCATCAAGACCCTCGCCAAGCACCTGCCGTACGGCCAGTGCGCGCTCTCGACCGTCCTGCGGGTCCTGTCCGGCGAGGGGCACCTGCGGCGCGTACGACGGCCCGTCACCGGCGCGGACGGCGGCCCGCGCTGGGTCTGGCACACCTTCTTCTCCCGCACGCCACGGGACGACGCCTGGTGGGCGGCCTTCTTCGCCGGGGACCCGGCGCGGGACGCGGACCCGGCACCCGTAGCAGAGGCGCCGACCGGACAGGCGTACGACCTGCTGGCCCGGCTCGGCCGGACCGACCCGCGCCTGATGCTGTCCGCCACCGACTGCGAGGCCCTCGCGCCGCTGGCCGCCGAGTGGTTCGCGCGGGAGGCCACCGAGGCGCAGCTCCTGCGGGCGCTCGCCGCCGGTCTGCCGCCCGAGGTGGCCCACCCCTACGGCTTCGTACGCGCCCGCCTGCTGGCCAAACTCCCGCCGCCCCCGCCGACACCGGCACCCCGCTACATCGTGGAGTGCACCGCGTGCGGCGAACCGGGGGAGTCCGCCGCCGCGTTGCCGGGCGGCCTGTGCGGCGGCTGCCGCACGGGCGCGGCGCTCCCCGCCGAACGGGTCCGGGGCCATGTGGAACGGCTACGGGCGGCACTGGGCGGCAGAAACCGCGAGGAGGCGCTGGGCGGCAGAAGCTTCGAGGCGGCGCTGGGCGGCGGAAGCTTCGAGGCGGCGCTGGGCGGCGGAAGCTTCGAGGCGGCGCTGGGCGGCGGAAGCTTCGAGGCGGCGCTGGGCGGCGGAAGCTGAAGGAGGTCACGGGGGTTAACCCCACCCCCGGTTCGCCAGCCGTCCTCATGGTGGCGGCCACTGCTTGATCCGTAGGTTCGAGACATCGATCAGGGATGTCTCCGAGACGGCTCGGCGGCGGACGAACGGAAGGCGGCACAGCCATGGGGCTGCGACGGAAGCACCAGACCGAAGAGCGCGCGGGAGCCGTCGTGACGCCTCCGGTGCCGGGCGCCCGGCCCGGCGACTGGGCCGTCGAACTGCGCGGGGTCCGCCGTCAGTACGGGCGCGGCGCGGGCGCCGTGCACGCGCTCGCCGGCATCGACCTCGCCCTGCCGCGCGGCAGCTTCACCGCCGTCATGGGGCCCTCCGGGTCCGGCAAGTCGACGTTCCTGCAGTGCGCGGCGGGCCTGGACCGGCCCAGCTCCGGCACCGTGCACCTCGGCGGCACCGAGATCACCGGCATGAGTGAGAACAAGCTGACCGCCCTGCGCCGCACCCGACTCGGTTTCGTCTTCCAGGCGTTCAATTTGCTGCCGTCCCTGACCGTGGAGCAGAACGTGGTCCTGCCCATGCGCCTCGCGGGCCACCGCCCCGACCGGCGCAGAGCCGCCGCGATGCTGGCCCGCGTCGGCCTCGGCGACAAGGGACGCCGCCGCCCCGGGCAGCTCTCCGGAGGCCAGCAGCAGCGCGTCGCCATCGCCCGCGCCCTGATCACCGAACCGGACGTGATCTTCGCCGACGAGCCGACCGGCGCCCTCGACACCACCACCGCCACCGAGATCCTCGGCCTGCTGCGCTCGGCGGTCGACGCCATGGGCGCCACCGTCGTCATGGTCACCCACGACCCCGCCGCCGCGGCCTACGCCGACCGCGTCCTCTTCCTCGCCGACGGCGCCATCGTCGACCGCCTGGAGCGCGCGTCGGCCCAGCAGATCGCCGCCCGCATGACCACCCTGACCGCACCCGCCTACGCGGGGGTGGCCGCGTAATGGCCTTCGTCCCCAACGGCCTCGCCCGCGCCGCCGTCCGCTTCAAACCCGCCGCCTTCGCGGGCACCTTCGTCGCCCTGATGATGGCCTCGCTCATCGTGGCCGCCTGCGGCATCCTCCTGGAGACCGGCCTGCGCGCCTCCGTACCCCCGGTGCGGTACGCGAACGCGCCGGTCGTGGCCGCCGCCGACCAGGAGGCCCACTTCGTCACCGGCAGCGGCGACTCCCGCTCCGAGACCGCCACCCCGCTGCCCGACCGCGCCCGCCTCGACGCCTCCCTCGTCACCAAGGCGGGGGCCGTGCCCGGCGCCCGCGCCGCCGTCGCCGACGTCACCTTCCCCGTCCGGTCCGGCGACAAGGACGTCACCGCCCACGGCTGGGGCTCCACCGCCTTCACCGGCGAAAAACTGAGCGCGGGCCGCGCCCCCCGCACCGGAGAGGTGGCCCTCGCCGCGCCCGGCGCCACCGTCGGCGACCACGTCACGCTCACCACCTCGGACGGCCCGCGCGACTTCCGCGTCTCGGGCACCGTCAAGAGCGGCCAGGAGACTGCCACCGCCTGGTTCACCGACTCCGACGCCATACGCCTGTCCGGCCACCCCGGACGCATCGACGCCATCGCCGTCCTGCCCGAGCCGGGCGTCTCCGACGCCACCCTCAAGTCCCGGGTGGCCCACGCCCTCGGCTCCAAGGCCGAGGTCCACACCGGCGACGACCGAGGGGCCATCGAGGACTCCCTCCTCGGCTACGCCAAGGAGATGCTCATCGCCCTCGGCGGGTCCTTCGGCGGCATCGCCGCCCTGACCGCCGTGTTCACCGCCGCCGGGACCGTCGCCCTCTCCGTCGGCCAGCGCGCCCGCGAATACGCGCTGCTGCGCGCCATCGGCACCACCCCGCGCCAGATCCGCCGCACCATCGCCACCGAGACCCTGCTCGTCGCCCCGCTCGCCGGCGCCGCCGGTCTGCTGCCCGGCATCGCCCTCGCCACCTGGTGGTTCGGGCAGCTGAAGGACAAGGGCGCCATCCCGCGCGCCGTCGAGCTGTCCGTCTCCTACCTGCCGCTCACCGCCGCCGTCGGCGCCGCCGTACTGACCGCCCTCGGCGCCGGCTACCTGGCCGCCCGCCGCCCCTCGCGCATCAAGCCCGGCCAGGCCCTCAGCGAGGCCTCGGTGGAGCGCGTGCGCGTCGGCTGGATACGTACGCCGCTCGGGGTCGCCGCCGCAGTCGGCGGCGTGGTCCTCTCCGGAGTCGCCGCGAGCGCCGCGGGCGAGGACGCGGCCAACGCGGCACTCGGCGTCGTCATGCTCTTCATGCTGGCCGTGGCCCTGCTCGGCCCCCTGGTGGCCCGGGGCTGCGCCGCCCTCTTCGGCCTCCCGCTGCGCGGCGCCGACGCCTCCGGCTTCCTCGCCGCCGCCAACTCCCGTACGAACGCCCGCCGGCTGGCCTCCGCGATCACCCCCATCGTGCTCGCCATGGCGTTCTCCTCCGTCCTGGTCTTCATGCACACCAGCGAGGACCGGGTCGCCGCCGACCAGCAGCGCGCGGCCATCACCGCCGACCACATCGTCACCTCCGACGGCGGACTCCCCCCGGGCGCCCTCACCAAGGCCAAGAACACCGACGGGGTCACCTCCGCCGTCACCCTGCTCAAGACGTCCGTACTGGTCCCCGTCGGCTCGGGCGGCGACCGCTGGCTGCAATCGGCCTCCACACAGGGCATCACCGGCACGGCCGCCGACCTGCGGAAGGTCCAGGACCTGAAGATCGAGACCGGCGGCCTCACCCTCGGCCGGGGCCAGATAGCCGTGGACACCGCGCTCGCCCGCTCCGCCCACGTCACCACCGGCGACCGCCTCGCCCTGCTCCTGCCCGACGGCACCAAGGCATCCCCGAAGATCGTCGCGACGTACGGCAGGGGCCTCGGCCTCTCCCAGCTCACCCTGCCCGCCGCCGACGTGCGGGGGCACGTCACCTCGGCCTTCAGCACCGAACTGTGGGCCAAGGGCGGCGCGGCCCGGGACCTCGCCGGCCTCGGCACCCTCAAGGACCGCGCCGGCTACACCACCGCGCAGTCCATGGACCGCGAGCTGAACGCCTGGGCCAACACCACCATGGCGGCCGTCCTCGGCGGCTTCGCGGCTGTCGCCGCCGTCAACACCCTCGTCATGACGGTCCTCGACCGCCGCCGCGAACTGGGCACCCTGCGCCTCATCGGTTCCACCCGCCGCCAGGTGATGCGGATGATCCGCTGGGAGGCCCTGATCGTCGCCGTCGCGGGCATCCTCATCGGTTCGGCCATCGCCCTGGCCACCCTCGTCCCGATGATGAACGGCCTGACCGGCGAGGCCCCCTACATCCCGCCGCTGGTCTACGGCTCCTTCGTCGGCGCCGTCCTGCTCCTCGGCCTGGCCGCCACCACGATCCCGGCCCGGGCGGCCCTGAAGTCGGCCGCCTGACCCCGCCCGTACCCGACGAGGGCGGGGGGGGGGGGGGGGGAGGCGGGGGGGGGGGGGGGGGGGGGGGGGTTTGGGGGGGGGGGGGGGGGGGGGGGGGGAGGGGGGGGGGGGGGGGGCGGGAGGGGGGGGGGGGGGGGGGGGGTGGACCACGTACAACGTGCAGTACGCCGTGGAGGTCACCTTGCCCTTGGACCGGGCCGCCCTGCGGTCCGCCCTCCCCCCCCCCCCCCCCCCCCTCCCTCCCCTCCCCCCCCCCCCCCCCCCCCCGCCCCCGCCCTCGTAAGTCGTCCCTGGGCGGACCCGGACCTGGACGGACCTAGGCGGACCTGGTGCGCTGCCGCGCCAGTTCCGCCGCGTCCCGCTTGAAGGCCCACTCCATCTTGGGCTCCATGGCGAAACGAAACACGCGCTGCACGGGAGGCGTGCACAGCAGCGTCACCACGGTCGCGGCGACCGCCGTCACGAAGACCTCGCCGAGCGGCTTGTGCAGCCACGCGTAGTCCTCGAACCAGCCCCAGAAGCGCGAGCCCTTGGCGAGGAAGCCGTGCAGCAAATAGCCGTACAGCGTGCCCGCGCCGAGGACCGTGAACCACATCTTGCGACGCGGCACCCACGCGAAGAAACAGGCGGTGAGCACCACCGAGCAGCCGAAGAGCGCCAGCGTCATCACGATGCCGACCCACCACGGCACACCCAGCTCCTGGGCGCTGTCCCGGCGGTAGAACCACACGGACGTCATGCGGGGCGCCGCCCAGTAGGCCAGCAGCACGGCGGCGGCGAAGACCGGCACGGACAGGACCCGCACCTCACGACGGCGCACCAGCTGGAAGTGCTCGGGCTTCAGGAAGAGACCGAGCACGAAGAACGGCATGAACTGCAGGACGCGCTGGAGGTCGAGGTCGTCGCCGATGTCGGGCGAGATGACGGCGAGCACGGCGATGGCCAGCGCGAGCGGCACGGGCCGGCGCACGATCTTCCACAGCGGCACCGTGAGCCGCCACACGAAGAGCGCGACGAGGAACCAGGTGAGGTACCACGGGTCGAGCAGACTGATGGGCTGGCCCGGATCGTCGTCCGCCCAGCGCTTGAAGAGGGTGTAGGCGACCTCGAAGATGACGTACGGCACGGCGACACCGGTCACCAGGCGCTTGAGCCGGTCGGGCCGCATGTCGAAACTGCGCGAGAAGTAGCCGGAGATCAGGATGAACGCCGGCATGTGGAAGGTGTAGACGGTCATGTACAGCGCCTCGGCGGCGCGGCTGTGATCCGTCAGGGGTTCCCACGCATGGGCCATCGCCACGAGGACGATCGCCAGGTACTTGGCGTTGTCGAAGAACGCGTCGCGCTGTTTGGCGGGCTTCGCCGAGCGGGCGGCCGCGCGATGGCCGGCCGGGGTGGGAGCGGTGGCGGCCCGATGGGTCGGATGGGGGGAGCGCGGGGGCGGGGGTCCGGCCGCCGGCACCTGGGCCGGGGGGAGCGGCGCACGGTGGCGGCCGTGCGGTTGCACCGAGTTGGTCACAGGCCCTCCCACCAAGAGCTCGGTGAGACGATCCGGGACCGCACTGCGCCTACGGGGGTGGTGGCAGCGTGGAACATCTGACGCACCCTAGCGTCGCCGCGCGGTCTTCGTAAAACCCTCGTCACTTTCGTCAACACGATCCCTGTCAATCCCTCGGTCGGACCCCGATGCGATTACCGCTTATCGGGCCCGCATACCCGGGAATGACGGCGGTAGACAGAGGGATTCGGCCGCGATTGCGTCCCCTACGTCCCCCTTCATACGCCTTAAATGGTGCATAACTCCCGCAGTCGACTCCGGTGGAATGTCCGATTGGTCGGTGGCCCGAGAACCCGCGCTGTGCCGCCCGCGACAATTCGAATTTCCTGCGAACATCGTGTGTGGTGTTCGCGGGCATCGCGGTGAATTCCCTATGGACGCGGGTCCGCGAATTCCCGTGCGGCACCGCGCCGTGGCACGCGCCCCCGGGGCGCCGCCGCACTCCGGGGCGTGAGGTGCGGGTCGACGATGCGTCATGGGCCGCATGGAGTAGGCCTGTTGGTGGCACCATGGTCGGTGGCGGGGGCGTGCGGGGTCGTACCCCCCGGGCCGGGAGAGCGACCGACCTAGGGTGTGATCAGTGTGGCCATTTCGCTGTCAGTGGTACTGCTGTTGGCGATCATCCTCGTAGTGATGATCCGCGGGGGGTCGATCAAGACGGGCCCGGCGATCGTCGCGGCGCTCTTCGGCTTCTTCCTCGCCTCGACGGGCATGGCGCCCACCATAGAGCGGTTCATGCAGCAACTGGCGGAGACCATCAACTCGATCAGCTTCTGAAGATCCGCTCCGGAGGAGCGGTTTCTGGGGATCGGCTTCTGAATCGGCCGCGCGGCGGGAAACGCCGCCGGCCCGGCCGCTGGATTCAGCGGGCCGGGCCGGAGGTCTCAACAAGAGCGGGCGACGGGAATCGAACCCGCGTAGCTAGTTTGGAAGACTAGGGCTCTACCATTGAGCTACGCCCGCACGGCGCACCAAGGCCCTCGGGCCGCGGTACGACAGGCATCGTAGCGGGTCCCCGGCCTCTGCCGCACACCCCCCGCGCCGCACACCCTCTGCACGACCCCGCCGCACGACCCCTGCGCGACCGGGGGCCGCACGGCCTGCGGGCATGTACCCTACGTGTCGCACCGACGGGGTGTGGCGCAGCTTGGTAGCGCGTCCGCTTTGGGAGCGGAAGGCCGTGGGTTCAAATCCCGCCACCCCGACCAGCAGGTCTCTCCTCACAAGATCGCGTTGTGGGTCGGCTCCCGCTTGCCGTTACTATGCAAGCTGTGTGCCCGTGTGTCTCTGATCCGGGCAGAAACCAGCAGTCAG
The DNA here is from genome assembly GCF_055581265.1 of Streptomyces sp. NPDC031466. Lineage (NCBI taxonomy): Bacteria > Bacillati > Actinomycetota > Actinomycetes > Kitasatosporales > Streptomycetaceae > Streptomyces > Streptomyces sp. NPDC031466. The sequence goes on from NZ_JBVIJT010000007.1 coordinate 392,964, forward strand.
CCCACCAAGGAGACCGAACCGTGAAGAGCGCCGTGGAGACCCTGAACCCGACTCGGGTTCGGCTCACTGTTGAGGTGCCCTTCGAGGAGCTCAAGGACAGCCTCGACGCGGCGTACAAGAAGATCAACCAGCAGGTCACGGTGAAGGGCTTCCGCAAGGGCAAGATCCCGGCCCGCATCATCGACCAGCGGTTCGGCCGCGGCGCCGTGCTGGAGGAGGCCGTCAACGACGCGCTCCCGAAGTTCTACACCGAGGCGGTCAACGAGGCCGAGCTCAACGTCCTGGGTCAGCCCGAGGTGGACATCACCGAGCTGAAGGACAACGAGACCCTCAACTTCACCGCTGAGGTCGACGTCCGCCCGACCATCGAGATCCCGGACTACTCCGGCATCGAGGTCGAGGTCGACGCGGTCGAGGTCAGCGACGAGGACGTCGACAAGGCCGTCGAGGAGCTGCGCGAGCGCTTCGCCTCCACGTCCCCGGTCGAGCGTGCCGCCGAGGACGGCGACGTCGTGACGATCGACCTGCAGGCCAAGGTCGACGGCGAGGTCCTGGAGGACGGCGTCGCGTCCGGCGTCTCCTACACGATCGGCTCCGGCGAGCTGCTCGAAGGCATCGACGACGCCGTCAAGGGCCTGGAGGCCGGTGGCGAAGCCACCTTCACCTCCGAGCTGAAGGGCGGCTCGGCCGCCGGCAAGGAGTCCGAGGTGACCGTCAAGGTCACCCAGGTCGCCAAGCGCGAACTGCCGGAGCTGGACGACGACTTCGCGCAGCTGGCCTCGGAGTTCGACACCCTCGACGAGCTGAAGGCCGACAGCCGCAAGCGCCTCGAGAACATGAAGCAGTACGACCAGGCCACGCAGGCCCAGGAGCGCGTCCTGGAGAAGCTCCTTGAGCTGGTCGAGGTCCCCGTCCCCGAGAAGCTCCTCGCGGACGAGATCCAGACCCGCAAGCACAACCTGGTGAACCACCAGCTCGGCCAGATGGGCCTCGACCTCGCGAAGTACCTGGAGATCCAGGGCAAGACCGAGGAAGAGTTCGACGCCGAGACCAAGGAGCAGGCCGAGAAGGGCATCAAGACGCAGTTCGTCCTGGACGAGCTCGTCAACAAGGAGAAGCTGAACGTCAACCAGGAGGAGCTCACCGAGCACCTCATGCGGCGCGCGCAGTCCTCCGGCATGTCCCCCGACCAGTTCGCCCAGGCCGTCGTCGAAGGCGGCCAGGTCCCGATGCTGGTCGGCGAGGTGGCCCGCGGCAAGGCCCTCGCGGTCGTCGTCGAGGCCGCCACGGTCAAGGACACGAAGGGTGAGGTCATCGACCTCAGCGACGAGGACGAGGACGAGGCGCCCGCCGCCGACGCCTCCGCCGACGCCGACGCCTCCGCCGACGCCGACGCCTCCGCCGAGGAGAAGACCGAGGCCTGAGCCCTCCAGCTCTGACGTACGTACTGCGGGCCCCCGGGACACGATCCCGGGGGCCCGCAGTCGTGCCCCGTCAGGGGCGCGGGGAACTGCGCGAGCAACCCGGTACGAGCCGCACTCGCCGTGGAGCCGCAGCGGGCAGACGCGTCTGCGGCCGGTACGCGGCCGGCCGCGCAGTTCCCCGCGCCCCCTGGCGGGGCGCTACCTGCGCTCACAGCGAACAGTTGGCTCTGCGGGATTCCCCGGAGGACCCCGCGCGTTAGGGTCCATGAATACGAGGGCAGGGGAGTCCCCGGAGCCGCCCGGAGCGGCGAGCACGAGGGGTCCCAGCCCCAGTGAAGAGTGAGACGGCCCGGCGCCGTCGCAAGACGAGCAGGTGGATACGTGATGAATCTGATGCCCTCCGCCGCCGGCGACCCCTCCATCGGTGGTGGCCTCGGCGACCAGGTCTACAACCGGCTGCTCGGCGAGCGGATCATCTTCCTCGGCCAGGCCGTGGACGACGACATCGCCAACAGGATCACCGCGCAGCTGCTGCTCCTGGCCGCAGAGCCCGACAAGGACATTTTCCTCTACATCAACAGCCCCGGCGGCTCGATCACCGCGGGCATGGCCGTCTACGACACCATGCAGTACATCAAGAACGACGTGGTGACGATCGCGATGGGCATGGCTGCCTCCATGGGCCAGTTCCTGCTCAGCGCCGGCACGCCCGGCAAGCGCTTCGCGCTGCCGAACGCCGAGATCCTGATCCACCAGCCCTCCGCGGGCCTGGCCGGCTCCGCCTCGGACATCAAGATCCACGCCGAGCGGCTGCTGCACACCAAGAAGCGGATGGCGGAGCTGACCGCCCACCACACGGGCCAGACCGTCGAGCAGATCACCCGCGACTCGGACCGCGACCGCTGGTTCGACCCGCAGGAGGCCAAGGAGTACGGCCTCATCGACGACATCATGCCCACCGCCGCCGGCATGCCGGGCGGGGGCGGCACGGGAGCCTGAGGCACCCCTCAGCGCCCCGGCAGCCGAAACCCAGCCCACGCTCCTTTAGGAGACACACACAGATGAACAACTACCCCGGCAGCGGCCTCTACGAGCGCACCCGCGCCGAGTACCAGTCCCCGCAGGCGGAGTTCACCGGCGCCCGCGCCGAGTCCCGCTACGTCATCCCGCGCTTCGTCGAGCGCACCTCGCAGGGCGTGCGCGAGTACGACCCGTACGCGAAGCTCTTCGAAGAGCGCGTGATCTTCCTCGGCGTCCAGATCGACGACGCCTCGGCCAACGACGTCATGGCGCAGCTCCTGTGCCTGGAGTCGATGGACCCGGACCGCGACATCTCCATCTACATCAACAGCCCCGGCGGCTCCTTCACGGCGCTCACGGCCATCTACGACACGCTCCAGTTCGTCAAGCCGGACGTGCAGACGGTGTGCATGGGCCAGGCCGCCTCGGCCGCCGCGGTCCTCCTCGCAGCCGGCACGCCGGGCAAGCGCATGGCGCTCCCGAACGCCCGCGTCCTGATCCACCAGCCCTACAGCGAGACGGGTCGCGGTCAGGTCTCCGACCTGGAGATCGCCGCCAACGAGATCCTCCGGATGCGCGCGCAGCTGGAGGACATGCTGGCCAAGCACTCCACGACGCCGATCGAGAAGATCCGCGACGACATCGAGCGCGACAAGATCCTCACGGCCGAGGACGCCCTCGCGTACGGCCTGATCGACCAGATCATCTCGACCCGGAAGATGAACAACGCCGCGGTTGTCTGACGAGGCGCTGTAACATCTGCCGCTCCTTGGCATGGTTCGCACACGACGTCGTCGAAGCGAACCGTGCCAAGGGGGGCCCGAACGGGGGGCCCGGCAAGGTACCGTCGGATATGAGGCACCAGGAGCCGCTGAACGTGGCGTCTCCCAGGCGAAGGGGAAGCACCTCGTGGCACGCATCGGTGACGGCGGCGATCTGCTCAAGTGCTCGTTCTGCGGAAAGAGTCAGAAGCAGGTCAAAAAGCTCATCGCAGGCCCCGGTGTGTACATCTGCGACGAGTGCATCGACCTCTGTAACGAGATCATCGAGGAAGAGCTCGCGGAGACGAGCGAGGTTCGCTGGGAGGAACTGCCCAAGCCTCGTGAGATCTACGAATTCCTTGAGGGCTACGTCGTGGGCCAGGAGCCCGCGAAGAAGGCCCTCTCGGTAGCGGTGTACAACCACTACAAGCGGGTCCAGGCCGGGGAGAACGGCGGCGCGCAGGGCCGCGACGACGCGATCGAACTCGCCAAGTCCAACATCCTGCTGCTCGGCCCGACCGGCTCCGGAAAGACGCTCCTGGCGCAGACACTCGCCCGCATGCTCAACGTCCCGTTCGCCATCGCCGACGCGACGGCGCTGACGGAGGCGGGCTATGTCGGCGAGGACGTCGAGAACATCCTCCTGAAGCTCATCCAGGCCGCCGACTACGACGTCAAGAAGGCCGAGACGGGCATCATCTACATCGACGAGATCGACAAGGTCGCCCGCAAGAGCGAGAACCCGTCGATCACCCGCGATGTGTCCGGCGAGGGCGTCCAGCAGGCCCTGCTGAAGATCCTGGAGGGCACCACCGCCTCGGTCCCGCCGCAGGGCGGCCGCAAGCACCCGCACCAGGAATTCATCCAGATCGACACGACGAACGTGCTCTTCATCGTGGGCGGCGCCTTCTCCGGCCTCGAAAAGATCATCGAATCGCGGGCGGGGGCGAAGGGCATCGGCTTCGGCGCCACCATCCGCTCCAAGCGCGAGCTGGAGGAGAAGGACCAGTTCGAGGACATCATGCCGGAGGACCTGGTGAAGTTCGGGATGATCCCCGAGTTCATCGGCCGCCTCCCCGTGATCACCTCGGTCCACAACCTCGACCGCGAGGCGCTGCTCCAGATCCTCATCGAGCCGCGCAACGCGCTGGTGAAGCAGTACCAGCGACTGTTCGAACTCGACGGCGTGGAGCTGGACTTCGAGCGCGAGGCCCTGGAGGCCATCGCGGACCAGGCGATCCTCCGCCAGACCGGCGCGCGCGGCCTGCGCGCCATCATGGAAGAGGTCCTCCAGTCGGTGATGTACGAGGTGCCGTCCCGCAAGGACGTCGCCCGCGTGGTCATCACCGCGGACGTCGTCCGCTCGAACGTGAACCCGACGCTGGTGCCGCGCGAGGTGCGGGGGCCGGGCGCCGGGGAGCAGAAGTCCGCGTAGGCCCCGGCCGTACGTACGCGAAAGGGGGCGCCCGGCGATTCGCTCGCCGGGCGCCCCCTTTTTCGTGGTCCGGGTGCTACTTGACCTCGACGCGTACGTCGTCGCGGAGCTCGGCGACCTGCGAGGCGACGTCGCTCAGCGCGATGTCCTTGCCGCTGCCGGTCGCGGCGGCGTCGGAGAACACGGCGTAGGCCACCGTGCTGTGGTCACCCCAGGCGCACATCGGCGTCTGGAAGCTGTCGGGGACACCGGAGTCCTCCATGCCGCCCTCGCCGCCCATCGTGAACTCGCCCATCTGGCACTTCATGACGCCGTCGGCGAAGCCGTCCGGCGTGAACTCCTTCGGGCTGCCGATGAGCTTCATGCCCCCGTCGGAGCCGTTCAGGGAGTTCTTCTCCATCTCGGCGAACATCGCGTCGACGACCTTCTCCGGATCGTCCACCTCGCCGTACACGCCCAGGTAGTTGAAGGTCTTCATCGTCGTGCCCTCGCCGTGCTGGTACGCGGCGTGGACGTCCTTGGGGTCGCTGACACCCCGCTTCTCCAGGTCCTTCAGGTCGCCGGACGACATGCCGCCACCGCCGGCCGAGGCGTCCAGCTTCTTGTAGCCGCCGAGGACGGTCGCGGGAGCCGTCAGCTTGTACGTCTTTCCGTCGTCGGCGACGGAGGAGGAGTCGTCCCCGGCGAAGAGGAAGTACCCGCCGACGGCAGCGGCGGCCACGACCACCACGGCGCCGATGACGAGCCCGGTCTTCTTCCTGCCCCCACCGCCCCGCGGAGGCGCGGGGGGCTGCCCGTAAGGGGCCTGCGGCTGCTGCCCGTACGGGCCGGGCTGCTGCTGGGGCGGCTGAGCGGCGTACGGGCCGGGCTGGTTGTGGCTCACTGCGTTCGGGGTTCCCCTCGTGAACGGTGCTGGGGCGTCAGAGCTTGACGCGGACTTCCTTGCGGACCTTGAGCGCGGTGGCCGAGGCGTCGTCCAGGGACACCTTGCCCGCCATGGCGTCGGCGACCTCGATGGGGACCACGACGGCGACGGTGCTGTGGTCACCCCAGATGCAGACCGGCATGCGGATCTCCTTGGGGCCGGAGGAACCGGTGCCGCCCGCGCTGTCGTTCTTGATCATGGACTCCTGGCACTTGAGGACGACGTCGTCCGTGCTGAAGTCCTTCGGGCTGCCGACCAGCTTGCCCGTCTGCGCGCCGGGCTCCTGCGAGTCCTTCTTGACCTTGGCGAACATGCTGTCGACGACCTTGCCCGGGTCACCGACCTCGCCGTAGACCCCCATGAACTGGATGGCCTTCTGCGCCAGGGGGTTGTCGGCGGACTCGGTCTTGTACCCGGCGTCGACGTCCTTGGGGTCCTTCACGCCGGCCTTCTCGGCCGCCGCGATGTCGCTGGAGTTGAAGCCGCCGGTCTGGCTCGCGTCCTTCTTGTACTCGCCGAGCAGCCTCTCGGGCGTGACCAGCTTGTGTGCGCCGTCGTCCGCCACGGAGGAGGAACCGCCGCCGTCACCGCCGCCGTCGCTGCCGCCGAGGACGAAGTACGCGCCGACACCGAGGGCGGCGACCACCGCGACGGCGCCGATGATCAGCCCCGTCTTCTTCTTGCCGCCACCGGGCGGCGGGGGCGGCACCTGCCCGTACGGGGCCTGCTGCTGCCCGTAGGGGGCCTGCGGCGGGACCTGCCCGTAGGGGCCGGGCTGCTGGGGCTGGCCGTAACCGCCCTGCTCGGGCGCCTGCGGCGGGGCCTGGTGGGGGTAGCCGTAGCCGGGCTGTGGCGGCGGGGCCTGGTGGGGGTAGCCGTAGCCGGGCTGGGGGGCCTGCGGCGGCTGCCCGTAAGGGCCGGGCTGCTGCGGCTGGCCGTACGGCCCCTGCGGGGGCTGGCCGCCGCCGTACGGCCCCGGCTGCTGGGGCTGCTGCTCGCCGTACGGGCCCGGCTGGTGGTAGCTCATGGGGTGTTACCCTCCGAAACGCTTAGGTGTTCCCGACATCCTGACGCAAGGGGGCCCGGCCGGGTGACCGGGCCCATGCCCTGGACCGGAGGCGGCCGGGCCTGTGGCGGCCCGCCGGTGTCAGCTCTTGACGCGGACTTCCCCGCGGAACCTGGCGGTCGTCGTCGCGGCCTCGTCCAGATCCGCGGCCCCGCCGGACAGCGCGCTCGCCACGTCCGTGGTGACGACGTAGCCGATGGTGCTGTGGTCACCCCAGATGCAGGTCGAGGCGGACATCTCGCTGGGACCGGAGGCGCCGGCCGTGGAACCGCTCGTGGAGCCGCTCGTGGAGCCGCCGCCGAGGGCGGCACCGAGGTCGACCTTCATCTCCTGGCACTTGAGGACCGCGCCGTCCAGCTCGGCGGGCTTGTACTCCTTGGGGCTGCCGACCAGCGTGACCTTGCCGCCGCTCGTGCCGCCCTCCCCGGCCTCCTTCTCGGCGTTGGTGAACATGTGGTCCACGACACCCTCGGGGTCCTTGATGTCGCCGTAGACGCCGCCGAAGGTCAGCACCTTCTGCGCCATCGGGTTGTCCTTGCTGCCCGACTGGTACTGCGCCTGCACGTCCTTGGGGTTCTTCACCCCGGCCGCCTCGGCCTTGTCGAGGTCGACGCCGTTGAGTCCGCTGGAGCGGCCCGGGTCCTTCTTGTAGTCGGTGAGGACCGTCTCCGGCGTCGTCAGCTTGTGCGGGCCGTCGTCCTTGACGCCGGAGTCGTCCTTCCCGCCGCCCGCCACGTTCGAGGAGCCGCCGTTCTTGCCGCCGCCCTTGTCGTCGTCACCGCCCGCGAGGACGAAGTACCCGCCGACCGCCGCGGCGGCGACCACGGCGACCGCCGCTATGACGAGGCCGGTCTTCTTCTTCCCGCTCCCGGGCGGCGGAGGCGGCGGCACCTGCCCGTAGGGGGCCTGCGGCTGCTGCCCGTAGTACCCCGGCTGCTCGGGCGAGCTGTAGCCACCCTGCTGGGGCGCCTGCTGCGGGGCCTGCGGGGGGTACCCGTAGCCGCCCTGGGGTGCCTGCGGGGGATACCCGTAGCCGGGCTGCGGGGCCTGCGGCTGCTGCCCGTAGGGGCCGGGCTGCTGGGGCTGACCGCCGCCGTACGGTCCCGGCTGGTTGTGACTCATTGCTTGGGTTCCCTCCCGATGCTTACGCGTTCCGAACATCCTGTCGGACGAACACGGGAGGACGACGCCACCGGAGCGGATCGATGCGCAGTTGTTGAAGAGCTGTTCCACACTACGAACGCACCCCTCCATCCGCGGTCACTCCTCGACGCGGGCCGCCTTGCGCAGGGTGGCCGCGAAGCGGGCGACGTCGGTGGTGGCCATGCCGCCGCTTCCCTTTGCCAACGCCGCCGTGTCGACGCCGACGACGACGCCGTACGTGCTGTGGTCGGCCCAGATGCAGATCGGCAGTTCGACCGTGTCGCCGCCGTCCGTCAGCTCGGCCGTCTGGCACTTCATGAGGGCGTTGTCGAGCGCGTCCGGCTCGACGCTCTCGGGGCTGCCGGCCAGCTTGATCTGCTCGTCGCCCCCGTTGCCGGCGTGCGCCTTCTTCTCGGTGTTCGCGGCGACCTTGGCGAAGCCCGCGTCGAGGGCCTCCGCCGGGTCGGCTATCTCGCCGTAGATCCCCTGGAAGCTCATCTGCGTCCCCTTGCCGGCCGAACCCGAGATGTAGGCGGACGACACGTTGTGGGGGTTCTTGATGCCGACCTTCTCGGCGTTCTTCTTGTCGCCGGGGCCGAGCGGACCGTCGTCGACGTTGTCCTTGGTGTTCTTCCTGAACTCGCCCACCGAGGACGGCGGCACCAGCCGGTGCGCCCCGTCGTCCTCGACCGAGGCCGAGCCGCCGCCCGCGCCGAAGAGGAAGTACGCGCCGACGCCGAGCGCGACGACCACCGCGACGGCGCCGATGATCAGGCCGGTCTTCTTGCCGCCGCCCTGTCGCGGCGGCTGCTGCGGCGCCTGCTGCGGGGGCGGCGGAAAGCCGTACCCCGGCTGCGGCGGCTGCTGACCGTACGGGCCCGGCTGCTGACCGTCGTACGGGCCTGGCTGGTGGTCGCTCATCGTGGGGGTCCCCCTCCGGACTCTGATGTGTCCCGGACATCCTGGAGGACGCGGGGCCCCCGTGGCGCCCCGGATGGCAAGCGTTATCGAACATTCCGGTTTCGGGACCGCCCGGCGACCCCCCTAAACTGACCGGGTGACCGAGAACGCTCAGCAGCAGCCCCCAGCGACCACTCCCGAACTGCCGACCCAGTACGCGCCGGCCGAGGTAGAGGGGCCGCTGTACGAGCGCTGGGTGGAACGGGGCTACTTCTCCGCCGACGAGAAGAGCGAGAAGCCGCCGTACGCCGTCGTCATCCCCCCGCCGAACGTGACGGGCGCGCTCCACCTCGGCCACGCCTTCGAGCACACGCTGATCGACGCCCTGACCCGCCGCAAGCGCATGCAGGGCCACGAGACGCTGTGGCAGCCCGGCATGGACCACGCGGGCATCGCCACGCAGAACGTGGTCGAGCGCGAGCTGGCCAAGGAGGGCAAGTCCCGCCACGACCTCGGGCGCGAGGCGTTCATCGAGCGCGTCTGGAAGTGGAAGGGCGAGTCCGGCGGCCAGATCTCCGGCCAGATGCGCCGCCTCGGCGACGGCGTCGACTGGCAGCGCGAGCGCTTCACCATGGACGAGGGCCTCTCGCAGGCCGTCCAGACCATCTTCAAGAAGCTCTACGACGACGAGCTGATCTACCGCGCCGAGCGCATCATCAACTGGTGCCCCCGCTGTCTGACGGCGATCTCCGACATCGAGGTCGAGTACCAGGACGACGACGGCGAGCTGGTGTCGATCAAGTACGGCGAGGGACAGGAGACGCTCGTCGTCGCCACCACCCGCGCCGAGACGATGCTCGGTGACACCGCCGTCGCGGTCCACCCCGACGACGAGCGCTACCAGCACCTCGTCGGCAAGCAGATCAAGCTGCCGCTGACCGACCGCACCATCCCGGTCGTCGCCGACGAGCACGTCGACCCCGAGTTCGGCACCGGCGCCGTCAAGGTGACCCCGGCCCACGACCCGAACGACTTCGAGATCGGCCGGCGCCACTCGCTGCCGAACATCGCGGTCATGGACGAGCACGCGGTCATCACCGCGCACGGCCCCTTCCAGGGCCTGGACCGCCTGGAGGCCCGCTCCGCCATCGTCGCGGCGCTGCGCGCCGAAGGCCGCGTCGTCGCCGAGAAGCGCCCCTACACCCACTCCGTGGGCCACTGCTCGCGCTGCAAGACCACCGTCGAGCCGCGCCTGTCGATGCAGTGGTGGGTCAAGGTCGGCCCGCTCGCGAAGGCCGCAGGCGACGCGGTCCGCGACGGCAAGGTCAAGATCCACCCGCAGGAGATGGAGAAGCGCTACTTCGACTGGGTCGACAACCTCCACGACTGGTGCATCTCGCGCCAGCTCTGGTGGGGCCACCGCATCCCGGTCTGGTACGGCCCGAACGGCGAGATCGTCTGCGTCGGCCCCGACGACGAGGCCCCCACCGGCGAGGGCTGGCGCCAGGACAACGACGTGCTCGACACGTGGTTCTCCTCCGGCCTGTGGCCCTTCTCCACGCTCGGCTGGCCCGAACAGACCGAGTCGCTCGCGAAGTTCTACCCGAACTCCGTGCTGGTCACCGGCTACGACATCCTCTTCTTCTGGGTCGCCCGGATGATGATGTTCGGCCTGTACGCGATGGACGGCACCCCGCCGTTCCACACGATCGTGCTGCACGGCATGGTCCGCGACCAGTTCGGCAAGAAGATGTCGAAGTCCTTCGGCAACGCGGTCAACCCGCTGGACTGGATGGACAAGTACGGCTCGGACGCCCTGCGCTTCACCCTGGCCCGCGGCGCCAACCCCGGCACGGACGTGCCGATCGGCGAGGACTGGGTCCAGGGCTCGCGCAACTTCGCCAACAAGATCTGGAACGCCACCCGCTTCGCGATGATGAACGGCGCCACGATCGAGGGCGACCTGCCCCCGGCCGAGCAGCTGTCCGCCACCGACCGCTGGGTGCTCTCCCGCCTGAACGCGACGGTCGCCGAAGTCGACGCGCTCTACGACGACTTCCAGTTCGCCAAGCTCTCCGACGCCCTCTTCCACTTCGCGTGGGACGAGGTCTTCGACTGGTACGTCGAGCTGTCCAAGACGACGTTCATGGCCGGCGGCGAGGGCGCCAAGGTCTCGGCCCGCGTCCTCGGCGAGGTCCTGGACGTCACGCTGCGCCTGCTCCACCCGATCGTCCCGTTCGTCACGGAGACGCTCTGGACGGCGCTGACCGGCGGCGAGTCCCTCGTGATCGCCGACTGGCCCGCCGACAGCGGCTTCCGCGACCCGGCCGCGGAGCGGGAGATCGAGACCCTCCAGCAGGTCATCACCGAGGTGCGCCGCTTCCGCGCCGACCAGGGCCTCCAGCCCGGCCAGAAGGTCCCGGCCCGCCTCGCCCTGGACGGCACGGCACTCGCCCCGCACGAGGCCGCCATCCGCCAGCTCCTGCGCCTGCTGCCGGAGGGCGACGCCTTCACGGCGACGGCGACGCTGCCGGTCTCGGGCGCCACCGTCGCGCTCGACCTGTCCGGCACGATCGACGTGGCCGCCGAGCGCAAGCGCCTGGCCAAGGACCTCGCCGCCGCCGAGAAGGAGAAGGCGCAGGCCGAGGCCAAGCTGGGCAACGAAGCGTTCCTCGCCAAGGCGCCGGACCAGGTCGTGGACAAGATCCGTGGCCGCCTGACGAAGGCGGAGGGCGACATCGCCCGCCTGACGGCCCAGTTGGCGGCGCTGCCGGCCGCGTAGGCATGCGACACCGAAGGCTCCCGGGACCGATGACGAGCGGTCCCGGGAGCCTTCGTCGTACGCCGTCAGCCGATGGGGCGGCGGTCCGGGGCCCGCTCGTCGGCGGGGCCCGCGGGGCCGATGAGGTCGACCGGCTCGAAGAACCCGGCCGGGCGGCACTCGCGCGGCACGCCGCGGCCGTCCTCGCGCGGCGCGATCTCCAGACCCAGCCGCTCCAGCTCCGCGCCCGCCAGCGCCTCCAGGATCTCCGGATCGCCGTGCCGCCAGCCCCAGGCGAGACTGCCCGGCGTGGCGTCGGGGATCTCCGAGGCGGTGGCGGCCACCTCGTCCAGCGGCCGGAGCAGCGAACGCAGGGCCAGCAGGTCGCGGCCGTCGTCGGAGGCGGCCAGGTCCCGGGCCGCGCCCGCCTGACGGATCCAGCGCAGCCTGCGCGGCAGCCACACCACCAGGACCAGGCCCACGGGGACGACGAACAGGGCGAGGGCGCCGACGGCCACCGCCGTGCGCACGGTCACCGGATCCATCGCGTCGACGGCGTCCGCCACGCGCCGCAGCGCCGTGTCGAAGCGCCCGCCGACCAGCGGCAGCGGCGCCCTGCGCTCCTGGAGAGCGCGGGGCAGGGCGAGCAGACAGGCCAGCCGGTACGCGGTCACGGCGACGGCGGCCCACAGCGCGGCCCACAGCAGGACCCCGGCGTCACCGGCGAGCTGATGGGTCCGCCGGGCGGAATTCTGGGCATACCACATGGTCAGATCTGACCCCCGGCACGGACGAGGGCCGGTCAGCCGCGCCGGGCGCCCGGACAAGCCCGTGCCGCAAATCACCAAATCAGTGCCATAAGTCTGATGAATCGGGTCGAAGGGCCCTGGATGATGGAGAGCATGCACGACCGCCCCGCCGCCCAGGCGATCCGCCGGGCGACGGCCACCGGCCGTCGCCTCGCCGGCCGCTGGGCGCGCACGGCCGGCGCCCTCGACCTGGTCACCGCGCTGAGCGCGCTGGCGCTGATGAGCCTGGACGTGCCGGGCCTCGCGGCGGCGGACAACTCCCTCACCGGCCCCACGGCCGCGCTCGTCCTGACGGCGGGCGCCGCCTCCCTGCTGCTGCGGCGGGCGGCGCCCTGGCTGCCGTACGCCGTCGCGCTGCTGCTGCTCGGCTGGCTGCACGAGCTGACGCTGGTGCAGTTCGCGCTGTACTCGCTCGCGCGCTACCGCGGCCGCCGGGCCGGCACGCTCGGCGTCCTCGGCTACGTCGCGTTCGCCTACGCCATGTTCCTGCTCCCCGGCTGGCCGCCGCACCGGGGCGAGACGCTCAGCGAGTTCCTGAGCCTCGTCGTGCCGATCGGCGTGCTCGCGGCGGGGGTCGGCGTCGCCGCGAACCGGCAGGACCTCGTCCGCGCGCTGGAGACGCAGCGCGCGGAGACGGACATGCTCCACGCCGTCCAGCAGGAGCGGGCCCGCATCGCGCGCGACGTGCACGACTTCGTCGGGCGCGAGCTGACGCTGCTGAGCGTGCGCTCCCAGGTGCTCGCCCGCCGGGCCGAGGGCAGCCCCTTCGCGGACGGCTTCGAGGAGCTGTCCGAGACGGCGCGCAGCGCGCACCGCATGCTCAACGAGATCATCGTCCAACGTGGTGTGGACGGGGCGCCCACGCCCGGCCTCGACGCGCTGCCCGAGCTGGCGGAGCGCAGCGGGCGCGCGGGCAGCCCCGTGGAGCTGCTGGTGGCTCCCGCGGCCCACCGGCTCTCGCCGCTGCGGCAGGCCGCGGTCCACCGGGTGGTGCAGGAGTGCCTGACGAACGCGGCGAAGCACGCGCCGGGGGAGCGGGTCACCGTGCGGGTGGACGTGGCCGACGGGCGCCTTGGGATCGCCGTCCGCAACGCGCTGCCGGTGGCGGCGCCCGCGTCGGCGCCGGTTTCCTCGGGGAGCGGTACGACGGGGATGGCGGAGCGGGTCCGGGCGGTGGGCGGAGAGTTCTCGGCGGGGCCGGTGGACGGGGCGTATGAGGTCGTCGCCTGCCTGCCCGCGGGGGAGCTGTCCTGACCGCAGGGACCTTTCCCACCCACCCACCCGTCACCCGGCACTGACCCGTCCCGAAGGGCCTCGCCCGGCACCCGGCGTTCACCCGTCCCGAAGGGCCTCGCCGGCACCCGGCGTTCACCCGTCCCGAAGGGCCTCGCCCGGCACCCGGCGTTCACCCGTCCCGAAGGGCCTCGCCGGCACCCGGCGTTCACTCGTCCCGAAGGGCCTCGCCGGCACCCGGCGTTCACTCGTCCCGAAGGGCCTCGCCGGCACCCGGCGTTCACTCGTCCCGGAGGGCCCTCACGCCGCCGACATCACCCGTTCCAGGCCGTCGAAGTCCTCCACGCACTTGCCGCAGCCCAGCGCCACGCTGTCCAGCGGGGTCTCGGCCACGAAGACCGGGATGCCCGTGTTGGAGGCGATCCGCAGGTCGAGGCCCGGCAGGAGTGCTCCACCGCCGGTCAGCACGATGCCGTGCTCCATGATGTCGCCGGACAGTTCCGGCGGGCACTCCTCCAGCGTGGTCTTCACCGCCGCGATGATCTGCTCCACGGGCTCGTCCAGCGCGGCCCGCACCTCGCGCGCCGTCAGGTCCACCGTCTTGGGCAGACCCGCGACCTTCTCCCGGCCCCGCACGGTGAACGTCCGCATCTCCAGGGCGTCCTCGCCCGGCACGGGCCACGCCGAGCCGATCGCGACCTTGATGTCCTCGGCGGTGCGCTCACCGATGAGCAGGGAGTGCTCCTTGCGGACGAAGTCGGTGATCGCCGTGTCCAGCCGGTCGCCGCCGACGCGCAGCGACTGCGCGGTGACGATCCCGCCCAGCGAGATGACGGCGACCTCGGTCGTGCCGCCGCCGATGTCGACGACCATCGACCCGCGCGGCTCGGCGACCGGCAGCCCCGCCCCGATCGCGGCGGCCATCGGCTCCTCCACCAGGTGGACGGCGCGCGCGCCGGCCCGCTGCGAGGCGTGCACGATGGCCCGCCGCTCGACGGGCGTGACCCCGCTCGGCACGCACACCACCATGCGGATACGGGGCCGCCGGCCGGGCACCGCCTTGCGCACGAAGTGCCGGATCATCACCTCGGCGGCTTCGTAGTCGCTGATCACGCCGTCCCGCAGCGGACGGATCGCGGTGATGGACCCGGGCGTGCGCCCGATCGTCTCCTTGGCCTCCGTCCCCACGGCCAGTACGCCGCCCCTGCCTCCCCTGTCCGACCGCACGGCGACGACGGACGGCTCGTTGAGCACGATCCCCTTGCCGCGCACGTAGAGCAGGGTGTTCGCAGTGCCGAGGTCGATACCTATGTCCATGATCGCCAAGTTTGCCGGGCGGCCCGCCGAAGCGGAGGGACCAAGGTCCCGAATCGGACGGGCCGAAAGTCCCGACGCTCCCGCCCGGCCCCGTCCGCCAGGTCCGGACGCCGAGTGTCGGTGGCGCTCCGTAGACTGGCGTACGTGAGTGACCTCCCCCCGCGCGACGAGCACGCAGACCACCCCGCCGACGACGCCGACGCCTTCGAGACCATCGTGGGCGCCGAGACCGACCGGGACCCCGACCTCGCGGTGATCGAGGCGGGCAGCCGCACCTTGCGCACCCTGGCGGGCCCGCCGCAGGGCGACGTCCCCGCCCGCCCCGCCGACCCGGAGGTGGACAGGGCGCTGCGCGAGGTCGAGACGGAGCTGGCGGGCCGCTGGGGCGAGACGAAGCTGGAGCCCTCCGTCAGCCGCATCGCCGCCCTGATGGACGTCCTGGGCGAGCCCCAGCGCGCGTACCCCTCGATCCACATCACGGGGACGAACGGCAAGACGTCCACGGCCCGCATGATCGAGGCCCTGCTCTCCGCCTTCGAGCTGCGCACCGGGCGCTACACCTCGCCCCACGTCCAGTCGATCACCGAGCGGATCAGCCTGGACGGCGCCCCCATCGAGGCCGAGCGCTTCGTGGAGACCTACCAGGACATCAAGCCGTACGTGGAGATGGTCGACGCCGCCCAGGAGTACCGCCTCTCCTTCTTCGAAATCCTCACCGGCATGGCGTACGCGGCCTTCGCGGACGCCCCGGTGGACGTGGCGGTCGTCGAGGTCGGCATGGGCGGCAGCTGGGACGCGACGAACGTGATCGACGGCTCGGTCGCCGTCATCACGCCCATCGACCTGGACCACACCGACCGCCTGGGCTCCACGCCCGGCGAGATCGCCACGGAGAAGTCCGGCATCATCAAGCAGGGCGCGACGGTGATCATGGCCCAGCAGCCGGTGGACGCCGCCCAGGTGCTCCTGAAGAAGGCCGTCGAGGTCGACGCGACGGTGGCCCGCGAGGGCCTGGAGTTCGGCGTCGTCGCCCGCCAGGTCGCCGTCGGCGGCCAGCTGCTGACCCTGCGCGGTCTCGGCGGGGAGTACGAGGAGGTCTTCCTGCCCCTGCACGGCGAGCACCAGGCGCACAACGCCTCGGTGGCGCTCGCCGCCGTGGAGGCGTTCTTCGGCATCGGCTCCCAGCACGCGCGCCCGCTGGACATCGAGGCCATCCGCAAGGCCTTCGCCTCGGTCTCCTCGCCGGGCCGCATGGAGGTCGTGCGGCGCTCGCCCACCATCGTCCTGGACGCTGCGCACAACCCCGCGGGCGCCCGCGCCGCCGCCGCCGCGATCAGCGAGGCCTTCGACTTCAGCAACCTCATCGGCGTGGTCGGTGCGAGCGACGGCAAGGACATGCGGGGCCTCCTGGAGGCCTTCGAGCCGCTCTTCGCCGAGGTCGTCATCACGCAGAACACCAGCGACCGCGCGATGGACGCCGACACGCTCGCCGCCATCGCCGTCGAGGTCTTCGGCGACGACCGCGTCCAGGTCGAGCCGCGCCTGCCGGACGCCCTGGAGGCGGCGATCACCCTCGCCGAGGAAGAGGGCGAGTTCGCCGGCGGCGGCGTCCTCGTCACCGGTTCCGTCATCACGGTCGGCGAGGCCCGGCTGCTCCTGGGAAGGGGCTGACCCCGCGTGCGTACGCTCTGCGCCTCGACGCTGATCGGCGAGTTCTTCGTCATCGGCTTCGCCGGACTGGTCGCCATGAAGGACCCCGACCTCACCATGGGCACGGTCTGGACGGTCAGCGGCGTCGCGATGCTGCTGTGCGTACTGCTGTGCGGCGTGATCACCCGGCCCGGCGGCGTGCAGCTGGGCTGGGCCCTGCAGATCGCGCTGATCGCGAGCGGTTTCGTGGTGCCCACGATGTTCTTCATGGGCGCCGTGTTCGCCGCCCTGTGGTGGGCGTCGGTCCACTTCGGGCGGCAGATCGACGAGGCGAAGGCCCGGTTCGCGGCGATGGCCGAGGAGCAGGCACGGGCCGGAGGTAACACCGCGTAGCCACCCCCGGTATCGTGCGGCCCAATCCCACGCGATCGCAGAGATCGACCGATCGTAAGCACACCTCTTGGAGCCGCACATGAGCCAGCGCACCCTCGTCCTGCTGAAGCCCGACGCCGTCCGTCGTGGCCTGATCGGGGAGATCATCGGCCGCATCGAGCGCAAGGCGGGCTGGACGATCACCGCGCTGGAGCTGCGCTCGCTGGACCAGGACACCCTGGAGCAGCACTACGGCGAGCACAAGGGCAAGCCGTTCTACGAGCCGCTGGTCGCCTTCATGTCGTCCGGTCCGGTCGTCGCGCTGGTCGTCGAGGGCGAGCGGGTCATCGAGGGCGTGCGCGCCCTGGCCGGCCCGACCGACCCGATCGCCGCCGCGCCCGGCTCCATCCGCGGCGACTTCGGCACCATCGTCAGGGAGAACCTGATCCACGCCTCGGACTCCGAGGAGTCCGCCGAGCGCGAGCTGAAGATCTTCTTCCCGGGCGTGGCGTAACCTCCCGCGACACCCGCGCGAGCCCCTCGCGGGCCGTCCGCGCGTCCGCCGGACCGCTCGCTGACGAGGTGTCAGCGACACGCCGCGCGACCCGGACGGCCGGAGCGATCCGGCCGTCCCCGGCGCACCGCCCCGATCGGGGGAACCCGTGCCCCCTATGGCACGTCTCCACAAGCGGGGCGGCGCATCATCTGCTGACAATGGCGAAGACCCTCGCGCCGTCTTCGCGCGGCCGAGACTACGATGGAAGCCTCCACTGCCACTCAGCACCCACCTCGCCTACCTAAAAAGCCATCACACGCTCCAATAGGGAAGGCCAGACGCATCCTCATGGGGAACAACATGTCGTTCATCGGCCGTGACATGGCTGTCGACCTCGGGACCGCCAACACGCTGGTGTACGTCAGGGGTCGGGGGATCGTACTCAACGAGCCGTCCGTCGTCGCGATCAACACCAACACCGGTGGCATCCTCGCGGTCGGCGCGGAAGCGAAGAAGATGATCGGGCGCACGCCCGGCAACATCGTCGCGGTACGTCCCTTGAAGGACGGCGTGATCGCCGACTTCGAGATCACCGAGCGGATGCTCCGCTACTTCATCCTGAAGATCCACAAGCGGCGCTACCTCGCGCGGCCGCGCGTGGTCGTCTGCGTGCCCTCCGGCATCACCGGCGTGGAGCGCCGCGCCGTCATCGAGGCCTCCTCGCAGGCGGGCGCCCGCCAGGTGCACATCATCGAGGAGCCCATGGCGGCGGCCATCGGCTCCGGCCTGCCGGTCCACGAGGCCACGGGCAACATGGTGGTCGACATCGGCGGCGGCACCACCGAGGTCGCCGTCATCTCACTCGGAGGAATCGTCACGGCACAGTCCATCCGCGTCGCGGGCGACGAGCTGGACAACGCGATCATCCAGCACATCAAGAAGGAGTACTCCCTCCTCCTCGGTGAGCGCACGGCCGAGCAGATCAAGATCACCATCGGTTCGGCGTACGACATGGACGCCGACGAGCACACCGAGATCCGTGGCCGCGACCTGGTCTCCGGGCTGCCCAAGACGGTCGTCATCTCCGCCGCCGAGGTCCGCAAGGCCATCGAGGAGCCGGTCAACGCGATCGTGGACGCGGTCAAGACCACCCTCGACAAGTGCCCGCCCGAGCTGTCGGGCGACGTGATGGACCGCGGCATCGTCCTGACCGGCGGCGGCGCCCTGCTGCGCGGCCTGGACGAGCGGCTGCGCCGCGAGACCGGCATGCCGATCCACATCGCCGAGAACCCGCTGGACAGCGTGGCGCTCGGCTCCGGCAAGTGCGTGGAGGAGTTCGAGGCGTTGCAGCAGGTGCTGGACGCCCAGCCCCGCAGATGACGTGACGTGAAAAGATCCGCCGTACGAGTGCCGCCACCTCGTGCGGCGGATCGTTGACATAGAGGCACAAGAAGAATTCAGGCAAGGCAGAACAATTCCCCAGAACCCCGTGGAACGCGCAGCTTCCGCGGAATCCGATCGAGGAAGGCACGCCGCCGCACGTGAGGGACACACGAGAGAGTCGGCTGCTCCTGGTGCTGCTGATCGCCATCGCGTTCGCTTTGATCACGGTGGACATCCGCGGCGGTGAGGACTCGCCGGTCGACGGTGCCCGCCAGGCCGCCGCCACCGTCTTCGGCCCGGTCGAGGAGGGGATGTCCTCCGCCGTCGACCCGATCGGCAACGCCATCGGCGCGGTCCGCGACTCCGGTGACCGCCACGACCGCATCGCCGAACTGGAGCGCCAGAACGCCGCGTTGAAGGCCAAGCTCGGCAGCGACGACCGCAACCGCAGCCGCGTGCGCCAGCTCGACGGCATGCTCAAGAAGGCCGGCGCCGGACAGTACGGGATCAAGGGCGCCGAGGTCATCGGCATAGGAGCGGCCCAGGGCTTCTCCTGGACCGTCACCATCGACGCCGGCGCGCACGACGGCATCCGGCGCGACATGACCGTCCTGAACAGCGACGGCCTGGTCGGCCGCGTCACCACGGTCGGCCCGGACACCGCCACCGTGCTGCTCGCCAACGACCCGGACTTCACCGTCGGCACCCGCATGGAGCGGACCGACGAGCTGGGCTTCGCCACCGGCCAGGGCGACCGTCCGCTCTCCGTCCAGCTGCTCAACGGCAAGGCCAAGGTCAAGAAGGGCGACCGCCTGGTCACCTTCGGCTCGCAGAAGGACAGGCCGTTCGTGCCCGGCGTCCCCGTCGGCGAGGTCGTCCGCGTCGACCCCTCGGGCGGCGACCTCACCCGTACCGTCTACGTGAAGCCCTACGTCGGCTTCACCAAGCTCGACATCGTCGGCATCGTCGTCGAGGCACCCCGCGAGGACCCGCGCGACACCGTCCTGCCGCCCAAGCCCGCCAAGCCCAAGCCGACCCCGACGGTCACCGTCACGGCCACCCCGTCGGGAAAGCCGGCCGACGGCACGGCCGACGGCACGGTGCCCGGCGGCGCGGTGCCCGACGGCGACGAGCAGTAGGAGACCGGACCCATGCGCTTCAACCGAATCCTGCTCTCCGCCACCCTGGTCGTCGTCGCCCTGGTGATCCAGGTCAGCGTCCTCGCGCGGCTCCAGCTGCCGGGCGCCGTACCCGACCTGGTGCTGCTCACCGTCCTCGGCCTCGCCCTGGTCTACGGCCACGTCGGCGGAGCCCTCGTCGGCTTCGGCGCGGGCCTGCTGTCCGATCTGGCCCCGCCCGCCGACCACGCCGCCGGGCGGTACGCCCTGGTGCTCTGCGTCGTCGGCTACCTCGCGGGCCTCGCCAAGCCCGAGACCGGCCGGCTGCGCTCCGCCACCGGGCCGCTCGCCGTGGTCGTCAGCGCCGCCCTCGGCTCCACGCTGCTGTACGCGGGCGTGGGCGCCCTCGTCGGGGACACCGCGGCCCGCCATGTGGGCCTCGGCGGGCTGCTGTTCACCGCCGCGCTCTACGACCTGCTGCTCGCGCCCTTCACGGTGCCGCTGATCATCGCGCTCGCCAGACGCGCCGAGAACGACCCGCTGGGCGAGGGCTCCCCGGCCAACAAGGCCGCGGACGTCTCCTCCGGCTGGCTCGCCTCCGGCACCGGACTGAGCATCGGCGGCCGGCGCGGCGGCCTGCGGGCCAAGACGGCCAAGGCCCGCGTCGCCCGCGCCGGACGCATCAAGGGGGTCAAGCGACTGTGAGGGCGCAGCACGCCGCCGACGACATCAGGACAGCCGGCCGCAGCGGCGGAGCCGACCGCATCAGGCGAGCCGCACGCCCCGGAGAAACCGCTCGCACCCGGGGAGGGCAGCAGTGACCAACATCCCGGAGACCGGCCGGACCCCGCGCGTCCAGATCCGTCTCATCGTCCTGCAGATCCTCGTCGTCTCCCTGCTGCTCACCCTCGGTGGCCGCCTGTGGTACCTCCAGGTGCGCAACGGCGAGGAGTACGCCAAGGAGGCCTCCGGCAACCACGTCCAGCAGGTCGTCCAGCCCGCCGTGCGCGGCTCGATCCTCGACGCCCGCGGGGTGCCGATCGCCGACAACCACACGCGCCTGGTCGTCTCCGCCTCCCGCACGGACCTGATGAAGATGAAGGACGACGGCAAGGCGGTCCTCGCCAAGCTCGCCGACGTCCTCGCCATGGACCCCAAGGACGTCGCCGACAAGGTCCGCCTGTGCGACGCGAAGACCCCGCAGCCCTGCTGGAACGGCTCGCCCTACCAGCCCATCCCGATCACCGACGAGGCCACGCCCAAGCAGGCCCTCCAGATCCGCGAGCGCTCCGAGGACTTCCCCGGCATCACCGCCGAGCCCACCGCCGTGCGCCGCTACCCCGCGCCCGGCAAGTCCAACACCGCGCAGGTTCTCGGCTACCTCTCGCCCGTCACCGACGACGAGATCAACAAGGCCAAGGACACCGACTCCCCGTTCCTGCGCTCCGACCAGGTGGGCCGCTCCGGTCTCGAGCGCACGTACGACAAGCAGCTGCGCGGCAAGGCCGGCGTCACCCGCTACGAGGTAGACAACCTCGGCCGGGTCATCGGCAAGGCGAAGGCCGACAAGGCCGAGCCCGGCGCCAACGTCGTCACCAGCATCGACGCGCGCGTCCAGGCCGTCTCCGAGTACTGGCTGAACGACGCGATGAAGAAGGCCCGCCAGGAGTTCGACAAGAACACCGGCGAGAACTACAAGGCCGACGCGGGCGCCGTCGTCGTCATGGAGAACAAGACGGGCCGCGTGGTCGCCATGGCCTCCAACCCGGCGTACGACCCGAACGCCTGGGTCGGCGGCATCTCCGGCAAGGACTACGCCCGGCTCACCGGCAAGAAGTCCAACTACCCGCTGCTCAACCGAGCCATCCAGGGGCAGGCGGCCCCCGGCTCGATCTTCAAGGTGATCCCGACGACCGCCGCCGTCAACGCGGGCTACGACTTCAACGGCCGCTACCCCTGCCCCAGTTCGTACTCCATCGGTGGCCAGACCTTCAAGAACTTCGAGTCCAAGGGCCACGGCTCCATCACCCTCGGCCAGGCCCTCGAAGTCTCCTGCGACACCGTCTTCTACAAGCTCTCGCACGACCAGTGGGCCAAGGACGGCGGCAACAAGCCGAGGCCCGACGCCAAGGACTGGTTCTACAAGACCGCCCACCAGTTCGGCCTCGGCAAGGAGACCGGCATCGACCTGCCCAACGAGGTCACCGGCCGCGTCCCCGACCGCCAGTGGAAGAAGGACTACTGGAAGGCCAACAAGGACGCCTGGTGCAAGCAGGGCAAGAAGAGCGGCGGCGACTACGCGGCGCGCATCGCCTACGAGAACTGCCTCGAAGGCATGAAGATGCGCGCCGGTGACTCCGTCAACTACTCCATCGGCCAGGGCGACACCCTCGTCACGCCGATCCAGATGGCGACCATCTACTCCGCCATCGCCAACGGCGGCACCCTCCACGACCCCACCGTCGGCAAGGCGATCATCAGCGCCGACGGCAAGCGGATCCGCGAGATCCAGCCCACGTCGCACGGCAGGCTGCCGATGGACGCCGCACTCCAGAAGGACATAGACGGTGCCCTCGCGGACGTCGCCACGCGCGGTACGGCCGCGTGGCGGTTCGGCGGCTGGCCGCAGGACAAGATCCCGATGCACGCCAAGACGGGTACCGCCGAGGTCTACGGCAAGCAGACCACCTCGTGGTTCGCGACCTACACCAAGGACTTCACGATCGTCATGACGATCTCCCAGGGCGGCACTGGCTCCGGCGCCTCGGGACCCGCCGTCCGCAAGATCTACGACGCGATCTACGGCCTGGACGACAGCGGCAAGCAGAACCTCAAGAAGGCGCTCCTGCCCGAGCCGCAGAAGACCCTGCCGAAGATCCAGCCCGACGGTTCCATCGACGCCCCCAAGGTCAAGCCCTACAAGCCGGAGACGGCCGAGCCGCCAGGCGACCGCCCGGCGGAACAGCAGCCGGCCGACCGGCCGGACGGACCTCAGGACGATCAGCAGGAGCTGGCCGGCGCCCCGGCCGACTGGAGGCGTGACTGATGACCGGCAACGGCTTCTCCGTCCCCGGGTACGGCCCCGAGCGCTCGAACATGTCCCGGCTCCTCGCCCGCGACTCGATAGTGCGCCGGCTCGACTGGCCCATGCTCCTCGCGGCCATCGCGCTCTCCGCGATCGGCACCGCGCTCGTGTACTCCGCCACCCGCAACCGCACCGAGCTGGTCGGCGACGACCCGTACTCCTTCGCGCTCAAGCACCTGATGAACACCGGCATCGGCTTCGCGCTGATGATCGGCACCGTCTGGCTCGGCCACCGCACCCTGCGCACCGCCGTGCCGATCCTCTACGGCATCTCCGTCTTCCTCGTCCTGCTCGTCCTCACCCCGCTCGGCGCGACCATCAACGGCGCGCACGCGTGGATCGTCCTCGGCGGCGGCTTCTCGCTCCAGCCCTCCGAGTTCGTGAAGATCACGATCATCCTGGGCATGGCGATGCTCCTCGCCGCCCGCGTCGACGCGGGCGACCGGGAACACCCCGACCACCGCACGGTGGTGCAGGCCCTCGGCCTCGCCGCCGTACCGATCGCGATCGTCATGCTGATGCCGGACCTCGGCTCGGTCATGGTCATGGTGATGATCGTGCTCGGCGTGCTGCTCGCCTCGGGCGCCTCCAACCGCTGGGTCTTCGGCCTCCTCGGCACGGGCGTCGCCGGCGGCGTCGCCATATGGCAGCTCGGCGTCCTGGACGACTACCAGATCGCCCGCTTCGCGGCCTTCGCCAACCCCGCGCTCGACCCGGCCGGCGTCGGCTACAACACCAACCAGGCACGCATCGCCATCGGCTCGGGCGGCCTGACCGGCACCGGCCTGTTCAAGGGTTCCCAGACCACCGGCCAGTTCGTGCCCGAGCAGCAGACCGACTTCGTCTTCACCGTCGCGGGCGAGGAACTGGGCTTCGTCGGCGCCGGCGCCATCCTGCTCCTGCTCGGCGTCGTCCTGTGGCGGGCCTGCGCCATCGCGCGGGAGACCACCGAGCTGTACGGCACGATCGTCGCCGCCGGGATCATCGCCTGGTTCGCGTTCCAGGCCTTCGAGAACATCGGGATGACCCTCGGCATCATGCCGGTCGCGGGCCTTCCGCTGCCCTTCGTCTCCTACGGTGGCTCCTCGATGTTCGCGGTCTGGGTGGCCGTCGGACTGCTCCAG
This sequence comes from Streptomyces sp. NPDC031466, assembly GCF_055581265.1. Lineage (NCBI taxonomy): Bacteria > Bacillati > Actinomycetota > Actinomycetes > Kitasatosporales > Streptomycetaceae > Streptomyces > Streptomyces sp. NPDC031466. The sequence goes on from NZ_JBVIJT010000007.1 coordinate 416,986, forward strand.
TCGATCAAGGTGCAGCGCCCGATGTCCGCATAGTCCCGCCGAACCCTGTTTGGGTTCGCGTTTCGCGTCTAGATTCCCTTCATGGCGGACATGAAGCACGAGGCGGAGACGAAGCGCGAGATCGAGCGGAAGTACGACGTCGGGGCGGACGCCGAGCCGCCCGACCTGACCGGAGTGCCCGGGGTGGGGAAGGTCGTCGACAAGGGTGTCCTCGAACTGGACGCCGTCTACTGGGACACCCCCGACCAGCGCCTGGCCGCCGGTGCGATCACCCTGCGGCGCCGCACCGGCGGCCCCGACGAGGGCTGGCACCTCAAACTGCCGGTCTCCCTCGCCGAAGGCGTGCGGGACGAGATCCACGCGCCGCTCTCCGACGAGGTGCCGCAAACCCTGCTCGCCCTCGTGCGCTCCCGCGTCCGCGAGGCCCGGCTCGCCCCCGTCGTCCGCCTGCTGACCGCACGGAACCCGCGCCACCTCCTCGACGCGCGCGGCGAGCTGCTCGCCGAGGTCAGCGTCGACGCGGTGCGGGCCGAGCGCCTCACCCCGGGCGGCGCCACCACCGCCTGGTCCGAGATCGAGGTGGAACTGGCCGACGGCGCCGACCCCGCCTTCCTGGACAAGGTGGAGAAGAAGCTGAAGAAGGCGGGCGTACGCCGCTCCTCCTCGTCGTCCAAGCTCAGCCGGGCCCTGACCCGGACCGCGCCGAAGGAGCAGAAGACCGAGAAGGGACAGCAGGCCAAGAAGGACGGGGCCGGCGGTGTGCGGCCTCCGGAGGGCGCGGTCACGAGCGGCAAGAAGGCCGGCAAGAGCGCCGCCGTCGCCGAGGCCGTGCGCGACGCCGTCGGCGAAGGGCCCGGGAGCGCCGGGGACCACCTCGTCGCCTATCTGCGCGCCCAGCGCGACGCCATCGTCTCGCTCGACCCCGCCGTCCGCCGCGACCTGCCCGACTCCGTGCACCAGATGCGGGTCGCCACCCGCCGGCTGCGCAGCGCCTTCACGTCCTACCGCAAGATCCTCGACCGCACCGTCACCGACCCCCTGGCCGAGGAGCTGAAGTGGCTCGCCGGCGAGCTGGGCGTCGACCGCGACCAGGAAGTCCTCACCGAGCGGCTCACCGCCCGCGTCGAGGCGCTGCCGGGCACCCTCACCCTCGGCCCGGTGCGCGGGCGGCTGCGCGCCTGGTCCGTCGCCCGGCGCACCGACGCGCGAAGCAGGACCCTCGCCGTCCTGGAGAGCCCGCGCTACCTCGCCCTGCTCGACGCCGTCGACGCCCTGCTCGCCGCGCCCCCACTGCGCCCCGCCGCCTCCGCGCCGCCCGCCAAGGCGCTCCCGAAGGCCCTGCTCAAGGACTACGCCCGCCTCGCCACCCGCGTCGAACACGCCCTGGCGCTCGCCCCCGGCCAGGAGCGCGACCGTGCCCTGCACGCCGCCCGCAAGGCCGCCAAGCGCGCCCGGTACGCCGGGGAGGCGGCGGTGCCCGCCCTCGGCCGGCCCGCCCAGCGGTTCGCGAAGCGGATGAAGGAGGTCCAGACCGTGCTCGGCGACCACCAGGACAGCGTCGTCGCCCGCGAGGCCCTGCGCGCCCTGGCGGTCCAGGCGCACCTGGCGGGGGAGTCCGCGTTCACCTGGGGGCTGCTGTTCGGCCAGGAGGAGGCGGCGGCGACGGACAGCGAACGCGCGCTGCCCGGCGCGTGGGCCGAGGCGGCCCGGGGAAAGACGCGGGCGTCATTGGGCAGGTGAACCCCGGGGTACGCTGGATGGTCACCCCTGCCGGCTCATGAAGGTTCGCGATGTCTGTCGAATCGGTCTTCCCACAGCTCGAAGCTCTGCTCCCGCATGTGCAGAAGCCCATCCAGTACGTCGGCGGTGAGCTCAACTCCACCGTCAAACCGTGGGAGAGCTGCGACGTCCGCTGGGCGCTGATGTACCCCGACGCCTACGAGGTCGGACTGCCCAACCAGGGCGTCATGATCCTCTACGAGGTGCTGAACGAACGCGACGGCGTGCTCGCCGAGCGCACGTACAGCGTGTGGCCCGACCTGGAGGCCCTGATGCGCGAGCACCGGGTCCCGCAGTTCACCGTGGACAGCCACCGCCCCGTGAAGGCGTTCGACGTCTTCGGGCTCAGCTTCTCCACCGAGCTGGGGTACACCAACATGCTGACCGCCCTGGACCTCGCGGGCATCCCGCTGGAGTCCAAGGACCGCACCGTCGAGGACCCGATCGTGCTCGCCGGCGGCCACGCCGCCTTCAACCCCGAGCCGATCGCCGACTTCATCGACGCGGCGATCATCGGCGACGGCGAGCAGGCCGTGCTCGACATGACCGAGATCATCCGCGCCTGGAAGGCGGAGGGCCGCCCCGGTGGCCGCGAGGAGGTCCTGCTGCGCCTCGCGAAGACCGGGTCCGTCTACGTCCCGGCCTTCTACGACGTCGAGTACCTCCCGGACGGCCGGATCGCCCGCGTCGTGCCCAACAGGTCGGGCGTGCCGTGGCGGGTCTCCAAGCACACCGTCATGGACCTCGACGAGTGGCCCTACCCCAAGCAGCCCCTCGTCCCGCTCGCGGAGACCGTCCACGAGCGCATGTCCGTCGAGATCTTCCGCGGCTGCACCCGCGGCTGCCGTTTCTGCCAGGCCGGCATGATCACGCGCCCCGTGCGGGAGCGAAGCATCACCGGCATCGGCGACATGGTGGAGAAGGGTCTCAAGGCGACCGGCTTCGAAGAGGTCGGCCTGCTCTCGCTCTCCTCGGCGGACCACACCGAGATCGCCGAGGTCGCCAAGGGCCTCGCCGACCGGTACGAGGAGGACAAGATCGGCCTGTCCCTCCCCTCGACCCGTGTCGACGCCTTCAACGTGGACCTCGCCAACGAGCTGACCAGGAACGGCCGCAGGTCGGGCCTGACCTTCGCCCCCGAGGGCGGCTCCGAGCGCATGCGCAAGGTCATCAACAAGATGGTGTCGGAGGAAGACCTCATCCGCACCGTCTCCACGGCCTACGGCAACGGCTGGCGCCAGGTGAAGCTGTACTTCATGTGCGGCCTGCCCACCGAGACCGACGACGACGTGCTCCAGATCGCCGACATGGCGACGAAGGTCATCCAGAAGGGCCGCGAGGTCTCCGGCTCGAACGACATCCGGTGCACGGTGTCGATCGGCGGCTTCGTGCCCAAGCCGCACACGCCGTTCCAGTGGGCCCCCCAGCTCTCCGCCGAGGAGACCGACGCGCGCCTGGAGAAGCTCCGCGACAAGATCCGCGGCGACAAGAAGTACGGCCGCTCGATCGGCTTCCGCTACCACGACGGCAAGCCCGGCATCGTGGAGGGCCTGCTCTCGCGCGGCGACCGCCGCATCGGCGCCGTCATCCGCGCCGTCTACGAGGAGGGCGGCCGCTTCGACGGCTGGCGCGAGTACTTCAGCTACGAGCGCTGGATGCGCTGCGCCGACAAGACGCTGCCTGAGATGGGCGTCGACGTCGACTGGTACACCACGCGTGAGCGCACCTACGAAGAGGTCCTGCCCTGGGACCACCTGGACTCCGGTCTCGACAAGGACTGGCTCTGGGAGGACTGGCAGGACTCGCTCGACGAGACCGAGGTCGAGGACTGCCGCTGGACGCCGTGCTTCGACTGCGGTGTCTGTCCTCAGATGGACACGCACATTCAAATCGGCCCCACCGGCAAGAAGCTCCTGCCGCTCACGGTCGTCAAGTAGCCGCACGTGCCGCGACTCGCCCCGCCCACCGCCCTGGTGCACCACTCCTACATCGCCGCGATGCGGGAGTTCCGGGCCGAGGGGCGGGGCGGGCCGGACGACGACACCACGCTCGGCCACACCCTGCGCGACTACGGCGACCAGTGGCACGACCCCGCCGTCTTCGCGCGGTACCTCGCCGAGGTCGACGCCGCCGCCCACCCCGCCGCGCCGCACTCCGTCCCCGTCACCACCCTCTGGTACGTGGACGGCGCCGACTACTTCGGCCGCCTCGCCATCCGGCACACCATCGCCACCCGCTTCCTGCGCGAGTACGGCGGCCACATCGGCTACGACGTCCGCCCCACCGCCCGCCGCCGCGGCCACGCCACCGGCATGCTGCGCGCCTGTCTGCCGTACGCGGCCGAACTGGGCCTGGAATCCGTGCTGGTGACCTGCGACACCGACAACACCGGCTCCCGCAAGGTCATCGAGGCCTCGGGCGGCGTCTTCGAGGACGAGCGGGGCGGAAAACTGCGCTACTGGATCCGAACCGGACTCCCGCGCGTCTAGGACGATATGGACCTGGAAAAACGACCTCCCCACGCGGCTGCCGGACAGCCCCCGCCGGGGCAGGCCGACCCCCGGCCGCCCCAGGCCGAGGGGTGTCTCGCCGTCGCGATCCGGCTGCCGGTGCGGATCGTGGTGCTGGTGCTCGTCGTTCCGGTGCGCCTGGTCTGGGACGCGCTCGCCGTCTGCGGCCGCTTCGTGTACCTCCGTGGCCTGCGACCGGTCGGACGCGGCATCGCCGCCGTGCTGACCTGGCTGCTCAAGGCGGTCTTCGTCTGGCCCTGGGTGGGTCTGTGGCGGTACGTGGTCGTGCCGGTCGGCACCGCCCTCGCCTGGCTGGGGCGGATGCTGGTCGTGGCGCCCGCCGCATGGCTCTACCGGGCCGTCCTGACCCCGGTCGGCCACGGCATCGCCCGGTTGGCGCGGGGCATCGGCGCGGGCTGCGCCTGGCTGTGGCGCCACCTCGTCGCGATCCCGGCCGCGTGGTTCTACGCGCGCGTGCTGACGCCGATCGGCCACGGCATCGTCTGGCTGGCCCGGGCCGTCGGCAGCGGCGCGGCGCTCGCCGGGCGCGGCATCGGCGCCGTCCTGGTGTGGCTGTTCAAGGCGGTCTTCGTGTGGCCGTGGGTGGCCTTGTGGCGGTACGTGGTCGTGCCGGTCGGCATCGCCCTGGCCTGGCTGGGGCGGGTGCTGGTCGTGGTGCCCGCCGCATGGCTGTATCGCACCGTCCTGACCCCGGTCGGCCACGGCCTCGCTTGGCTGGCCCTGGGGATCGGCCGCGGTGTCGCGTGGCTGGTCGGCGGCGTCTGGACCGTCGTGGCGACCCTCTTCCGCTGGATCTTCGTCGTCCCCGTCGTCGCCGTGTGGCGCTGGGTGCTCGCGCCCGTCGGCCGGGCCGTCGCCGTCGTCGCGCGGGAGATCGGCGACGCGCTCGGCCACGCCTGGCGCGTCGCCGGGCACATCTCCCTCGTCGTCGGCCGCTTCCTCGCCAAACTCCTTCGGTGGGTCTTCGTCGAGCCGGTGCGGTGGGTGTACCGCGCCCTCCTCACACCCGTCGGACACCTGGTCCGCGACGCCGTGTGGCGCCCCGCCGCCAGGGCCGCCAGGGAGGTCCGGCGTGCCACGCGCCAGGCCCTCGCCGCCGCGCGGCACAGTGTGCGCCAGGCACGGGCCGATGTGCGGCGCGCGCTGTTCGGGGTACCGAAGCAGGCGGTGCCGGTGGCGGTACCGGCTCCCCGGCGGACCACCGACGCGCCGGACCCGCGTAATCTGGAGAAGAATTCTGGGAAAGCAGTTTCCCCGCCTGCGCGGGGGTGATGTCGAACGGCCGATGCCGGGTAGGCGTCATCCAGGACTGCTCCCCGCCGACGCGGGGTTTCCCGGACCGCACACAAGGAGAAGTTCCACTGGGCAAGCGACAGCCCGAAGGCCCGCCGCCCGCACCCGCGGTGCAGCGCATCCGACTGCGTTACACCAAGCGCGGCCGCCTCCGGTTCACCAGTCACCGTGACTTCCAGCGCGCCTTCGAGCGTGCGCTGCGCCGCGCCGAGGTGCCCATGGCGTACTCGGCTGGGTTCACCCCGCACCCCAAGGTGTCGTACGCCAATGCCGCGCCCACCGGCACGGGCAGTGAGGCCGAGTACCTGGAGATCGCGCTCACCGCACCGCGCGACCCGGACCAGCTGCGCGAGCTGCTCGACGAGTCGCTGCCGGACGGTCTGGACATCATCGACGCCGTCGAGTCCCGCACCTCGGGCCTCGCCGACCGGCTCACCGCCTCCGTCTGGGAGCTGCGCCTGGAAGGCGTGGAACCCGAGCGGGCACAGCGCGCGGCCGAGCTGTTCCGCGCCGCGGAGTCGGTCGAGGTGCAGCGCCGCACGAAGAACGGCATGCGCACCTTCGACGCCCGCGAGGCCGTCGTGAGCCTTGAGGCGATCACCGACGGCGAGGGGATCGCCCGCGACACCGATAGGCCGAGCGACAAGCCCTGTGCGATACTGCGGCTGGTTGTTCGGCACGTGACACCTGCCGTGCGACCTGACGACGTCCTGTCCGGTCTCCGAGCCGTGGCCGACCTGGCGCCGCCGGTCCCCGCAGCGGTGACCAGGCTGGCGCAGGGGCTTTTCGATGAAGAGACCGGCACGGTGACCGACCCGCTCGCGCCCGACCGCGAGGCAGTCACGGCCGCCCCACCCACGGCCGCCGTATCTGCCGCCGCGAAGGCGCCGGCGCCGGAAGGCCCCCGGTAAGGACGTACGTCGAAGCGCCGCCCTCGTACTCGGGAGCCACCTGGGTCGGGCAGCGCACTGACCGAGACTTTCGCCAGGCCGTCCGCAATTGGGCGTACGGAACCGGCGAGACAAGACATAGAGAGCTCCCGTGCGGCGCCCACGCCCCCGGATGGCGGCCCCGCGCATCTAGCGCGAGCCGCGGACATCACCGGACAAGGCGCGGCGCCCGGGAGCGTGACGGGAGAACCGCCCGCATGCTTGAGCCGAACGAACCCACTGAGGGTCCGCAGAACGACAGTCCCAGCGACACCCTGCCGCCGCGCCGTCGGCGCCGCGCGGCCTCGCGCCCCGCGGGCCCGCCGACGGGCGCCGCCCAGTCGGCGGCACCGGCCATAGCGGCCGCCCCCGCCGCCGAAGAGGCCGACGAGAGCGACGAGACCACGCAGCCGACCGCCGCTGCCGAGGAGACCACCCCCGCGCCGCGTGCGCGCCGCCGTGCGACGCGTCGTGCTTCGGCGCCGGCTGGTGCTCCGCAGGGTGAGCCGGCCGGTGTTCCGCAGGCTGCTGAGGTCGCGGAGGCCGTGTCGGTCGCCGAGGACGTTGCCGCGCCTGCCGCCGAGGTCGAGGAAGAGGCGGCCCCGGCGCCGCGTGCCCGTCGTCGTGCGAGCCGTCGCGCGTCGGCGCCCGCTGGTGCTCCGCAGGGTGAGCCCGCTGGTGTCCCGCAGGCCGCCGAGGTCGCGGAGGCCGTCTCGGTCGCCGAGGACGTCACCGCGCCCGCCGCCGAGGTCGAGGAAGAGCAGGCCCCCGCGCCGCGTGCCCGTCGTCGTGCGAGCCGTCGCGCTTCCGCACCGGCTGGTGCTCCGCAGGGTGAGCCGGCCGGTGTTCCGCAGGCTGCTGAGGTCGCGGAGGCCGTGTCGGTCGCCGAGGACGTCGCCGCGCCCGCCGAGGTCGAGGAAGAGGCGGCCCCGGCGCCGCGTGCCCGTCGTCGTGCGAGCCGTCGCGCCTCCGCGCCCGCCGGTGCTCCGCAGACCGCCGCCGCCGAAGAGACGCCCGCCGTCGCCGAGGAAGCGCCCGCCGCCGAGGCCGAGGCCGAGCCGGCCGCCGAGGACGCCGCGCCGCGCCGTGCGCGCCGCCGCGCCACCCGTGGCACCGCCGCGCCCGCCGCCGAGCCGCAGGCCGCCGAGAAGGCCCCCGAGGCGCCCGCCGCCCAGGCCGCCCCGGCCGAGGAAGCCGACGAGGCGGACGACGCCCCCCGCGGCCGTCGCCGCCGCGCCACCCGCAAGACCGCGGCCACCGGATTCTCCGCGCCCGCCGGCCACAAGGCCCGCAAGGCGCAGCTCGCCGACGACGCGGCCGAGGGCGGCCGCAAGCCCGCCCGCCCCGCCGTCGCCGTCTTCCAGGCACCGGTGTTCTCCGCGCCGATGTTCCAGACCCCGGAGAGCGCCGCCGCCGCGGCCGCCGCCGAGGCCGCGGAGGAAGCCGCCGAGAAGCCCGCGGCCCCCACCCGGGCCGCCGCCCCCGCGCCTGTCGCGGAGGAGGAGACGGGCCCGCGCCGTCGCCGCCGCCGTCGCGCCGCCGACGAGCAGCCCGCCGCCGAGGAGCGCGAGCCCGTCGCGGCCGCCGAGGAGCAGCCGGCCGACGAGGCCGAGGACATCGCCGAGCAGGCCGACGCCGCCGACCTCGACGACGACGCGGAGGAGTCCGGCGAACGCCAGGGCCGCCGCCGCCGTCGCGGTGGCCGCCGCCGGCGCCGCGGTGACCTGGCCGACCAGGACGAGCAGCACGACGCCGCCGCCGAGTCCGACGACACCGCCGCCGAGCAGGCGGACCAGGACGCCGAGGACACCGCCGAGCAGGACGCCGAGGACGCCGACGAGGCGGACGACGCGGCTTCGGACGGCGCCGGTTCCGGCTCCAGCAGCAGCCGTCGCCGCCGTCGCCGCCGCCGTCGCGCCGGTGACTCCGCCGAGGGCGAGCCGGGCGACAGCGACCCGGAGCGCACGGTCGTCAAGGTCCGCGAGCCGCGGGAGCGGCGTGCGAAGGACCCCGAGCGCGAGCTGGGCACGGGCGCCGACGAGGTCCAGTCCATCAAGGGCTCGACCCGCCTGGAGGCCAAGAAGCAGCGCCGCCGCGAGGGCCGCGAGCAGGGCCGCCGCCGCGTCCCGATCATCACCGAGGCGGAGTTCCTGGCGCGCCGCGAGGCCGTCGAGCGCGTCATGGTCGTCCGCCAGAACGGCGAGCGCACCCAGATCGGCGTCCTTGAGGACAACGTCCTCGTCGAGCACTACGTCAACAAGGAACAGGCGACCTCGTACGTCGGGAACGTCTACCTCGGCAAGGTGCAGAACGTCCTGCCGTCGATGGAGGCCGCCTTCATCGACATCGGCAAGGGCCGCAACGCCGTGCTCTACGCCGGTGAGGTCAACTTCGAGGCGCTCGGCATGGCCAACGGCCCCCGCCGCATCGAATCGGCCCTCAAGTCCGGCCAGTCGGTCCTCGTGCAGGTCACCAAGGACCCCATCGGCCACAAGGGCGCCCGCCTGACCAGCCAGGTCTCGCTGCCCGGCCGCTACCTGGTCTACGTCCCCGAGGGGTCGATGACCGGCATCAGCCGCAAGCTGCCCGACACCGAGCGCGCGCGCCTGAAGACCATCCTCAAGAAGATCGTCCCCGAGGACGCGGGCGTCATCGTGCGCACCGCCGCCGAGGGCGCGAGCGAGGACGAGCTGCGCCGCGACGTCGAGCGTCTGCAGGGGCAGTGGGAAGAGATCCAGAAGAAGGCGAAGGCGGCCTCCACGAGCGCCCCGGGCCTGCTGTACGGCGAGCCGGACATGACCGTCCGGGTCGTGCGCGACATCTTCAACGAGGACTTCTCCAAGGTCATCGTCTCCGGTGACGAGGCGTGGCAGACCATCCACGGCTACGTCGCGAACGTCGCGCCCGACCTGGCCGACCGCCTCTCGAAGTGGACGTCCGAGGTCGACGTCTTCGCGACGTACCGGATCGACGAGCAGCTCGCCAAGGCCCTGGACCGCAAGGTCTGGCTGCCCAGCGGCGGCTCGCTGGTGATCGACAAGACCGAGGCGATGATCGTCGTCGACGTCAACACCGGCAAGTTCACCGGCCAGGGCGGCAACCTCGAAGAGACCGTGACGAGGAACAACCTGGAGGCGGCCGAGGAGATCGTGCGCCAGCTGCGGCTGCGCGACCTCGGCGGCATCGTCGTCATCGACTTCATCGACATGGTCCTGGAGTCCAACCGCGACCTGGTCCTGCGCCGCCTGCTCGAATGCCTCGGGCGCGACCGTACGAAGCACCAGGTCGCCGAGGTCACCTCGCTCGGCCTGGTCCAGATGACCCGCAAGCGTGTCGGCCAGGGGCTCCTGGAGTCCTTCTCCGAGACCTGCGTGCACTGCAACGGCCGCGGTGTCATCGTGCACATGGAGCAGCCGACCTCCGTCGGTGGCGGCGGCAAGCGCAAGAAGCGCGGCCGGGGCGGCGCGGACCAGCAGGACCACGGTCACGAGCACACCCACGACACGGACGAGGGCCACGAGCTCGACGCCGATGACGTCGTGGACATCGCCGACATCCACGAGACGGAGGCCGAGGTCGCGGCGGAGGCCGCCGCTCCGGTGGCGCTGCCCGAGCCGGAGTTCGTCCCGGACGAGGAGCTGTACAGCAGCCCGGCCGAGGCCGAGGCCGCCGCCTCGCGCGGTGGCCGCTCCCGGCGCAGGGCCACGCGGCGGGCCTCGGCCCCCGCGGGCGCCCCGCGCGCCGAGACCGCCCCGGTGGAGGCTCCGCCCGAGGAGGCCCCGCAGGCCGAGGCCCCCAAGGCCGAGCCGCGCAAGCGCTCGGGCAAGCGGGCCAAGGCCGCCGAGAAGGCCGCGGAGAGGGCCGCCAGGGCCGAGACGGAGGCCGCCGAGGCCGAGGTCCCGGTCGTCGCGTCCGACACCGCGCGCACCGTGGCGCCGGCCGCCGAGGACCCGATGGTGGGCACCCCCGAGGCCGTCGAGGCGGCGCACGAGGCTCCCGCCGCCGCGGAGCCCGCCGAGGACGCCGCGCCGAAGGGACGTACGCGCCGCCGTGCCGTCCGCAAGGCGACGTCGCCCGCCGGTTCGCCGAAGGCCGCGCAGAGCGAGCCCGAGGCCGCCGAGGTCGTCGTGACCCCGGCGCCCAAGGCCGAGCCGGTGGCGGAGCCCGCCGCCGGGCCCGTGGCCGAGGCGCCCGCCGCCGACGCCGCCCCGGCCCGTCCGCGCCGCCGCGCCGTGCGCAAGGCCTCCGCGCCGACCGCGTCCGAGGAGGCGGCCGTCGTGGTCGTCCCGTCGGCGGACAAGGCCGCACCGGCCGCCACCGAGGCCCCGGCCGAGGAGACGGCTCCGGCGAAGAAGACGGCCCGCAAGGCCGCCAAGAAGGCGCCCGCGAAGAAGGCCGCCGCCAAGAAGACGGCGGCCAAGAAGACGGCCGCGAAGAAGACGACGGCCAAGAAGGCGTCGAAGGCGACCGCGAAGAAGGCCACCGCGGCGGAGCAGGCGCCCTCGGGCGTCTCCGCGACCGCCTCCGACGAGGGCTGACCGCTTCGCGCTCCGGTGCCCCCCTGTTCTCCCGCGAGGGCTGAGCAGGGGGGCACCGCCGTGTCCGGAAAACGGTGGCACCACAGCTCGAAAGCGTGAAGGGGCCACCCTCGCCTTTGAGCGCGGAAGCAACACCTGTAAAACTCATGCGGTCTGACGGATGAACAGGGGCGTGGGCGCGTCTATGGGGAGACAGCGCGCTCGGGCCAGGGAGGGATGACAGATGGCGCACGTGCGCCTGCGAGGCACGGGACGGCACCGTGCGGTGAAACCGGTCAAGGGCGGACGCCAGGCCGTGGCGCTGGCCACGGTCCTGTCGGCGGCGGGGATCCAGGCCGCGGGCACGGCGGGGACCGCCTCGGCGGACGGCACGCCGACCTGGACCGAGGGCCCGATCTTCAACGACCCGAAGGGCGACGTCGACCAGCAGCACGCGATCCGCACCCGGCTGATCGAGCTGACGAACGCGGCGGTGCCGGGTTCCACGATCAAGGTCGCGGTCTACCACGTGTGGGAGGCCCCCGTGGTCGACGCGCTCGTGGCCGCCAAGCGGCGTGGCGTGCACGTCCAGATCCTGCTGGACGAGACCAGCAAGACCGACCGGCCGGCGAACGGCGCGTACGCCAGGCTCGTCGCCTCGCTCGGCACGAGCACGGCCAAGTCGTCGTTCGTGCGGCTGTGCCCGACCGGGAAGTCGTGCCTGGGCGACCCGCGGTACGGCAAGTCGATCATGCACAACAAGTTCTGGCTGTTCTCGCAGGTCGAGGGCGCCAGGGACGTCGTCGTGCAGACCACGTCGAACTCCACGCCGTCCGCGCACACGAAGTTCTTCAACGACGCGCTGCTGCTGCCGGACAATCCCGCCATGTACGACGCGTACGCCGAGTACTTCTCGGACATGCTCGGCAGGGACTGGCAGGGCTGGGACTACCGCACGGTCAGCAGCGGCCGCTACAAGGCCTACTTCTTCCCGCGCAACGGCACGGTCAACGAGACCGACACCATGTACTCGGTCATGAACAACATCCGGTGCACCTACAAGGACGCGGCGGGCGTCACGCAGCACACCAAGGTACGCGCCGCCATATTCAAGATCACGCGCGAGCAGATCGCCGACAAGCTGGTCTCCCTGAAGAAGGCCGGCTGCGACGTCAGCCTCCTGTACGCGGAGACCGACAGCGCCAAGAGCCAGGGCGGCACCCCCGGCACCTGGGAGCAGCTGCACGCGTCCGGCGGCCCCTCCGTGCGCTGCTACAACGACGACCGGGATCCGCTGAACCCCGGCACCAAGCTGGTGACGCCCTACATCATCCACTCGAAGTACCTGCTCATCGACGGCATGTACGACGGGCAGCGGAACAAGGTCTCCTTCACCGGCTCGCAGAACTACACGGCGCCCGCGCTGCGCGAGAACGACGAGGCGATCGTCAAGATCGACGACGACTCGGTGCACGACACCTACCGCGCGCAGTTCAACCGCACGCGGACCGTCGCCTGGCCGGGCGCGGCCGACGGCACGGACCTGTGCAAGGGCGTCAAGCCGCTGCCGCCGGACGGTGAGAAGCCGACCACGTGAGCGGGGGAGCGGGCCCGGTTTGACCCCACAGGTGGGGCCCCGTAACCTTGACCGTCGGCGTGTTCCTATGCACGCCCACCCCCTGTAAACCCTTTTCCTCCCGAGCCGCGGGCACTGTCCCGGGACTGGGAGAGGCCGCCTGCTCATCCGGTGGCTGGACTGCGGGGGTTCCGTTCCGAGCGAGAGAGAGATCCGCGTGTACGCCATCGTGCGCAGCGGTGGTCGCCAGCACAAGGTTGCTGTCGACGACATCGTTGAGGTTGACAAGATTTCCACTGCCAAGGTTGGCGACACGGTCGAGCTCTCGACCCTGCTCGTTGTCGACGGCGACGCCGTGACCAGCGACCCGTGGGTCCTTGCCGGCATCAAGGTCCAGGCCGAGGTCGTGGACCACCACAAGGGCGCGAAGATCGACATCCTTCGCTACAAGAACAAGACCGGTTACCGCCGTCGTCAGGGTCACCGTCAGCAGTACACGGCGATCAAGATCACCGGTATCCCCACGGCTGCGAAGTAAGGGACTGAGACAAGATGGCACACAAGAAGGGCGCATCGTCCACTCGGAACGGTCGCGACTCCAATGCTCAGCGGCTCGGCGTGAAGCGCTTCGGCGGTCAGGTCGTCAACGCCGGTGAGATCCTGGTCCGCCAGCGCGGCACCCACTTCCACCCGGGCTCCGGCGTCGGCCGTGGCAAGGACGACACGCTGTTCGCGCTCGACGCCGGTGCGGTGGAGTTCGGTACCCACCGCGGCCGCAAGGTCGTGAACATCGTTCCGGTCGCCTGATCGGTTCCACATCGCGAGGCGGACCTCACTTCCCCGGCGGGGAAGCGGGTCCGCCTTTCGCGTGTTACGTAAGAGACACCCCCCGCACGTTCCTTCTGGAGGCACCCCACCATGACCACCTTCGTGGACCGCGTCGAGCTGCACGTCGCCGCGGGTAGCGGAGGCCACGGCTGTGCCTCCGTCCACCGTGAGAAGTTCAAGCCGCTCGGCGGCCCGGACGGCGGCAACGGCGGCCGTGGCGGTGACGTGATCCTGGTCGTCGACCAGGACGTCACCACGCTGCTCGACTACCACCACAGCCCGCACCGCAAGGCCACCAACGGCCAGCCCGGCGCCGGTGACAACCGCTCCGGCAAGGACGGCCAGGACCTCGTCCTGCCCGTCCCCGACGGCACCGTGGTCATGGACCGCGAGGGCAACGTCCTCGCGGACATGGTCGGCCAGGGCACCACCTTCGTCGCCGGCCAGGGCGGCCGCGGCGGCCTCGGCAACGCGGCCCTCGCCTCCGCCCGGCGCAAGGCCCCCGGCTTCGCGCTGCTCGGTGTGCCCGGCGAGGAGCGCGACCTCGTCCTGGAGCTCAAGACCGTCGCCGACGTCGCCCTGGTGGGCTACCCGAGCGCCGGCAAGTCCTCGCTGATCTCCGTGCTGAGCGCCGCCAAGCCGAAGATCGCCGACTACCCCTTCACGACGCTCGTCCCGAACCTGGGTGTCGTCACGGCGGGCTCGACCGTCTACACCGTCGCCGACGTGCCCGGTCTCATCCCGGGCGCCAGCCAGGGCCGGGGCCTCGGCCTCGAATTCCTGCGGCACGTCGAGCGGTGCAGCGTGCTCGTGCACGTACTCGACACGGCGACCCTGGAGTCCGACCGCGACCCCGTCTCCGACCTCGACGTCATCGAGGAGGAGCTGCGGCTGTACGGCGCGGGCCTGGAGAACCGGCCGCGGATCGTCGTCCTCAACAAGATCGACGTCCCCGACGGCCAGGACCTCGCCGAGATGGTGCGCCCCGACCTGGAGGCGCGCGGCTACCGCGTCTTCGCGGTGTCGGCCGTCGCCCACAAGGGCCTCAAGGAGCTGTCCTTCGGCCTGGCCGAGCTGGTCGCCGCCGCGCGCGCCGCGAAGCCGAAGGAGGAGGCGACCCGCATCGTCATCCGGCCCAAGGCCGTGGACGACAGCGGTTTCACCGTCACCCGCGAGGACGACGGCATCTACCGCGTGCGCGGCGAGAAGCCGGAGCGCTGGATCCGCCAGACCGACTTCAACAACGACGAGGCCGTCGGCTACCTCGCCGACCGTCTCAGCCGCCTCGGCGTCGAGGACCAGCTGATGAAGGCGGGCGCCCGCGCCGGCGACGGCGTCGCCATCGGCCCGGAGGAGAACGCGGTCGTCTTCGACTGGGAGCCGACGATGATGGCCGGCGCCGAGATGCTGGGCCGCCGTGGCGAGGACCACCGCCTCGAGGCGCCCCGCCCGGCCGCGCAGCGCCGCAAGGACCGCGAGGCGGAGCGGGACGACGCGCAGCGCGCCTACGACGACTTCGAGCCGTTCTAGGCGACAGGGCTTCCCCTGGCACACGAGAAGGGCCCCGGAGCGAAAGCTCCGGGGCCCTTCTCGTGTGCGTCAGACCCTTACGCCAGGCGGGACGCTCACGCGGTGAGCGCGTCCTCCGCGCCGTTGGACTCCGTCGGGTCCTGCGCCGTCTCCTCCGCGGCCTCCTCCGCGACGCGCTGGCCGGGGATGTCCGCGTCGATGCGGGAGGCCATGCGGGCGCGGCGGGCGTCGGACTTGGCGCACAGGGCCAGGGCCGCGGCGTTGAAGCGGGTCAGCGACGGCGGGTCCGAGGGGCCCAGGAGGTGCTCCTTCAGCTCGGCGCGGGCCTCGGCGTGGGTGTCCAGCTCCGGGGCGCGCACGGACTTCAGGAGGGCCGCCACGCCGTCCGCCTCGGGGGCGAGGATCGTCGCCGCGGACACCGTGGGGAAGCTCGCGCGGAACTCGGCCTCCGACATGCCGGCCGTGTTGGCGACGGCGTACGGCTTCTCGCTGCTCAGCCAGTCGGAGACGACCGAGGAGACATCGCTGATCAGCAGGTCCGCCTGGTTGAAGCAGGAGAAGATCGCCGGGCGTGCACCCGTGATGATCTGGTGCTCCCACTCGGGGAAGGACGCCCAGAAGGCGGCCTCCCACGCGGCCGTCGCCTCGGCCACCGCGGCCTGCGCGTCGCCGTCCGGAGTGCCCTGGAGCATCATCCGCTCCTGCTCGTCGGCGCTCTTGCGGAACTTCCGGGCGGTCAGCTCGTCCAGGGCGGCCGTGCGGCGCTCCAGCTCGGTGGCGACCTCGGGGCCGGGGCGGGCACCCGAGCGCTTGGTGTTGGCCGCGAGGATCATCGCCTTGATGCGCTCGTTGGCCGCGCCAGCGCGCGGGTCCTGGGAGCCGGTCATCGGGTGCGGCTTGTAGAGCAGGCGCACGCCCGGGTCGGCGAGGAGTTCGCGGACGATGTTCTCACCGGCCAGGACGACCGAGGTGTTGCCGGGGTTGCCGTCCCAGCCCTCCCAGGTGGGGGCGTACAGCACGGTCGTGTACGGGCCCGTGGGCGCGCCGGTGAACGGCAGGATCGGGGAGAGCTGCGGGCGGCCCACCTCCACGACGTCCTTGTCGTCGACGCCGATGTCCGCGAGCTGGTAGCGGTCGCGGGCCGCGGGACCGGCCACCCAGACCTCGTCGTAGGCCTTCGCGTACGGGTTGCAGGACGACAGCTTGTCGCTCTCGCCGTGGTTGATGAAGGCGTGCTTGATCGTCGGGATGCGCAGGACCTGCGAGGTCTTCGCGGCGTTCGCCGGGTGCAGCATCATCTTCAGCGTCGAGGTCTCCAGGGAGAACATCGTCGCGACCTTCGGGAAGCAGATGATCGGGACGTCCGTCGCGTCGATCTTCTGCACCATGAACCGCTCGCGCAGCACGATCAGCGGCTTGCCGTCGAGCTTGGAGAGCGTGGAGAGCCACATGTTCGCCTGGTACGCGGACGTGGTGCCGCCCGAGAAGTACATGGCGACGGTCGGCTTGTACTCGGCCAGCCACTGGTCGAGCCACTCCATGACCCGCTCGTCGTTCTTCGCCCGCTTCTTGGGCAGCAGCCATGTGGCGAGGTACAGCGCCCCGCCGCCGATCAGCGCGATCGAGACGCCGAGACCGATGCCGCCCCAGAGCGCGTCGGTGGTGGCCGCGGTGAGCAGCAGGCCCACGGTCGCGGGCACCGAGAACGTCAGCAGGCGGTGCGCCTGGCGACGGGAGAGGATCCGCGGCGGGGCGGCCGTCAGGTGCAGCGCCGAGGCGTCGATGTTGCGCGTGACGATGGGCAGCGCGCGGGCGCGGCGCACCATCACGGCGACGGCCTGGCAGCCGAAGTGCAGGGCGTAGAAGGCGAGCAGCGCGATCGTCAGCGGCGACTGCTCGGCCAGCGGCTCGATGCCGTCTATGCGCAGCAGACCCACCAGCACCAGCATGTCGCGCAGGAGCTGGCGGACCGTGACGTCGAAACGGATCTTGCCGAGGAGCGACAGGAGGCCCGGCTGCTTGTACTGCAGATAGATGTCGAGCGCGAGGTTCGCGGCGGCCGCGGCGATGAACACCGGGACACAGGGGAGCAGTGCGGTCACGAGCTGGGCCGTGAAGAGCGCGAGCATCGTGAACAGCGCGGAGAGCTGCACGATGCGTCGAGGGACGAGTCCGGCAGAGGGCACGGGCGTGGGCTCCTGGCGGGGATGGTGAGGGAATGGAGGGGGAAGTCGAAGTCGACCACTGACCGTATGACGCGCGGTGGCTCCCTAGCAATCTTGCGTGATATCAATCACCGGATATGGGGGCAAAGGAGACGGAACCCCGGGGGCGTTTTTCCCCTCGCGGCCCCACGGGCGCGCGGCCCCGGCCCGCTCGGCGGACACCCCGGCGCTCTCGCCGGACACCCGGGTCCGCTCCGCGAAACGGGTGCGCGCGCCCTCCGCGTCCTCACGTAGATTGCAGATCCGGGACATCGGGACAATGTGGGGAAGCGCGTGACAGCGGCAAGGCAGTCGGTGGCAGAGGCCCAGCGGGTCGTCGTCAAGGTCGGGTCGTCGTCCCTGACCACCGCCTCGGGAGGGCTGGACGCCGACCGCGTCGACGCCCTCGTCGACGTACTGGCCAAGAGCCGCGCGGGCGGTGAGCGCGAGATCGTCCTGGTCTCCTCCGGCGCCATCGCCGCGGGACTCGCCCCGCTGGGCCTCGGGCGGCGCCCCAAGGACCTGGCCCGCCAGCAGGCGGCCGCCAGCGTCGGACAGGGCCTCCTCGTGGCCCGCTACACCGCCTCCTTCGCCCGCTACGGCGTACGCGTCGGCCAGGTGCTCCTCACCTCCGACGACATGGCCCGCCGCGCCCACCACCGCAACGCGTCCCGCACCCTGGACCAACTGCTCGCCATGGGCGCGCTGCCCGTGGTCAACGAGAACGACACCGTGGCGACCGACGAGATCCGCTTCGGCGACAACGACCGGCTCGCGGCCCTCGTCGCCCACCTCGTCCACGCCGACCTGCTCGTCCTGCTCTCCGACGTCGACGGCCTGTACGACGGCGACCCCGCGAGGCCCGGCACCTCCCGGATCGCCGAGGTCACGGGCCCCGCCGACATAGCGCACGTCCAGATCGGCAGCGCGGGCAAGGCGGGCGTGGGCACCGGCGGCATGGTCACCAAGGTCGAGGCCGCGCGGATCGCCGCCGCCGCCGGCATCCCGGTCGTGCTGACCTCCGCCAGCCAGGCCGGCGACGCGCTCGCCGGCCGGGCCACGGGCACCTACTTCCACCGCACGGGCCGCCGCTCCGCCGACCGGCTCCTGTGGCTCCAGCACGCCTCCGAGCCGCGCGGCGCGCTCACGCTCGACGACGGGGCGGTGCGCGCGGTCGTCGAGGGGCGCAAATCGCTGCTCCCCGCGGGCATCGCGGCGGTCGAGGGCGACTTCTCGGCCGGTGACCCGGTCGAGCTGCGGGACGCCCGGGGGCGGGCCGTCGCGCGCGGCCTGGTGAACTTCGACGCCAAGGAGCTCCCGCGGCTCCTCGGCCGCTCCACGCACGACCTCGCCCGGGACCTCGGACCTGCGTACGAGCGCGAGGTCGTGCACCGGGACGACCTCGTCCTGCTCCACGGATAGCGCCGGGAAAGACCCAGGTCGCGTCCGACCACGCGCCCCACGGAGCGCACCCGCCCCGGCTGAAAACGATCGGGCGCGGCCCCCGCCGGGCGGCCCGCGCGAGGTGAAACTCCCCAAAACCGCCCCGCGGGGCGCCTTGGCCTGCTCAACTCTGTTGAAGACGGTTCCGTACGACCGTTGCGTGGCCGCACCGACACTGCGTAAAGGAGGCCGTCGTGAGACGAGTGCGCCCTGGGGCGGCGTCCCGCGGGTCGGCCGGGCGGGCGCTGACGAGCGTCGCCGCGGGCGAGGCGTACGACGGCGAGGCGGCCGCCGGACCCGAGGGGCAGACGCGCGAGAGCGGCGAGGCCGAGCCGGCGCAACTGCCCCGGCTGTGGCACGTCACCCTGAGCGTCTCCGGCGCCGAGACGCCGCTCGACGAGCTGCGCCGGGGCCTGGAGCAGCTCGCCCACGACCACCCTTTCCTCCTCACGAGCCGCTACGCGCCGGACCACGCCGAGATCCGCTACTGGGAAGAGGCCCGCGATCTGCACGACGCCGCCGCGGTCGCGCTGCGGCTGTGGGGCGAGCACCGGCAGAGCGCGCGGTTGCCGGCCTGGGAGATCGTGGGGCTCGAGGTGATCGACCGGGACACCTATCACCAACGGATCGCCGAGGGGTACGGGCCGATTCCGGCCACTCCGGTGGGCGTGCACCCCTTCTGAGCCGCCACCGGCCCCCGGACCGCCGGTCTCGGTCACTGGAACACCGGGTGGACGCTCCCCGCGCGGGGTTTACCCTGCGGGCATGACGTCGCTCTCTCCCGTCTCGCCCTACGACAACCTCTCCCCGGTCGCGCGGGCCGCCTACCGCGCCCGCGGCGCCGCCGCCACGCTGGCGCCGCTCCCGCGCGCCACCAAGGACGACGCGCTGCTCGCCATCGCCGACGCCGTGGAGGTGCGGACCGCCGAGATCGTCGAGGCCAACGCCAAGGACGTCGCGCGCGCCCGCGAGGCCGGGACCGACGAGGCGATCGTCGACCGGCTCACCCTCACCCCCGAGCGGGTCCGCGCCATCGCCGCCGACGTGCGGGACGTGGCCGCCCTGCCCGACCCGGTCGGCGAGGTCGTCCGCGGCTCCACGCTCCCCAACGGCATCGACCTGCGCCAGGTCCGCGTCCCCCTCGGTGTCGTCGGGATCATCTACGAGGCCCGCCCGAACGTCACCGTGGACGCCGCCGTCCTGTGCCTGAAGTCCGGCAACGCCGTGCTCCTGCGGGGCTCGTCATCGGCGTACGAGTCGAACACCGCGCTGGTGCGCGTCCTGCGCGACGCGGTGCACGGCGCCGGCCTGCCCGCCGACGCCGTCCAGCTGGTGCCCGGCGAAAGCCGCGACTCCGTACGGGAGTTGATGCGCGCCCGCGGCCTCGTGGACGTGCTCATCCCGCGCGGCGGCGCCTCGCTCATCAAGACCGTCGTCGAGGAGTCCACCGTCCCGGTCATCGAGACCGGCACCGGCAACTGCCACGTCTACGTGGACGCGGCGGCCGACATCGACATGGCCGTCGACATCCTGATCAACTCCAAGGCGCAGCGCCCCAGCGTCTGCAACGCCGCCGAGACGCTGCTGGTGCACAAGGACATCGCCGACGCGTTCCTGCCGCGCGCCCTGGACGCCCTCGCGGAGGCCGGCGTCACCGTCCACGCCGACGAGCGCGTCCTCGCGTACGGCGACGCGACGAAGGCCACCGTCGTGCCCGCGACCACCGAGGACTGGGAGACCGAGTACCTCTCGTACGACATCGCGGCCGCCGTCGTGGACACCCTGGAGCAGGCCGTCGAGCACATCCGGCTGTGGACCTCGGGACACACCGAGGCCATCGTCACCACCTCCCAGCAGGCGGCGCGCCGCTTCACGCAGCTCGTGGACTCCACGACGGTCGCCGTCAACGCCTCGACGCGCTTCACCGACGGCGGGCAGTTCGGCTTCGGCGCCGAGATCGGCATCTCCACGCAGAAGCTGCACGCGCGCGGCCCCATGGGACTGCCCGAGCTGACCTCCACCAAGTACATCGTGACGGGCGACGGCCACGTGCGGTGAGATCCGCGCACGCCGAATTCCCTTGTGCCCTGCCCAAATTGCCCCTTCCAGGTCTAGGCTGGAAGGGTGCCGGAGGACGTGGGGGGCACGCCGTCGTTCCCTGACGGCCGGGAGCCCGACGACGACCGCGACCGCGGGGGCGCGGACGAAGAGTTCGCCTCCGTGGTCTTCGACGAGGACTTCGTCCGGGCCGCCGCGATCCATGAACCGTCGGCGGTGGAGCGGCTGTTGTCCGCCGCCCAGGCGCGCGCCGAGGCCTCCGAGGCCGAAGCGCGCCGGGGCCGCCCCCGCGGCCCGGGCCACGACACGGCGGACGACGACTTCTACGACGACGTCCTCGGCCCCCACGACGGCACCGAGTACGGCCTCGACGACTTCGACGAAGCCCACGACCCCGACGGTTACGGCCGCCCCGGCCGCCACCCGGCCCGCTGGCACCGCCCCGTCGCCTGGGTGCTCGCCCTCCTGCTGGGCGTCGGCATGGTCGCCCTGGCCTTCGCCGCGGTCTACCGGGGAGCCTCCTCGGACCGCCAGGAGCACGTGCCCGCCCCCGCCTCCACCGAAAGGGGGCGGACCACCGACAGCACCGACACCGCCGACAAGCAGCTGGCCCCGACCTCCTCGACCCCGGCGGAATTCGGCCGTCCGGCCGTTCCGGCGGAGCCCCGCACCCCGTGAGGCCGGGGCGGAACCCGACGTGCGGTGGGGCGTTTACCCGGCCGTCCGCCGACCTACTCTGAAGGTATGGGCGGGCCAGGAGACCCACCAGCCGGAGCCCCCGAGGGCGCTCCCGGCGGCGGTGAGGACGAGTACGGCTCGGTCGTCTTCGACGAGTCGTTCGTACGGGCTGCGCGCCTGCGGGAGTTCTCCGCGCAGGAGCGCATGGGCGACCACACGCGCGCCGTGCGCCGCACCCCGGTGCTCCACCGCGGCCTGTCCCGGCAGGCCGCCCTCCTCGTCGTCCTGATCGCCCTGGCCTTCGGCACCGCAATCTTCATGGGCATCCGTCACCCCTACCAGAGCCCCGCGCCCAAGCGCTCCGAGTCGCTGCGGATGACCGTGATCCCGCTCGCCCCGCAGGGCCGCGTGCCCGGCTCCACGAAGGTCGCCGAGCTGTACGCGCACAGCCCCGCCGGGCGCCTGCGGGCGGGCGCGGGCGGCATCGAGCTGCCCGACGCGCACCGCACCGCGCACTTCTCGGACAGCCAGGTGACGGCCGCCCTGACCATCACCAAGGACTACCTGGTCGCATCCTCGCTCGACCCCGCCACGCTCACCGGCGGCTCACCGCGCTCCGTGCGGATGCTCCTCGACCCACAGCAGTTCGGGCAATTCGACCAGAGCTTCACCCGGCCGGCCGCCGACGGGCGGCACGCCCCGACCGGCTGGCTGGTGCGGTTCGACCCGACGAGGACCGCGCTCGCCGACCAGCAGGTCAGGGTCCGGGGCACGCTGCGGCTCGCCGAGACGGACCGCGACACCCTGGAGGTGAGCGCGGACCACACCTTCGTCTACGCGCTGCGGCCCCTCGGCACGGGTGGGGCCAAGGCGTCCCTGTTCACCGTCCGCCGTGAGCTGCGCTTCCGCTTCGACCGCGACGACCTGCGGGCGCACCGGGCCGAGCTGGTCGCCTCCACCACCCAGGCCGGGCCGCTCACCTGCGCGGCCGACTCGGCGAACCATCTGCGGCCGCTGCTCGCCGGGGAGCGGGCGAAGGCGGGCGGCCCGGCCGGCACCGACCCGTACGCCACTGGGCGGGCGACGGCGCTGTGCGGCTCACTGGCGGCCGCCGCCCAGCCCTCGCTCTGACGGGCCCGTGGGCCGGCGCCTTACTTGTCCGGCGAGGGGCGGTCGGTGTCCTGGCCGCCCTGCCCCGTGAACTTCCCGCGCAGCTTGCCGCCCAGGTCGCCCGCGCCGCCCGCGAGGTCGCTGACCAGCTTCATCAGCGGGTCCTTGCTGGTGCGCACGTCGTCCGCGTACGCGGATGCCGACTGCCGGAAGGAGTCGGAGACCGAGGTGTCCTTGTCCTCGTCGCGGCGCGGGTAGTGCCCGTCCATGATCCGCTGGAAGTCGCGGGACTCGGCCCACTTCTTCAGCTCGGCGGCGCGCACCGTGGCGAACGGGTGCGTGCGCGGCAGGACGTTCAGGATCTTCAGGACCGAATCGCGCAGGTCGCCCCCGGCCTCGTACTCCTCGGCCTGCTCCAGGAACGCGTCCACGTTCATCTCGTGCAGGTGGTTGCCGCCCGCGAGCTTCATCAGACCGCGCATGGAGGCCTTGATGTCCTGGCCGACCAGCAGCCCGGCGCGGTCGGCGGACAGCTCCGACTTGCGGAACCACTCCCGCAGCGCCGTCACGATCGCCATGACCGCGACATTGCCCAGCGGGATCCACGCGACCTTCAGCGCGAGGTTGGTCAGGAACAGCAGGACCGTGCGGTACACCGAATGGCCGGAGAGGGCGTGCCCCACCTCGTGGCCGACGACCGCCCGCATCTCCTCCTCGTCCAGCAGCTCCACGAGGCCGGTGGTCACGACGATGATCGGCTCGTCCAGGCCGATGCACATCGCGTTGGGGTTGGGGTCCTGGTTGACGTACATCGGCGGGACCTTCTCCAGGTCCAGGATGTAACAGGCGTCCCGCAGCATGGTGTTGAGGTGCGCGAACTGCGCGTCCGAGACCCGCACGGAGTCCGAGAGGAACAGCAGCCGCAGGCTCCGCTCGGGCAGCAGAGCGCTGAGCGTCTTGAAGACCGTGTCGAAACCGCTGAGCCTGCGCAGGGCCACCAGGGCCGAGCGGTCCGCCGGATGCTCGTAGGCCCGCGAGGAGATGCCGGGGAAACGCCTGCGCTGCCGGCTCGGCACGCGTTCGTGGCCCTCGCCGTGCGCGTCGGTGTCGCGGTGGTTGCCGTCGGTCATGCCGATTCCCCCATGTCTGGTCCTCCTCATGCCCCCGAGGTGGGGCCCAGCCTAGGCGGAGATACCGTGACAGGGCAGCGCACAGAAGGAGTCTTCCGTCATGGAGCACAACGCCGGGGCAGCCTGGTTCACGGAGGCGGCCAAGGCCGCGGAGCAGCAGGGAGCCGGCAATCTGCTGCGGATCGTGCTGATCGTCATGGTCGTCGGGTGCGTCCTCGTGGGGTGGTTCCTGCTGCGCGGGTACCGCCGGGGCGGGGACGAGGGCGAGCAGGGCCATCGGGGCGACGGGCGGGGCCCGCGAGACGGCGGCGACGGCCGCGAGAGCTGAGTCGGCGTGAGCCGGAGCCGGGCCCCCGCATACGATGGCCCGGAAGTCCTTATGTCCATCCCACCCCCGGATAGGTCCTGCCTGAGATGAGCCTCCACAGCACCGCCGCCCAGCTGGTCACTCTCGCCTCCGAGGGCGGCGAGCACGGTGGCAACCACGAAAGCCTCAGCCCCCTCCTGACCGGTGGCGGCGCGTTCGCCGCCCTCCTGCTGCTCCTGTGGATCACCACGCGCTTCAACCGGGACCGCTAGAGACCGCCGGGACCGCCGGGAACCGGCGGGACCGGAGCGGGGCCCCTCGGCCGGGCCGGTAGGGTCTGCACGCATGGGAGAGCAGGACATGCCTACCGGTCCGGAGAACTTTCCGGGGACCGGTCCGGTGAGCAACGGCAAGCGTCGCCTCGGCGTCATGGGCGGCACGTTCGACCCGATCCACCACGGACACCTCGTGGCGGCCAGTGAGGTCGCCGCGCAGTTCCACCTGGACGAGGTGGTGTTCGTGCCGACCGGGCAGCCGTGGCAGAAGAGCGACAAGCTGGTGTCCCCGGCCGAGGACCGTTACCTGATGACGGTCATCGCGACCGCGGAGAACCCGCAGTTCTCGGTGAGCCGCATCGACATCGACCGCGGCGGGGCGACGTACACCACGGACACCCTGCGGGACCTGCGGGCCCTCAACCCCCAGACGGACCTGTTCTTCATCACGGGCGCCGACGCCCTCGGCCAGATCCTCACCTGGCGGGACACGGAAGAGCTGTTCTCCCTCGCGCACTTCATCGGTGTGACCCGGCCCGGCCACACCCTGGCCGACCCCGGCCTCCCCAAGGGCGGTGTCTCCCTGGTGGAGGTGCCGGCCCTGGCCATCTCGTCCACGGACTGCCGCGCGCGGGTCGCCAAGGGCGATCCTGTCTGGTACCTGGTGCCGGACGGTGTGGTGCGTTACATCGACAAGCGCGAGCTGTACCGCGGCGAATGAGCCGAGAGGGGCACCACCGGTGAACGACCGACAGTACGACCCTTATGCGGGCGGCGACCCGTATGCGGGCGAGTACGTGGGTGCGTACACGGCCGACCAGTCGGGGGTCGATCAGTACGGGGTCGACCAGTACGGGGTCGACCAGTACGGGGCTGACCAGTACGAGGTCGTCGGGTACGACGAGTACGGGCAGCCGGTGTATCAGCTGGTGCGTCAGCCGCAGGGGCAGCAGCCCCAGGTGCCTCAGCAGTCTCAAGCGCCCAAGCAGTACCAGGCGCCTCAGCAGCCGCAGGTGCCCCAGCAGTACCCGGGGTACGGGTACGACCCGTACGCCGGTGAGCAGCAGCAGGCGTACGACGCGCAGGCCCCCGCCGCGACCTCGTACGACAACACCGCCTGGGTCCCTCAGCAGCAGCAACCGCAGGCCCCGCAGGACCTTCAGCCCGAACCGGTGGCGGCACCGGAGCCGGAGCCGCGGGCGGCGTCGCGACCGGACTACAAGACCGAGCAGTTCTCGTTCATCGAGGAGCCCGACGAGGACTCCGAAGACGTCATCGACTGGCTGAAGTTCACCGAGAGCCGCACCGAGCGGCGCGAGGAGGCCAAGCGGCGCGGACGCTCCCGCGTCGTCACGCTCGCCGTGGTCCTCGCCCTGGTCGTCGCCGGCGGCGTCGGCTACCTCTGGTTCGCGGGCATGCTGCCGGGCCAGTCGGGCGGCGAGGACGGCGCCGCGGGCGCGGGCGGACCGCAGAAGCGCGACGTGATCGTCCTCCATCTGCACAACACCAAGGCGGGCGGCACCTCCACCGCGCTCCTGGTGGACAACGCCACCACCGGCCGGGGCGCCACCGTCCTGCTCCCGAACTCCCTGTCCGTCTCGGACGACAACGGCAGCGCCACGACGCTCGGCAAGTCCGTCGAGGACGACGGCTCGACGGGCACCAGGGAGGCCATCGACACGGTCCTCGGCACCGAGGTCGAGGGCACCTGGCGCCTGGACACCCCGTATCTGGACAACCTCGTGGAGCTCGTCGGCAACATCGACGTCGACACGGACACCGACGTGCCCGACCCGAAGGCCGGGAAGGGCGAGGCGCCCCTGGTGAAGAAGGGCGAGCGGCAGACCCTGAGCGGGCCGATGGCCGTCGCGTACGCCACCTACCGCGCGTCCGGCGAGAGCGAGAGCGCGCAGCTCGCCCGCTTCGGCCAGGTCATGCAGGGCGTCCTGCGCAAGCTCTCCTCCGACCCGCAGGCGGCCACGACCACCGTGGAGTCGCTCACCCAGATCCTCGACCCCTCGCTGAAGGAGAAGGACCTCGGCGCCTTCCTCGCCAAGCTCGCCGACCGAGCGAAGGGCGGCGACTACAAGACGACGCTGCTCCCCGTACGGGCGGACGGCACCCTCGCCGACCAGGCCGGCGACCGGGTGGTCAAGGACATCCTCGGCGGCGCGGTGAAGAGCCCGGAGCAGGGCGCCGCCCTCCGCGTCGCCGTCACGAACGCCTCCGGCGCCAAGGGCGCGGCGCAGGAGGCCCGGATCTCCCTGGTCAACGGCGGCTACACCTTCGTCGACGGCGGCGCGGGCTCCGCCCGGTCCGCGTCCCAGGTCACCTACGCCGACGAGGCGAGGAAGGCGCAGGCCACCGAGGTCGCCAAGACCCTCGGCCTGCCCACCGGCGCCGTCCGCAAGGGCCGCACCACGGCGAACGCCGACGTCTCCGTGATCCTCGGACAGGACTACGCGACGAGGTGAGAGCGCGGGTCGCGGAGGCGGTGACGCAATCGTCTGGGGCGCGGGCGGCGGTCCGTGAGACCCTGGGGGTGTCTTGACCATCTGAAGGAAAGCTCACCAGTGACCGCCACGGACCGCTCCATCGAGCTCATCAACGTCGCCGCCCAGGCGGCTGCCGACAAGCTCGCGCACGACATCATCGCGTACGACGTCAGCGACGTGCTCTCCATCACGGACGCCTTCCTGCTCGCCTCCGCGCCCAACGACCGCCAGGTCAAGTCGATCGTCGACGAGATCGAGGAGCAGCTGAACAAGCAGCTCGGCACCAAGCCGGTCCGCCGTGAGGGCGACCGCGACGCCCGCTGGATCCTCCTGGACTACGTCGACATCGTCGTGCACGTCCAGCACAGCGAGGAGCGCGTCTTCTACGCGCTCGAGCGCCTGTGGAAGGACTGCCCCGAGATCGATCTGCCCGAGGAGGCGAAGGCGACCCGCGGCAAGGGCGCCGAGCACGCCGAGCAGCAGCGGGCCGAGGAGGCTGACCTGGACGGTGAGCTTCGGTGAACAACCGCGGCTGCCGGATCATCCTGTGGCGGCACGGCCAGACGGCCTGGAACCTTGAGCGCCGCTTCCAGGGCACCACGGACATCGAGCTGACCGACACGGGTGTCCACCAGGCCAGGCGCGCCGCCCGGCTGCTCGCCTCCTTGAAGCCGGACGCGATCATCGCGTCCGACCTCAAGCGGGCGGCGGCCACCGCGAGCGAGCTGGCCGCCGTCACCGGCCTCCCCGTCACGTACGAGGAGGGCCTGCGGGAGACGTACGCCGGTGCGTGGCAGGGCCTGACGCACGACGAGATCATCGCCCGCTTCGGCGAGCAGTACGCCGCGTGGAAGCGCGGCGAGTCGGTGCGCCGGGGCGGCGGCGAGCTGGAGACCGAGGTCGCCGACCGTGCCGCGCCCGTCGTGCTGGGCCACGCGGACAAGCTGCCCGACAACGGCACGCTGGTCGTGGTCAGCCACGGCGGCACCATCCGCACCACGATCGGTCGCCTCCTCGGTCTGGAGTCCCTCCACTGGGAAGGGCTCGGGGGGCTCTCCAACTGCTGCTGGTCGGTCCTCGGCCAAGGTGCGCGCGGTTGGCGCCTGCTCGAGCACAACGCCGGCACGCTGCCGGAGCCGGTGCTCGGCGACGACGACTGAGCGCCCGCGGACCGCTCGGCCGCCCGGTCGGGCGGGCACCGGACCCGGATTTCACATTCCGGCTGGTCGCAGGCTAAAGTTCTTCTTGTTCGGCCCGCAGAGCGGGCCGGGACACCACGCGGCTCGATCCGCGTGGGGCAAGGGGCTATAGCTCAGTTGGTAGAGCGCCTGCATGGCATGCAGGAGGTCAGGAGTTCAATTCTCCTTAGCTCCACAGTTTTGAAATCCCGTCCCCGTCAGGGGGCGGGATTTTCTGTTGTGCCGCCACGCGCTCGCCGACCTCTCGGCAGTGGCGCCGTGTCCGGACTGGTACGAAGGCGTCGCTGACCGGCCCGCTCGGAGCGTGGCAGAATCAAACGGCCGGAAGGGGACGCAGCCCGAGGGAGGGAGAGCGCGATGCCTGCGAGCATCCTCGAAGAGGTCGACCGCCTCTTCGACGCGGCGGCGACACGAGGCCGTGCCGCGCTCCGAACGCTCCTCAAGTGTCCTTCCTGCGGCTCGGCCCACGTCGCCCAAGTACTCGGTGACAACGGCGGGGTCAGTTACGTCTGTACCGCCTGCGGCCACAGCTGGAGCTGATCGATGGGTGCACACAGGCGGAAATGCGACTGGTGCGGCAGTGGCACACCGATCGTCCGCGACATGGAGCCGGTCAACGCCGAGTACCAGTACTGGTGCGAGGAATGCGCCCGCGCGCTGATCATAAAAGGCGACCCCATCGAGACCTACCGGGAGCTCGAAGGGGAGCCGATCTACGGCCGGTTGCTCGACGAGCACTGCACCCTCAAGCGGTTCTACTCGTTCGCCACCGCGTGACCTCGGCCAGCAGAAACCCCAAAGCGGTCACTCCGTAGAGGGCGGACAGCGTCATCTGGCCATAATTCTGGCCGAGTTCGAGGCGCCCGGCTCCGTGCGGCACCCACCACAGGGCGTACGAGCAGAAGACCAGTAAGACGGCTCCGGCGGCCGTCCAGCGGACCCGGCCGCCCCGGCGGGCCGCCTCGGTCCCCAGGAGCAGCACCATCGGCACGCACCACACCCAGTGGTGCGACCACGACACCGGGCTCACCAGGAGCGCCGTCGCCGCGCAGGACAGCGTGGCCCGGGCCCGCTCCCCGCGCAGCGCGGCGGCCACCGCGACGCCGAGGCCGAGCGCACCGCACGCCGCCGCCGACACCAGCCACCAGGCGCCGGGCTCGGTGGTGTGCAGGAGCCGCGCGAGGACACCCCGCAGCGACTGGTTGGCGGTGTCCTCCACGAGGCCGACCCGGCCCGCCTCGAAGACCATCCGGGTCCAGAACCGCCACGAGTCGTGGGGCAGGACGACCCCCGCGAGGAGTGTCGCACCGGCGAACGAGACGGCCGCCACGCCCGCGTGCCGTACCGGGGACCGCCATCCGCCGTGCCGCAGCGCCTGGGCGGCACCGGTCAGCAGCAGGAACACCGCGAAGAGGCCGGGGGTGAGCTTGACCGCCGTGGCGATGCCGATGCCCGCCCCCGCCCAGCGGTGCCCGGGCCGCCGGGACAGGTCCCACAGGACGAGGACGGCGAGCAGCAGATTGACCTGTCCGTAGCGCAGCGTCGTCCACACGGGCTCGCACCAGACGGCGGCCGCCGACACCCACAGGGCGCTCTCCGCGCGTACGTGCTCCACGCGCGCGTGGCCGCCCTCCTCGACGAGCCGCAGGGACAGGACGACGAACGCCCACAGGAGGAACAGGTTGCCCAGGGTCGCCAGGGCGCGCATGTCCGGGATCTCCAGGAGGGTCAGCGGCGTGAACAGGAGCGCCGCGAACGGCGGGTAGGTGGTCGGCAGATGGGCTTCGGTGGTGCGCAGCGCGTAGAGGTCGCCGCCCGCGCGCGCCGTCTCGCCCTCGGCGCGGTAGACCATGAGGTCGATCATCGAGACGTCGGCGGCGCGCTGCGCGAGCCAGAAGGCCGTGAAGGAGAACAGGCAGGCCCCGGCGGCCAGGGGTACGCGGCGGCGGGTGGCGGCGAACGCGATCACGGTCACGCAGGCTGACAGTACCGGCCTTATCGGGCGGTATCGGTCCAGACCGGAAGCGATTTGGTGGAGCACGGGGATGACCGTGTAATGTTGGCGGAGCCGCCGGGGAAACCGGGCGGACACAGCAAGGGGCTATAGCTCAGTTGGTAGAGCGCCTGCATGGCATGCAGGAGGTCAGGAGTTCAATTCTCCTTAGCTCCACAGCAGATGAGAGTGGGCCACCCGGATCGGGTGGCCCACTTCTCGTTTCCGGCGGTTTCTCCGCCGCTCACTGCCGTCCGCTGCCGAGCGCCCGGCGGCCCCGGCCGGGCGGAAGCGCGGCGGGCGGGGAGGGCCGGGCGGGGGGCGCCGCCTTCGGGTCCTCCTCGATGCGCAGGGCGAGCGCCGGGCAGCGGCGCACCGCGCGCGAGGCACGTGCTTCGGAGTAGCGCGGTACGGAGGCCTCCGCCACGGAGGGGAAGCCGTCCGGGCCCAGCTGGATCAGCTCCGGGACGATGTCCGCGCACAGCCCGTGCCCCTCGCACAGGGTCCAGTCGACGGCCAGCTTGCGCCCGCTGGGCGCCTTGACCGGCGGAGCCTCGGCCTGGAGCGGCAGGACGCCCTCGACGGGGCGGCCGCAGCCGTCCCCCAGGACATGTGCCGCGAGGTCGTCCGTGAAGGCCGCGATCGTGGACTCCAGGAAGGCCGCGGAGCCGTCGGGGTGCTTGCACGCGCCGCGCCGCTTCACGGCCCGGGTCACCTCGCGCAGCGCCTCCAGGGCGGTCGGCCCGCCCCCCTGGAGCACGTCCGCGAGGCCGCGGGCCGCCGCGGGCAGGCCGAGGTAGCAGGGACCGCACTGCCCGGCGCTCTCCCCGGCCAGCCAGTGGGCGACCCGCAGGGACTCGCCGAGCGGGCAGGTGCCCTCACCGATCGGCAGGATCGCGCCCGCCCCCAGCGTCCCGCCGCAGGCCTCCAGGCCGGCGCGCGAGACGACCGCGTCGTGCGCGGCGACACTGTCGAGCCACTTGCCGTGATAGCCGCCCGTCAGCACTCCCTGGGGGAGCGGCGGGGCGCCGGCGAGCTGGAGGACGTACCGCAGGGGCACTCCCGTGGGGACCTCCACGACCATCGGCCGGGCGACCGCTCCGGAGAGGGTCAGCAGGACCGTGCCGGGCTCCTCGCGCAGCCCGGTGCGGCAGTAGCGGTCGGCGCCGATCCGCGCGGCCACCGCGAGCTGCGCGAAGGTCTCCGCGTTGGAGAGCAGCGTGGGCGCGCCGCCGACCCCGGAGTCGGACGTACGTACCTTGCGGCCGGGCGGCAGCGGGGGGCCGCCGTCGGCCGAGCGGACGAGGGCGGAGGACTCTCCGGTGACCATGCGCACCGGATTGCGCTGCACCCGCGCGCGCAGGGCCGAGCCGCGCCGGTTGCCGAGGCCGCGCTCGGCCAGGGCGGCGTGCATCGAGGCCTCGGTGGAGTCGCGGGTCACGCCGATGACGAGGGTGCGGGCGCCGAGGGCCTCCGCGGCGAGCAGGGCGCCGTCCAGGATGAGGTGCGGGGCGCGGTTGATCAGGACGGTGTCCTTGCGGCAGGCGGGTTCGTCCTCGCTGCCGTTGACGACCACCACGGGGCGCACTCCGCGACGTATCGCCGCCTCGGCGACGGCCCGCAGTTTCCGGGCGAACGGGAACCCGGCGCCGCCGCGGCCGCGCAGCGCGATGTGCTCGGCGAGGCGGGCGAGCGGTTCGCCCGCCATCGGCTCCAGGGGGCCGTGCACCTTCAGGTGCATGGTCAGGTCCAGGCGTTCGACCAGGTCGAAGCCCGAGGTGAGCAGGGGGAGGCCGACGACACGGACCTCGGGGACGTCGGGCAGCGCGTTCACGGGTGGCCTCCGGTGGCGGCGTTCCAGGGCTCGCCGGTGCTGGGGGCCTGATAGGGCCGGGGCAGCGGCTCGGTGGCGGGGCCGCTGTCGTGAACGGGGTCGTGGAGGGGCCGCCGCGCCGTGTCGTACGCGGGCTGCGGGGCGATGTACGGGGCTTGCGCGGGCGGCGGCGGGCACGGGGTGGGCCAGCGCTCCGCGGGTTCCGCGCGCGGTGGTGGGGGGCCGGCGGGGCGCGAAGGCTCGGTCAGCGCCCGGTAGGCCGCCCAGATGCCGGCGACAGGGCCGGGGGTGGGGGCGGCGCGCTCGGGGCTCGTGTCGGGGAGCGGCGGGAACAGGGGGCCCCGTACGGGAGGACGGTCCGGGGGCGGCGGGGTGCCGCGCTCCGGTTCGAGCAGGGCCAGGAGGCGGGCGGCGACCTCCCGCTTGACGGGCGGTGGTGCCGCGCGCAGGGCCACGGCCCCGGCGACGGCGACCAGGCACAAGCAGTACATGGTGATCACCCATGGCTTCGGCGGCCGGCCCGCGTACAGGCCGTGGACGAGCGCCGCGCACCAGGCGGGGTAGGCCAGCGTGTGCAGCGCACGCCAGCGCGAGGCGACCCGCGCGGGCGAGGCGAAGGCGCTGCGCAGGGCACCGGTGACCCCCGTGGCCACCATGAGCAGCCCCGCGAGGGAGCCGAGGCCGATGAGCCCGGCGCCGCCGGTGACGCCCAGTCCGAAGGGCACCAGGGCGCCGAGGAGCGGCACATGGTCCAGGGCGACCTTGACGGTGCCGTGGAGCAGCAGGAAGCCGACGGAGGCGACCGCCGTGGCCCGGTGCACGGCCTGGGCGAGCAGCCGCTGGCGCGAGCGCAGGAAGAGGCGGTCGGTGGCGACCAGGCCCCACACCACGGCCGCGGTGAGGGAGACCAGGCTGAGGACGCCGGTGGTGAAGTCCAGGGCGGCCCGGAAGCCGTCACTGCCCGCGAGGACGAGCAGGGGTATCAGCAGCAGTGCTCCGGCGCCGAGCAGACGGCTGCGGCGATGAGGGTGCGATGAGTTCATGGGGGCGGCTCCGAAAGGTTCGGTCCCGCCGCATGCTAAGTCGCTCCATACCGGTGGGTACGAGGTTTGAGTTATTGCGTTGTTATCAAAGGGTCATGTGCTCGTGGTGTTGCCCCGATACTGGGCGGTACGCGGAGTAACCATTGGCCAAAGGTCGCGGGAGCAGAGGTCCGGCACCCCGCCCGCGAGCCCGCGGCGCCCCCGCCCACGAGCTCGTCGCGGGCCGCAGGAGGGCTGCGGTACCCTGACGCCATGCGTGCTGTACGCCTTCTGCTTGGCGGGCCGCGCTGATCAGTCCCGACCGCCGGTGAATCGCGGTCGGCATCGGCGCGGCGTCCCCTCCTGTGCGAGGGGCATTTTTGTTTGACCCACACGGTCAATTCCGCAGGCAGAGACGATCGATGGAGCTTTGAGGATCATGAGCGAAACGAATTCTGCCGCCGCCTCCGAGGTGGCCGCGCCGCACCGCTACACGGCCGCTCTGGCCGCTGACATCGAGGCACGCTGGCAGGACTTCTGGGACGCCGAGGGCACCTACGAGGCGCCGAACCCGAGCGGTGAGCTGGCCGCGCGCGACGAGGCCGAGGCCGCTCTGGCGGCCAAGCCCAAGAAGTTCGTCATGGACATGTTCCCGTACCCGTCCGGAGCGGGCCTGCACGTCGGCCACCCCCTGGGGTACATCGCCACGGACGTCTTCGCCCGCTTCCAGCGCATGACCGGGCACAACGTCCTGCACACCCTCGGCTTCGACGCCTTCGGCCTGCCCGCCGAGCAGTACGCCGTGCAGACGGGCACCCACCCCCGGGTCTCCACCGAGGCCAACATCGAGAACATGAAGGCCCAGCTGCGTGCCCTGGGTCTGGGCCACGACAAGCGGCGTTCGTTCGCGACGATCGACCCGGACTACTACAAGTGGACCCAGTGGATCTTCGTCCAGATCTTCAACTCCTGGTACGACGCCGACGCCGGGAAGGCCCGTCCGATCGCCGACCTGGTCGCGCAGTTCGACAGCGGTGACCGCGCAGTTCCGGGCACCACGCGCGCGTGGAGCGAGCTGAACGCCGCCGAGCGCGCCGACGTACTGAGCCAGTACCGCCTGGCCTACGCCTCCGACGCGCCCGTCAACTGGTGCCCGGGCCTGGGCACCGTCCTGGCCAACGAGGAGGTCACCGCCGACGGCCGCTCCGAGCGCGGCAACTTCCCCGTCTTCAAGGCCAAGCTGCGCCAGTGGAACATGCGTATCACCGCGTACGCCGACCGCCTGCTGGACGACCTGGACGCGCTGGACTGGCCCGAGGCCATCAAGCTGCAGCAGCGCAACTGGATCGGCCGCTCCGAAGGCGCCCGCGTGAACTTCCCCGTGGGCACCGAGGGTGACGCCATCACCGTCTTCACCACCCGCCAGGACACCCTGTTCGGCGCGACCTACATGGTCCTGGCGCCCGAGCACGAGCTGGTCGACAAGGTCGTCCCCGCGGCCTGGCCCGAGGGCACCCACGAGGTGTGGACCGGCGGCCACGCCACACCGGCCGAGGCCGTCGCCAAGTACCGCGCCTTCGCGGCGTCCAAGTCCGACGTGGAGCGCCAGGCCGACGCCAAGGAGAAGACCGGCGTCTTCACCGGCGTCTACGCCACCAACCCGGTCAGCGGCGAGCAGGTCCCGGTCTTCATCGCCGACTACGTCCTGATGGGCTACGGCACCGGCGCGATCATGGCCGTCCCGGCGCACGACAGCCGTGACTTCGCCTTCGCGCGCGCCTTCCACCTGCCCATGCGCTGCGTGGTGGAGCCCTCGGACGGCCGCGGCACCGACACCACCGCCTGGGACGACGCCTTCTCCTCGTACGAGGCGAAGCTGATCAACTCCTCGAACGAGGAGGTCTCCCTGGACGGCCTGGACGTCACGGGCGCCAAGGCCCGCATCACCGGCTGGCTGGCCACCCGCGGCATCGGTGAGGGCACCGTCAACTTCCGGCTGCGCGACTGGCTGTTCAGTCGCCAGCGCTACTGGGGCGAGCCCTTCCCGATCGTCTACGACGAGGACGGCATCGCCCACTCGCTGCCCGAGTCGATGCTGCCCCTGGAGCTGCCGGAGGTCGACGACTACTCGCCGCGCACCTTCGACCCGGACGACGCGGACACCTCCCCGGAGACCCCGCTGTCCCGCAACGAGGACTGGGTCAACGTCACCCTGGACCTGGGCGACGGCCCCAAGAAGTACCGCCGCGAGACCAACACCATGCCCAACTGGGCCGGTTCGTGCTGGTACGAGCTGCGCTACCTGGACCCGGGCAACGACCGGCAGCTGGTCGACCCCGCCGTCGAGCAGTACTGGATGGGTCCGCGCGAGGGTCAGCCCACCGGTGGCGTCGACCTGTACGTGGGCGGCGCCGAACACGCCGTGCTGCACCTGCTGTACGCGCGTTTCTGGTCCAAGGTGCTGTTCGACCTGGGGCACATCTCCTCCGCCGAGCCCTTCCACAAGCTGTACAACCAGGGCATGATCCAGGCCTACGTCTACCGGGACAGCCGCGGCTTCCCGGTGCCGGCCGCCGAGGTCGAGGAGCGCGACGGACAGTTCTTCTTCGCGGGCGAGCAGGTCAAGCGCGAGCTGGGCAAGATGGGCAAGTCCCTGAAGAACGCCGTCACGCCGGACGAGATCTGCGCCGAGTACGGCGCGGACACCCTGCGGCTGTACGAGATGGCGATGGGCCCCCTGGACGTGTCGCGCCCCTGGGACACCCGCGCGGTCGTCGGCCAGTACCGCCTGCTGCAGCGCCTGTGGCGCCTGATCGTCGACGAGGCGACCGGTGAGGTCACCGTCGCGGACGTCGCCGAGACGGACATCGACGAGGCCACCCTGCGCGCCCTGCACAAGGCGATCGACGGAGTGCGCCAGGACCTGGACGGCATGCGGTTCAACACCGCCATCGCCAAGATCACCGAGCTGAACAACCACCTGACGAAGGCGGGCGGCGCGGTACCGAGGTCCGTCGCCGAGCGCCTGGTGCTGCTGATCGCGCCGCTGGCCCCGCACATCGCCGAGGAACTGTGGCGCAAGCTGGGCCACACCGACTCCGTCGTCCACCAGGACTTCCCGGTCGCCGACCCGGCGTACGTCGTGGACGAGTCCGTGACCTGCGTCGTGCAGATCAAGGGCAAGGTCAAGGCGCGCCTGGAGGTCTCCCCGTCGATCTCCGACGAGGAGCTGGAGAAGGTGGCCCTGGCCGACGAGAAGGTCGTCGCCGCGCTGGACGGCGCGGGCATCCGCAAGGTGATCGTGCGGGCGCCGAAGCTGGTGAACATCGTTCCCGCGTAACGCATGGGGGTCTTCCCTTACGGGCAGGTTGGGGGTTCCGATGGAACCTCCGACCTGCCTTCTCCGTTTACGGTGGAGGGACCGCCGCCGGAGCGGGCGGGACCGGACTCGGAGAGGGGCGTCATGTGGAAGCCGTGGGCGTGATCGTGGCGCTGCTCGTCGTGCTGTTCCTGCTGCTGGGCGTGTATGCCACGGTGAAGGTCGTCAAGGCGGCCAAGCGCGGCGTGGACCGCACCATCTCCGAGGCCCGCCGCACGGTGGAGGACACCACCCTGCGCGCGAAGAGCTTCGCCCAGCTGGGCACCGCGGGCGAACTGGCCCAGCTGCGCCTGTCCTTGCGCTCGTCGATGCGGGCCACGCAGGACGTCCTGCGGGCTGGCGCGGTCGAGGACGCCTCCCTGAAGGAGTCCCTCGGGCTCTTCGACCGGCTCAGCGCCCATGGGCACGAGCTGGACGGTGAGCTGCGCCGCCTGGAGCGCGACCCGGACAAGGCCGCCACGGCCGAGCGGCTCCCGGGCCTGCGGGAGCGCACGGAGCGGATCGTCAAGGCGGCCGACTCGCTGCGGTGGTCGGCGCGCGACCGCGCCCACCGGTTCGCCGACGACGACCTGGACTCGCTGAGCACACAGATCGACATGGAGGCGGGCGCCCTGCGGCACTGGACCACCGGTCCGGCGCAGGCCCCGGCCGCCTGGCCCGAGCCCCCGGCGCAGCCCGCCAAGGACACCGAGCAGTCCTGGTCCGAGCCCGCCGCGCCGGAGCCCGGGGAAGCGGCGCGGCCCGCGATCACGCCGCCCGCTGCGAGGCCCACCTATCCGTGGGAGAAGAAGGCCAAGCCCGAGAGCACGACCTGAACCATTCACGACGCGGGGTGCACCCGGGAAACCGGGTGGACGGGGGCGGGCGAGGGGGATCGGGGGCCGGGCTGCCGCCCGGTGGTCCAGGCGGGTAATCTCCAGCTCATGTCCCGCCATGTCGCGATCGTCACGGATTCCACGGCCTACCTGCCGCAGCGGACGATGGAGCGGCACGGCATCACCGCGGTGCCCCTGACCGTGGTCCTGGGTGACCAGGCGCTGGAGGAGGGCACCGAGATCTCCGCCCGCTCCCTCGCCCTCGCCCTGCAGAAGCGGAAGTCGGTGACCACCTCCCGGCCGAGCCCCCAGGTCTTCGCCGAGACGTACCGCAAGGTCGCCGAGGGCGGCGCCACGGCCATCGTCTCGCTGCACCTGTCCGCCGAGTTCTCCGGTACGTACGACGCCGCGGTCCTCGCGGCGAAGGACGCGCCGGTGCCGGTGCGGGTGGTGGACACCGGCATGGTCGCGATGGCCCTCGGCTTCTGCGCGCTCGCGGCGGCGCAGGCCGCGGAGGCGGGCGACTCGGTGGAGGAGACCGTGGCGGCGGCCGAGAAGCGCGCCGCGGCCACGTCCGCGTACTTCTACGTCGACACCCTCGACTATCTGCGCAGGGGCGGCCGTATCGGCGCCGCGCAGGCGCTGCTGGGTTCCGCGCTCGCCGTGAAGCCCATCCTGAAGCTGGACGGCGGCCGCATCGACATGCTGGAGAAGGTGCGTACGGCGTCGAAGGCGATCGCCCGCCTGGAGGAGATCGTCGTCGAACGCGCCGGGTCGGGCCGGGTCGACATCGCGGTGCACCACCTGGCGGCGCCGGACCGGGCGGCGGCCCTCGCGGACCGCCTTCGGGAGCGGTTGCCCGGCCTGGGGGAGCTGCACGTCAGCGAGGTGGGCGCGGTGATCGGCGCGCACACCGGGCCCGGGCTGCTGGGGGCAGTGGTCTCTCCGCGGTGAGGGGCTGGTCTCCCGCGACGAGGCGATGGTCTCCCGGCGGTGACAGGGTGAATTCCCTCGTGCGGGTGACGGAGTTATCCACAACTGCCGGGTAATCCCCCGGAATTGACCAAGATCAACATAATGTCGCCCCGGTGCCTACCGTCGTCGGCATGACCTCACTTCGATCATCCTCCCGTGCGGCTTCCGTGACGAGTGGCCCCGGCCGGGACCCCGCCTCCGACGGCCGCGCACAGCACCGACAGGTCCGCACACGCCACCGCCGGACCCGCGCACAGCCCCCTCACGTCAGAGGCCGCGGCCAGGGCCGGGTCCGGGGCGGACAGGCCTCGGCGGAGGCGGTGCGGCTGCGGGCGGAGAGCCTCTTCGCCGAGCCGCAACCGCCGCCTGTCGCGCCCAGGTTGGGCGCGAGGCCGCTGGGCGTGACGCGTTCGGCCGCGACTGTGCCGGCGTGGGCGCGGCGCGCGGAGCACGGGGGAGGGAGCAGGGCGGACGTCGAGTCCGTCGCGGCGGACGGGAGGCCGATTGCCCCGGAAGTGGGGTCCGTCGGGCTGGAGGCGCAGCCCGTTTCGGGGCTGGATCCGCAGGTGGGGCCCTCGCGCCGGGAGCGGATGGGGCTCGCGGTACGGGAGCGGCTGCCGGTGTGGGTCCAGTCGCGGTGCGGCATGGAGCGGCGCGGTGTCATCGCACTCGCCGTGGTCCTGGTCGTCGCCGCCCTCTTCGCGGCACAGCACTTCTGGACAGGACGGGCGCGACCGGTGCGAGCACCGGATGTGGTGCGCGCGGCGGGCGCATCCGCCGAAGGAGGTGCCCGGCCGGCTCCCTCGGCCGGACCTCCGGCGCCGGCGGGGCGGGCGACGGCCGACACGGGCGGTGCGGCGGGGGCGGCGGCCGGGCAGCGTGGCGGCGGGATCGTCGTGGACGTCAGCGGGAAGGTCCGCCATCCCGGTGTCCGCCGGCTCCCCGCGGGCTCCCGGGTGGCGGACGCGCTGCGGGCGGCGGGCGGGGCCCGGCCGGGCGCCGACCTGGCGGGGCTGAACCGCGCGCGGTTCCTGACGGACGGCGAGCAGGTGGTGGTCGGAGCACCGCAACCGCCCTCCGGTGCCGGGGGCACCGGCGCGGCCGCGGGCGCGGGATCGGCCGGGGCTGCGGGGCCGGTCGGTCTGAACACGGCGACCGCGGAGCAGCTGGACGAACTCCCCGGCGTGGGCCCGGTGTTGGCCCAGCACATCATCGACTACCGCACCGAACACGGCGGTTTCCGCACCGTCGAAGAGCTGCGTGAGGTCAACGGCATCGGGGACCGGCGGTTCGCCGATCTCCAGGATCTCGTGCGGCCATGACGCCGGGGTCCCGGTCCAGGGCGACACGTGCGGAGGTCCACGTCTCCTCGGGGCACCGTCTCGGTGCCGCACACCCCCGGCAGGAGGGGCCGGCGGACCTCCGCCTGGTGCCGCCCGCCCTGGCGGCGTGGGCGGCGGCCGCTCTGATGCTGGACGCCCCGCCGCGGTGGGCGGTCACCACGGTGGCGGCCTGCGTGGCGGTCGCCGGCGCGGTGCTGGTGGCGTGGACGGCTCGGGGGTGGCGCCGAGACCGGCGGCAGCGGCGTGGGCGCGGGTCCCCGTGGGGGCGGTTCTCCCTGGCGGCGACCTTGCTCTGCGCCGCCGCCTCCGCGGCCTCGGCGGCGTTGCACGGGGCGGACCTCCACCGGGGCCCCGTCCCCGCCCTCGCCGACGCATACGCGCGGGTGGAGGCGGAGGTGGTGGTGACGTCGGACCCCCGGCGGACCAGGCCCCGGGTGGCGAGCGCACACGCGATGCCGCCCTCGGTGGTGCTCCACGCCGATGTCGTCCGCGTCAAGCAGACGGACGGCACGGAAACCGTGACGCGTACTCCGGTGCTGGTCGTCGTGCGGGGCGAGAGCGCGGGCGCCGGGAGCGCACCGGACCCTCCCCGCAGCCGGGGCCAAGGCCCGCCGCCCGGGGGAGGGGCTCGGCAGGGTCCCGCCGCATCCCACCCCGGTGACGCCTGGCTGGCCCTGCTGCCCTCCACCCGGCTCCGGGTACGGGCGCGGCTGGCGCCGCCGTTGCCGCAGGGGGACAAGGTCGCGGCCGTGCTGCGGGTGACCGGGGAGCGGGCGCCCCAGGTGGTGGAGGGTCCGTCCGGGGCACAGCGGCTCGCGGGGGAGCTGCGGGGCGGACTGCGGGAGGCCACGGACGGGCTGCCGGCCGATGCCCGAGCGCTGCTCCCCGGGCTGGTCGTCGGGGACACCTCCCGGGTACCGGCCGAACTGGAAGAGGCGTTCCGGGCGACTGACCTGACACATTTGCTTGCCGTAAGCGGGGGAAACCTCACTGTCATCCTGGTCCTGCTCATCGGGCCGCCGGGCACCGCCCAACGGGTCGAACGCCGGGGGCTCGCCCCGAAGCTGGGGGTCCCGCTGCGCGCGACCGCGCTGCTGGGCGGGCTGCTCACCCTCGGCTTCGTCATCGTCTGCCGACCGGACCCGAGCGTGCTGCGGGCCGCGGCCTGTGGGCTCATCGCGCTCCTCGCCATCGCCACCGGACGGCGCAGATCGCTCATCCCGGCGCTCGCCGCCGCCGTCCTGCTGCTGGTCCTGTACGACCCATGGCTGGCCCGTAGCCACGGCTTCCTGCTCTCCGTGCTCGCCACCGGCGCCCTGCTCACCCTGGCGCCCCGCTGGAGCGCGGCGCTGCGAGGTCGGGGGATGCCGCCGCGGTGCGCCGACGCGCTGGCCGCGGCGGCGGCGGCGC
Source organism: Streptomyces sp. NPDC031466 (assembly GCF_055581265.1). Taxonomy (NCBI): domain Bacteria; kingdom Bacillati; phylum Actinomycetota; class Actinomycetes; order Kitasatosporales; family Streptomycetaceae; genus Streptomyces; species Streptomyces sp. NPDC031466. The sequence goes on from NZ_JBVIJT010000007.1 coordinate 457,639, forward strand.
AGGCGGTGTGCGCGCCGGTCGTCGCGGTCATCGCCGCCCGGGTGAGCGTGGTCGCGGTGCCGTGCAATCTGCTCGCGGAGTTCGCTGTCGCGCCCGCCACGGTGCTCGGGTTCGCCGCGCTGGCCCTGGCGCCGGTGGCGATGCCCGTCGCCGAGGCAGTGGCGTGGTGCGCGAGTTGGCCGGTCGAATGGATCGCGGAGATCGCCCGCACCGGCGCGGCACAGCCGGGCAGCGGGATCGACTGGCCGGGCGGATGGCGTGGCGGACTGCTGCTCGCACTGGCCACGGTAGGGCTTGTCCTGGTGGGCCGCCGCCTGGCCCGGCATCCGTGGCTCGCCGCGGCCTGTGCGCTGCTGCTCCTGCTGACGGTCGTTCAACCGCCGCCCCTCACGCGGGTGATCGCGGGGTGGCCGCCGCCGCGATGGCGCATGGTGATGTGCGACGTGGGACAGGGCGACGCCGCGGTGCTGGCGGCGGGGGACGGCGCCGGGGTGGTCGTCGACGCGGGCCCGGACCCGGTGGCGGTCGACCGCTGCCTGCGCTCGCTCGGGATCACCCGGGTGCCCCTGGTGCTCCTCACGCACTTCCACGCCGATCACGTCGCGGGTCTGCCGGGAGTGCTGCGGGGACGTGAGGTGGGCGTGATCCAGACGACGGGGTTCCAGGAGCCGCCGGAACAGGCTCGGTTCGTGCGGGAGCAGGCGGCCGCCGAGCGCGTTCCGGTGACGCGGGCGGTCGCGGGGGAGCGGCGCCGGGCGGGGCCGCTGGACTGGCAGGTGCTCTGGCCCCCGGCCGGGCCGATGACGGCGCCCGAAGGGCCGAACGACGCGAGCGTCACGCTGCTCGTGCGGACCGGAGGGCTGACGCTGCTGCTCCTCGGCGATCTCGAACCGCCCGCGCAGCGAGCGCTGTTGCGCACCCCGGCCGGGGCGGCACTGGCGTCCGTGGACGTGCTCAAGGTGGCTCATCACGGTTCGGCCCACCAGGACCCGGAGCTGTTGCGCAGGGTGGCACCCAGGCTCGCGTTGATCTCCTGCGGGGCGGACAACTCGTACGGCCATCCCGCGCCCGTCACCGTCGCGGCGCTGCGGGCCGGGGGGACGCGGGTGCTGCGCACGGATGTGGACGGGGCGGTCGCGGTGGTGAGCGCCGGGCCGAGGTCGGCCCCTCGCCTCGAAGCCGCCACCCGGCCGCCGTAGCGCACCGCTCGCCCGGGACCCACTCTCACTCATACCCCGCACGGAGGCTATTTCGGGCCAGTCGCGACAGTTCCAGCGCAACGGCAGCATTGCCGTGATGTAGGGCCGTGTTGCATCGAAAGCCACAACGGTGATCGAATGCCTATTCGTCGCAGTTTGCAGGTGTTGTCAAGGATCGCGGGGGTGTGTCGCACGTGTTCGGCCGTTGGGTGGGGAACCGTACGAATCGGGTGGGGCGGACGGGACTCATGTCGGCGTTCACGGTTCCGCCGAACGCGGGGGTGCTCAGTTGCCGGGTGCTGGACCCCGTCAACGAACCCGTGCGCAACGCGGAGTTCGCCGTGTCGGACGCCATGGGCCGCAAGGTGGTCGGTGGCGGGACGGACCCCTACGGGTCGTTCGTGACGACCGTCCCGGCGGGGGAGTACCGGCTGGTGGTCTCGGCGGAAGGGTTCACCCCGTACCGGGGAGGCGCCACGGTCGGCCAGGACGCGCACGCCTCGCTCGGTGACGTCATGCTCCAAGTGGCCCCGCCGCCGGCGCTTCCCGAGCCCGGGGACTGGGAGATCGACCCCCTGCACTCCTCGGTCGCGTTCTCCGCGCGGCACATCGGGCTGGCCCGCATCCACGGGCGGTTCAACACTTTCGCGGGCGCGATACGGATGGGCGAGCGGATGGAGGACTCCGCGATGCACGTCGTCATCGACGCGGCCTCCATCGACACCGGGGTGCGGATGCGCGACGACCACCTGCGTTCCGGCGACTTCCTCGACGTGGGGCGCTTTCCGACGATGGAGTTCTACAGCGACCGCTTCGTGCACAAGGGCGGCAGCCGCTGGGCCGTCTCGGGCGGCCTGACGCTGCACGGCGTGACCCGCACCGTCACCCTGGACACCGAGTACCTCGGGGTCGGCCAGGGGCTGGAGGGCGAGACCCGGGTGGCCTGCCGCGCCACCACCGAGCTGCACCGCGACGACTTCACGATCACCTGGCAGACGATGCTGGCGCGCGGCATCGCGGCCGTCGGGCACAGCATCACCATCGACCTCGACATCCAGGTCGTCCCCAAGAGCGGCTGACCCCCCCGCGCCGGGGCCCGGCGGCGCCAGGCCCCTACGGGACCTCCAGCCAGCCCTCGTGCTCGGCGGCCAGGGCGTCGAGGGCCGCGGGGTCGAGGCGGGCGTCGGGGTCCTCGACCACGACCAGCCACTGGGCGTCCTCGGCGTCGTCCTCACCGGCCAGCGCGTCCCGGACGAGCTGGGGTTCCTCGGCGACGCCGAAACGATCGGGAAGCTCTTCGGCGACGTCCTCCGCGGCATCGCGGTCGGGCAGCACCAGGACATGTCGTACGTCGGTCACCGGCCCATTCTGCGACACGGGGACCGCCCGTCCGACGACCGCCCACCCCGGACCGCCTGTCCGGCGACCGCCCACCCCGGGTCGCCCGTCCGGGAACGGCACGGTGTGGTGTGGTGCGGTGTTCGGGGTCTGCTGTCGGTGGGGCGCGGTGTCCGGGGTCGGCTGTCGGTGGGGCGTGGGATGCTTGGGCGCGATGGCCAGGAAGACAGCTCACGACGATCCGCTCGCTCCCCTCACGCTCGCCGTGGGGCAGGAGGACCTGCTCCTCGACCGCGCCGTGCAGCAGGTGGTGGCAGCCGCCCGCGCCGCCGACGCGGACACGGACGTGCGCGACCTCACCTCCGATCAGCTCCAGCCCGGCACGCTCGCCGAGCTGACCAGCCCCTCGCTCTTCGCCGAGCGCAAGGTCGTGGTGGTGCGGAACGCGCAGGACCTCTCGGCGGACACGATCAAGGACGTGAAGGCGTACCTCGGGGCGCCGGCGGAGGAGATCACCCTCGTCCTGCTGCACGCCGGCGGTGCCAAGGGCAAGGCCCTGCTCGACGCGGCCCGCAAGGCCGGCGCGCGCGAGGTCGCCTGCCCGAAGATGACGAAGCCGGCGGACCGGCTGTCGTTCGTGCGGGGCGAGTTCCGCACCATCGGCCGTTCGGCGAGCCCGGAGGCGTGTCAGGCCCTGGTCGACTCGATCGGCAGTGATCTCCGGGAGCTGGCCTCGGCGGTGTCGCAGCTGGCGGCGGACGTCGAGGGCACGATCGACGAGGAGGTCGTCGGGCGGTACTACACGGGCCGGGCCGAGGCCTCCAGTTTCACCGTCGCCGACCGGGCCGTGGAGGGCCGGGCGGCCGAGGCGCTCGAAGCGTTGCGCTGGTCCTTGTCGACCGGTGTCGCCCCCGTCATGATCACCAGCGCGCTCGCGCAGGGGGTCCGTGCCATCGGCAAGCTCTCCTCCGCGCGGGGTGGCCGCCCCGCGGATCTCGCCCGCGAGCTGGGGATGCCGCCCTGGAAGATCGACCGCGTGCGCCAGCAGATGCGTGGCTGGACGCCGGACGGCGTGGCCGAGGCGCTCATCGCGGTCGCGGCGGCCGACGCGGGGGTCAAGGGCGGCGGGGACGATCCGGAGTACGCCTTGGAGAAGGCCGTCGTCGCGATCGCGCGGGCGGCGCGGTCAGGGCGCCGTTAGCGTCTGCCCCTGCCGGGCCGGCCGATCGGCGTCCCCTGCGGGTCGCCCCCGGGTTGGTCGCGCAGTTCCCCGCGCCCCTTACGGGCAGCTCGGGCCGTCATTGCCGCGCCCCTGACGGGGCTGGGCCCGGAGCCCGTCGCGCTCGTGACGGCCACGTCGGGGCTGGTCGCGCAGTTCCCCGCGCCCCTTAGGGGGTACGCCGTGGCCAGCCGCAAAATCCCCCCGGCCCCTCACCCCAGCCCGCAGCACAGCGCCCCGCCCCTAGGGGGTACGCCCCTCACGGCCCGCCCCAGGCTCAGCAACCCGCCCCGGGCACAGCAGCGCCCCCGGATACAGCCCGCCCCCGGACACAGCAATGCCCCCGGAGTGGGCCGGGGGCATTGGCGCAGCGTGGCGTACTGCGTGGTCTGTCCGCGATTCGAGGTAGAGGGCTCGAATTACCCTCGCGGGAGGATTGATCAGCTACCCCGGCGACGTTGGGAAACTAGCCGGGGCAAAGGGTTCAGCCCTTGAGGGACGCGGCCTTCGTCGCAAGCGCCGACTTCTTGTTGGCGGCCTGGTTCTTGTGGATGACGCCCTTGGAGACGGCCTTGTCGAGCTGGCGCGTGGCCTCACGCGTGAGCTCGGCGGCCTTCTGGGTGTCACCGGCGGCAACGGCCTCGCGGGCCTTGCGGATCGCGGTCTTCAGGGAAGACTTGACCGCCTTGTTGCGCTGACGCGCCTTCTCGTTGGTCTTGATCCGCTTGATCTGGGACTTGATGTTCGCCACGAAAGAGCCTTCTCAGGTTCAGGTACTGCAGAGGTACTGCAGATGGGTGTGATGACACGCGCCTCGACGCTTGAGAGGGCTACGAGACACAGCTGCCCACGGTACCAGCCGCTCTCGGACCGGCCCAAACCGAGCGCAGTGCCCCACCCGTGGGACCATGGAAGCTACGTATAGATCCGACCCGAGGCTACAGGCGCCTCAAGAGACAGGACCCTGCGTGCCCGCGACCCCTAACAATGTGCCCGAGCCGAGCCGTACCGACCCGGCTCTGATCCGCAATTTCTGCATCATCGCGCACATCGACCACGGCAAGTCCACGCTCGCCGACCGCATGCTCCAGCTCACCGGGGTGGTGGAGCAGCGGCAGATGCGTGCTCAGTACCTCGACCGCATGGACATCGAGCGCGAGCGCGGCATCACGATCAAGTCCCAGGCGGTGCGTCTGCCCTGGGCCCCGAACGAGGGCCCCGACCAGGGCAGCACGCACATCCTCAACATGATCGACACTCCGGGCCACGTCGACTTCACCTACGAAGTCTCGCGTTCGCTCGCGGCCTGTGAGGGCACGGTCCTCCTGGTCGACGCGGCCCAGGGCATCGAGGCGCAGACTCTCGCCAACCTCTACCTGGCGATGGAGAACGACCTCAAGATCATCCCGGTGCTCAACAAGATCGACCTGCCGGCCGCCCAGCCGGAGAAGTTCTCCGAGGAGCTGGCCAACCTCATCGGCTGCGACCCCGCCGACGTGCTGAAGGTCTCCGCGAAGACCGGCATGGGCGTCGAGGCGCTGCTGGACAAGGTCGTCGCCGAGATCCCGCCGCCGGTCGGCGTCGCCGACGCCCCCGCCCGCGCGATGATCTTCGACTCGGTCTACGACTCCTACCGCGGCGTCGTGACGTACGTACGAGTCGTCGACGGCCAGCTCAACAAGCGCGAGCGGATCCGGATGATGTCCACCGGAGCCACGCACGAGCTGCTGGAGATCGGTGTGTCGTCCCCCGAGATGACCTCCGCCGACGGCATCGGCGTCGGCGAGGTGGGGTACATCATCACCGGCGTGAAGGACGTCCGCCAGTCCAAGGTCGGTGACACGATCACCTCCCTGCACAAGGGCGCGACCGAGGCCCTCGGCGGCTACAAGGACCCGAAGCCGATGGTGTTCTCGGGCCTGTATCCGCTGGACGGCTCGGAGTACCCGGACCTGCGCGAGGCTCTCGACAAGCTCCAGCTCAACGACGCCGCGCTGGTGTACGAGCCGGAGACCTCGGCCGCGCTCGGCTTCGGCTTCCGCGTCGGCTTCCTCGGGCTGCTGCACCTCGACGTGATCCGCGAGCGCCTGGAGCGTGAGTTCGGTCTCGACCTGATCGCCACCGCTCCCAACGTGGTGTACCGCGTGATCATGGAGGACGGCACCGAGCACGTCGTCACCAACCCGAGTGAGTTCCCCGAGGGCAAGATCGACCAGGTCTTCGAGCCGGTCGTGCGCGCCACGATCCTCGCGCCCAGCGAGTTCATCGGCTCGATCATGGAGCTGTGCCAGAACCGGCGCGGTGTCCTGCTCGGCATGGACTACCTCTCCGAGGACCGCGTCGAGATCCGCTACACGCTGCCGCTCGCGGAGATCGTCTTCGACTTCTTCGACCAGCTCAAGTCCAAGACGCGCGGGTACGCCTCGCTGGACTACGAGCCCACGGGCGAGCAGTCCGCGCAGCTCGTCAAGGTCGACATCCTGCTGCACGGCGACAAGGTCGACGCCTTCTCGGCGGTCACCCACAAGGACCAGGCGTACGCGTACGGCGTGCGGCTCGTCGCCAAGCTGCGCGAGCTGATCCCGCGCCAGGCCTTCGAGGTGCCCGTGCAGGCGGCCATCGGCTCCCGGGTCATCGCCCGCGAGACCATCCGCGCCATCCGCAAGGACGTCCTCGCCAAGTGCTACGGCGGTGACATCTCCCGCAAGCGCAAGCTCCTGGAGAAGCAGAAGGAAGGCAAGAAGCGGATGAAGATGGTCGGCTCCGTGGAAGTGCCCCAGGAGGCCTTCATCGCGGTGCTCTCCAGCGACGACAGTGGGCCGGGCAAGGCGAAGAAGTAACCGGCCGCCCCCGGTCCGGCCGCTGCCCCGCGGGCCCGGCGCTTCACCGCGCCGGGCCCGCGGCATGTCCGGGGAAGGCGGTGTCCGCGGGAAGTGACAGGCAGATGCCCCTTACGCACCGGGCGTCGGCGCTCTACTCTGATCTCCACTCGTAGGTTACTCACTAGTTAAACAAGTGGCCGACAGGGCAAGTAGACGTACGTAGCAGGCGTACGACGAAAACGTACGTAGCAGGCGTACGACGTAGACATACGAAGCAGACGTAAGAAGCAGAAGCCGCCGCCAGCCAGTTCGCCGCACCGTCGTGGGCCCGGAGGATGTCGTGAGCGACACACAGACCTTGATCGAGAACCGTCCGCCCTCCGTGGCGCACCTCTTCCTGGAGCGCGTGGCGGCCACGCCGGACGCCGAGGCCTACCGCTACCCCGTGCCGGCCCCCTCCGGCGAGGGCCCCGACGAGTGGAAGTCGCTCAGCTGGGGGCAGGCCGCCGAGCGCGTCTACGCCATCGCCGCGGGCCTGATCGAGCTGGGACTGAGCCCCGAGGACCGGGTCGCCCTCGCCTCCTCGACGCGCGTCGAGTGGATCCTTGCCGACCTCGGCATCATGTGCGCCGGCGCGGCCACCACGACCGTCTATCCGCAGACCAACGCCGAGGAGTCCGCGTTCATCGTCGCCGACTCCGGCAGCCGGGTGCTGATCGCGGAGAACGCCGCGCAGCTGGCCAAGGCACGCGAGAAGCGGACCGAGCTGCCCGAGCTGCGCCACGTCGTGGTGATCGACGCCGAGGGCGCGGGCCCCGCCGAGGGCGACCCCGAGGGCTGGCTGCTCACGCTCGCCGAGCTGGAGGCCCGGGGCGCCGCCCACCTGGAGAAGAACCCGGCGGCCGTCGAGGAGCGGGTCGCGGCGATCTCCCGGGACCAGCTCGCCACGATCATCTACACCTCCGGCACCACGGGCCGCCCCAAGGGCGTGCGCCTGCCGCAGGACAACTGGTCGTACATGGCGAAGGCCATCGCGGCGACCGGCCTGCTCGGCCCGGACGACGTGCAGTACCTGTGGCTGCCGCTCGCGCACGTCTTCGGCAAGGTGCTGACCTCCGGGCAGATCGAGCTGGGGCACGTCACCGCCGTCGACGGCCGCGTCGACAAGATCATCGAGAATCTGCCGGTGGTGCAGCCGACGTACATGGCCTCCGTGCCCCGCATCTTCGAGAAGGTCTACAACGGTGTCGCCGCCAAGGCCCGGGCCGGCGGCGGAGCCAAGTACAAGATCTTCCAGTGGGCCGCCGAGGTGGCCCGCGAGTACGCGAAGGTCGGCCAGGACAACTTCCGCAGGACCGGCACGGCCTCGGTGCCCTTCGGACTGCGCGCCAAGCACCGGGCCGCCGACGCGCTCGTCTACTCCAAGCTGCGCGAGGCCTTCGGCGGACGGCTGCGCGCCGCCGTCTCCGGGTCGGCCGCCCTCGCCCCCGACATCGGGTACTTCTTCGCGGGCGCCGGCATCCACGTCCTGGAGGGGTACGGCCTGACGGAGTCCTCCGCCGCCTCCTTCGTCAACCCGGGCGAGGCCTACCGCACCGGCACGGTCGGCAAGCCGCTGCCCGGCACCGAGGTGCGCATCGCGGACGACGGCGAGATCCTGCTGCGCGGCCCCGGCATCATGGAGGGCTACCACGGGCTGCCGGACAAGACGGCCGAGGTCCTGGAGTCCGACGGGTGGTTCCACACCGGCGACATCGGCGAGCTGTCCGTCGACGGCTACCTGCGGATCACTGACCGCAAGAAGGACCTCATCAAGACGTCCGGCGGCAAGTACATCGCGCCCGCCGAGGTCGAGGGCCAGTTCAAGGCCGTGTGCCCGTACGTCTCCAACATCCTGGTGCACGGCGCCGACAAGAACTACTGCACGGCGCTCATCTCCCTCGACGAACCCGCGATCCTCGGCTGGGCCGAGGAGAACGGCCTGAGCGGCAAGTCCTACGCCGAGGTCTGCGCCGCCCCCGCCACGGTCGAGCTGATCGAGGGCTATGTGCGGCAGCTCAACGAAGGCCTCCAGCGCTGGCAGACCATCAAGAAGTTCCGCCTCCTGCCGCGCGACCTGGACGTCGAGCACGGCGAGCTGACCCCCAGCCTCAAGCTGAAGCGCCCGGTCGTCGAACGGGAGTACAAGCACCTGATCGACGAGATGTACGCGGGTTCGCGCGAGGCCTGAGCCGCCTGCCCCGCCCCTCGCGTGGCCGCGGAAGCAGGCGCCGCGCACCGGTCGAGGGGCCTCAATCGGCGGCCGGCGGCACGGCTCGCTCTCCTCGGGCGCCGGCCTGCTCCGGCAGGACGGGCGCCGCGTCGGCCGGCGTGGGCCGGCCGACGGCCGCCGTGCTCTGCGGGTCGAGCAGGGCGCAGACGACGCCGAGGAGCTGGTCCACGTCCACGGGCTTGGGCACATATTCGGTGGCGCCCCGGGAGATGGCCTTCTCTCGGTCGCCCGGCATGGCCTTGGCGGTGAGGGCGACGATGGGCAGGCCCTGCCAGCGGGGGCTGCGGCGGATGGCGGCCATGGTCTCGTAGCCGTCGAGCTCCGGCATCATGATGTCCATCAGGACGAGGTCGACGTCCGGGTTGCGTTCCAGGGTCTCGATGCCCTCGCGGCCGTTCTCCGCGTACAGGACGGGCATGCCGACGCGGCTGAGCACGTGGGTCAGCGCGAAGACGTTGCGGATGTCGTCGTCGACGATGAGCACCTTGCGGCCCGGCAGCAGGCGGCCCGCGCTCCCCGCCTTCCACTCCTCCAGCTTGGTCGGGGTGGGCCAGCTGTCGGGTTCGAGGTCGGGAGCGGTGTGCGGCGCGGCGGGTTCTCGTTGCTCGGGCGGCTGCTGGGCGCACGCGGCGGCGTAGGCGACGGCGGCCGCGCCGTGGCCCGGGTGCACCACCGGCACGTACAGCGAGAAGGTGGAGCCTTTGCCGGGGCGGCTCTCGGCGGTGATGCGGCCGCCGAGCAGGCCCGCGATCTCGCGGCTGATGGACAGGCCGAGACCGGTGCCGCCGTACTTGCGGTTGGTGGTGCCGTCGGCCTGCTGGAACGCCTCGAAGATCGCCGGCAGCTGCTCGGCCGGGATGCCGATGCCGGTGTCGCTGACGGCGAAGCAGAGCACGTCGTCGTCGGCGTGGGACGCCCCCTCGTCCACGCTGTCCCCGCCGCCCCCGGCTCCGGCACGGTCGTCCCGGACGCGGCTGACCCGCAGTTCGACGCGGCCGCCCGCGGTGAACTTGACCGCGTTCGACAGGAGGTTGCGCAGGATCTGCTGGAGGCGCTGCTCGTCGGAGAACATCTCGTGCGGCACGTCCTCGCCGACCACCACCTCGAAGGCCAGACCCCGGTCGAGGGTGAGCGGGCGGAACGTGGCGTGGACGTAGTCGAGGACCTTGATCAACGGCAGCCGCTTCGGGCGTACGTCCATCCGGCCCGCCTCGATCTTCGACAAATCGAGGATGTCGTTGATGAGCTGGAGGAGGTCCGAGCCCGAGCGGTGGATCGTCGCCGCGAACTGCACCTCCTGGTCGGAGAGGTGGTCGTCGGGGTTGTCGGAGAGCAGCCGGGCCAGGATCAGCAGGGAGTTGAGCGGGGTGCGCAGCTCGTGCGACATGTTCGCGAGGAACTCCGACTTGTACTGGGAGCTGGTGGCGAGCAGCGCCGCCTTCTCCTCCAGCTCGGCGTTCGAGCGGCGCAACTCCGCCTGTTGGCGCTGGAGTTCGTCCGAGCGCTCCTGGAGCTGGGTGGCCAGGCGCTGCGACTGGCCGAGCAGTGACTCCGTACGGGAGTTGGCGATGATGGTGTTGATCGCGACGCCGATGGTGTTCACGAACTGGTCGAAGAAGGCCAGGTGGACGTCGGAGAAGCGGGAGAACGTCGCCAGCTCGATCACGCCGAGCAGCTTGTCCTCGAAGAGGATCGGGATGATCACGACGGTCGCGGGAGCGGCGTCCCCGAGCCCCGAGTGGATCTTGATGTAGTCCGGCGGCACCTCCTCGACCAGGATGCGCTTCTTCTCCTGGGCCGCCTGGCGCACCAGCCCCTGCGCGGGCATCCCGCCGGTGTCCACCACCGCGTCCTGCGCCGCGCCGTACCCCGCGATGAAGGCGAGGCCCTTGGCGGTGACCTGCGTGGGCGCCGGCGACTCGGCGGCGTCCGGGTCGGCCAGGAAGAAGGCGCCGTACTGCGCGTTCACCAGCGGGGTCAGCTCGCGCAGGATCAGATCGGCGACCTCCATCAGGTCGCGGTGGCCCTGCATCAGGCCCGCGAGGCGGGCGAGGTTGGACTCCAGCCAGTCCTTGGCGCGGGTGGTCTCCCTGAGGTTGGAGACCATGAGGTTGATGTTGTCCTTCAGCTCGGAGACCTCGCCGCGCGTCTCGACGGTGATGGCACGGGTCATGTCGCCCTGGGCGACGGCGGAGGCGACCTCGGCGATGGCGCGGACCTGGGTGGTGAGGTTCAGCGCCAGCTCGTTCACGTTCGTCGTCAGGCGCTTCCAGGTGCCGTACACGCCCTCGACGCGCGCCTGGCCGCCCAGCTGGCCCTCGGACCCGACCTCGCGGGCCACCCGGGTGACCTCCGAGGAGAAGGAGGAGAGCGTGTCCACCATGGTGTTGATGGTGGTCTTCAGCTCCAGGATCTCGCCGCGCGCGTCCACGTCGATCTTCTTGGACAGGTCGCCCTGCGCCACGGCGGTCGCGACCTGCGCGATGTTGCGGACCTGGCCGGTGAGGTTGTCCGCCATGTAGTTGACGTTGTCGGTGAGGTCCTTCCAGACCCCCGACACCCCGAGCACCTGCGCGCGGCCGCCGAGCCTGCCGTCCGTGCCGACCTCGCGGGCCACCCGCGTCACCTCGTCGGCGAAGGCGCGCAACTGCTCCACCATGGTGTTGACGGTGTCCTTCAGCTCCAGGATCTCCCCGCGCGCCGACACCGTGATCTTCTTCGACAGGTCGCCGTTGGCGACGGCGGTGGTGACCTGGGCGATGTTGCGGACCTGCGAGGTGAGGTTCGACGCCATGAAGTTGACGTTGTCGGTGAGGTCCTTCCATACGCCGGACACGCCCCGCACCTGGGCCTGACCGCCCAGGTTGCCCTCGGTGCCGACCTCGCGGGCGACGCGGGTGACCTCGTCGGCGAAGGCGGAGAGCTGGTCGACCATCGTGTTGATCGTCGACTTCAGCTCCAGGATCTCCCCCTTCGCCTCCACCGTGATCTTCTTGCCGAGGTCGCCCTGGGCGACGGCCGTCGACACCAGCGCGATGTTGCGCACCTGCGAAGTGAGGTTGTCGGCCATGAAGTTGACGTTGTCGGTGAGGTCCTTCCACACGCCGGACACGCCCCGCACCTGGGCCCGGCCGCCCAGGTTGCCCTCGGTGCCGACCTCGCGGGCGACGCGGGTGACCTCGTCGGCGAAGGCGGACAGCTGGTCCACCATCGTGTTCACCGTCGACTTCAGCTCCAGGATCTCGCCCCGGGCGTCGACGGTGATCTTCTGGCTCAGGTCGCCGTTGGCGACGGCGGTGGTGACCTGGGCGATGTTGCGGACCTGCGAAGTGAGGTTCGACGCCATGAAGTTGACGTTGTCGGTCAGGTCCTTCCACACGCCCGACACACCGCGCGCCTGGGCCCGGCCGCCCAACTGGCCCTCCGTGCCCACCTCGCGGGCCACCCGCGTCACCTCGGCGGCGAAGGCGGACAGCTGCTCGACCATGGTGTTCACGGTCAGCTTCAGCTCCAGCAGCTCGCCGGTCGCCTCCACCGTCACCGTACGCGTCAGGTCGCCCTGCGCCACCGCCGTGGTCACCAGGGCGATGTCCCGCACCTGCGCGGTGAGCCGCGCCGCCATCGTGTTCACGGCCTCGGTGACATCCCGCCAACTGCCCGACAAGCCATGCACCTTGGCGCGCCCGCCGAGCCGCCCCTCGGTGCCGACCTCGCGGGCGACCCGCGTCACCTCGCCCGTGAACAGGGAGAGCTGGTCGACCATCGTGTTGACGGCGCGGCCGAGCCGGCGCAGGTCGCCCCGCAGCTCCCGGCTGCCGTCGTGCAGATCGACGCGCTGGGTCAGGTCGCCGCCCGCCACGGCGTTCAGCACCCGGGTGGCGTTGGCGGCCGGGGCGACCAGCGCGTCGAGCAGGGAGTTGACCTCCTGGACCCGGCCCGCCCACCTGCCCTGCCCGGGGCTCGGGTCGAACCGCTCGTCCAGGCGGCCGTGCCGGATGATCTCCCGGCGTACGCGGACCAGTTCGGCGTCGAAGTGGAGCGAGCGGTCGAGCAGTTCGTTGAAGACCGCGTACAGCTCGGCGGTGATGCCCTCGCCGATGGGGGCGACCTTGGTGAAGGCCCCGTCCCGCGCGGCACGCAGGGCGGCGAGGAGCGGGCGCAGCTCGGCGGCGCCGTCGGCCCCGGCAGGCACAGCGGCCACAGCGGCCCCGGAGTCCCCGGCGGAGTCGGCGGTGTCGGCGGCCCCGGAGCCCCCGGCGGTGGTGGCGGTCACGGTGGCGGTCTCCAGGGCGGGCTCGGCCGTCGAGGGCGCGGGGAAGGTGGCAGCGGGTGCCGACGCCGCGATCCGGCCGGAGGCGGGCCCGGGCATAGCACGGTTGTCACTCATGGCGGCCCACTTCGGTAACTCGGTGCTTATGGGCGCGGCCAGTCTGTCACCCTGGCGGTGTCGCCTGAGGCGTAATCACCCGAACTGCTCAGGAGCGCAACCGTGGGGTCCATTCCGATGCAACGGGAGACCGAATTCGGTGCTTCCCCCGAGAATCCGGCCCGCCCCGGGCCACCGGCGGTGGTGCGCACCTCCCTGCCCGGAAACCCCCTGGCACCCGCTGCCGCCCGCAGGTTCGTGCGCGCGGCGCTCGCCGGCTGGACCGAGCTGGGGGTGCCCGCGGCCGCCGGGATCACCGTACGTCTCACCGACGACGCGGTGCTGCTGGTCAGCGAGCTGGTGACGAACGCCGTCGTGCACGCGGGCACCGCCGTCGAACTGCTGTGCCGCCTCGACGACGCCGTGCCCGGCGAGGACCCCGAGACCCTCGTCATCGAGGTCTCCGACCACCACCCCTCCCGCGCGCTGCGCAGCGAACAGGGACCGCCGCCGCCCGGCACCCCCGAGTACGGCCGAGGCCTGCAACTGGTCGCCACGCTCTCGGAGTCCTGGGGCATCACCTACCGCACGGGCACCAAGACCGTCTGGGCGCGGCTGCCCGTCCAGGGGGCCGGCGCGGGGCACGGGAGCGAGCCGTACGCCGGTGATCAGGCGGCGGTGGGCGGCCTGCGCACCGACGAGATCCTCGCGCCCCTGCCCAAGCGGGTCACGCACGACACGGAGTGGGTGGGGCGCGGCGCGCTCAGTTTCCTCGCCGAGGCGTCCGACCTGCTCGCCGGCCAGTTCGACGAGGACCTGGTGGCCGCCCTCGCGGGACAACTGCTCGTCCCGCGCCTCGCCGACTGGTGCGCGATCTGGCTGGAGGACGCCTCGGAGGGCCCGGGCCGCGCGGCCACCGGGGCGCCGGGCGCACGGCTCGCCCGCGTCTGGCATACCAGCGAGCACCGCATAGAGGAACTGCGCCGCGTCCTGGAGAAGGACCCGCCCCAACTGCCCGAGGCGACCGGCTCGGGTGCCTTCCCGGTGCGCTGGCCGGGCGAGGCGCTGGGCGGCGAGCCGTTCGGCACGGCGCTCGGGTACCGCCTGATCGCGGGCGGCCGGGCGCTCGGCACGCTGGTGATCGGTCGGGCGGGATTCGCCCCGGCCGCGGCCGTCCACCGCGCACGGGCCGGGGACGTCCCCTTCCCCGACGAGGTCACCGGCCTCATCGAGGACTTCAGCCGGCGCGTCGCGCTCGCCGTCAGCACGGCCCGCCGCTACCAGCGGCAGGCCAACATCAGCCAGATCCTCCAGCGGGGCCTGCTGCCCAGCAAGGTCGCGCAGATCCCCGGCGTGCAGAGCGGCCTGGTGTACGAGCCGCGGGACAAGGGCGGGCCTGGCGGCGACTTCTACGACGTGTTCCAGGCGGGCGAGGGACGCTGGTGCTTCGCCCTCGGCGACGTCCAGGGCAAGGGGCCCGAGGCCGCCGTCGTCATCGGCCTCGCCCGGCCCTGGCTGCGGCTGCTCGCCCGCGAGGGCTACCAGGTCGCCGAGGTCCTCGACCGCCTCAACCAGCTGCTCCTCGACGACGCGACCGAGGCGGCGGACGCGGCGGCCGCCGTCGTCGCCGTCGCGGGCGGCCAGGGCGTGTCGCCCGACGGCCCCACCTCGCGCTTCCTCTCCCTCCTCTACGGCGAGCTGGTCCCCTACGAGGGCGGCGTGCGCTGCACCATCGCGTGTGCCGGGCACCCGCTGCCGCTGCTGCTCTCCCCCTCGGGGCAGGTGCGGGCGGCGGCCTCCCCGCAGATGCTGCTCGGCGTCATCGACGACGAGACGTACACCAGCGAGAGCTTCGACCTGCGCACCGGCGACACCCTCCTGTGCGTCACCGACGGGGTGACCGAGCGGCGCTCCGGACGGTCCCAGCTCGACGACGGCGACGGCCTCGCCCAGGTCCTCGCGGGCTGCGCGGGACTCGACGCGGGGCTGGTCGCGGAGCGGATCCGACAGCTCGTGCACGAGTTCTCGGAGCGCCCCCCGGACGACGACGTGGCGCTGCTGGTGCTCCAGGCGGATTAGGGCCGGGTGGACGGGCCGGGTGGACGGGCCGAGCGGATGGGCCGAGCGGATGGGCCGAGCGGATGGGCCGAGCGGACGGGCCGGGTGGATGGGCCGGGTGGATGGGCCGAGTGGACGGGCCGGGTGGATGGGCCGAGTGGACGGGCCGGGTGGACGGAGCAGGCGGACGGGCCGGTGAGGCGGGCCGAGTGGACGGGCCGGGCGGACGGAGCAGGCGGACGGGCCGGCGAGGCGGGCCGGTGAGAAGGGCCGCCGGGTGCGCTCCGGCGGTGCGGGACAATCGACGTATGCCTTCCGCACTGCCCGATGGTGAGCCCATGCCCGAGGACGGGGCGCTGCCCGCGTCCGCCCTGGACGGCGCGGCCTCCCGCCCTCTCGGCTTCTACCTGCACGTTCCGTACTGCGCCACGCGCTGCGGCTACTGCGACTTCAACACCTACACCGCGACCGAGCTGCGCGGCTCCGGTGGTGTGCTCGCCTCGCGCGACAACTACGCCGACACCCTGACCGACGAGGTGCGCCTCGCGCGGAAGGTCCTCGGCGACGATCCCCGCCCGGTGCGCACCGTCTTCGTCGGCGGCGGTACGCCGACGCTGCTCGCCGCGCGTGACCTCGTACGGATGCTCGCCGCCGTACGGGACGAGTTCGGGCTCGCGGACGACGCGGAGATCACCACCGAGGCGAACCCGGAGTCGGTCGACGCGGCCTACCTGGCGGAGCTGCGGGAGGGCGGCTTCAACCGGGTCTCGTTCGGCATGCAGAGCGCGCGGCAGCACGTGCTGAAGGTGCTCGACCGCACGCATACGCCCGGGCGGCCCGAGGCGTGCGTCGCCGAGGCGCGGGCGGCCGGCTTCGAGCACGTCAACCTCGACCTGATCTACGGCACGCCGGGGGAGAGCGACGACGACTGGCGGGCCACGCTGGACGCGGCGCTGGGCGCCGGACCCGACCACATCAGCGCCTACGCCCTGATCGTGGAGGAGGGCACGCAGCTGGCCCGGCGCATCCGGCGCGGGGAGGTGCCGATGACGGACGACGACGTCCACGCCGACCGGTACCTGATCGCCGACGAGGCGCTGAGCGGCGCCGGCTTCGTGTGGTACGAGGTGTCCAACTGGGCCACCTCCGAGGCGGGGCGGTGCCTGCACAACGAGCTGTACTGGCGGGGCGCCGACTGGTGGGGGGCCGGGCCCGGGGCGCACAGCCACGCCGGGGGCGTGCGGTGGTGGAACGTGAAGCACCCGGGTGCGTACGCCGCCGCGCTCGCCGCGGGCAGGTCGCCCGGGGCGGGGCGGGAGGTGCTCTCCGCCGAGGACCGGCGGGTCGAGCGGATCCTCCTGGAGCTGCGGCTGCGCGAGGGCTGCCCGCTCTCGCTGCTGCGGGAGGCCGGTCTGGCGGCATCGCGCAAGGCGCTGGCCGAGGGCCTGCTGGAGGCCCGCCCCTACGCGGACGGGCGGGCCGTCCTCACGCTCCGGGGCCGGCTGCTGGCGGACGCGGTGGTGCGGGACCTGGTCGACTGAGGGGACCGGCCCGGCGGCGGGCCCGCGCTCGGGGCAGCGTGACGCACCGGGCGGCGTGCCGAAGTCGATGCTCAGGGCAGCGTGACGAAGTCGATCAGTTCCTCCACCCGGCCGAGGAGCGCCGGCTCCAGGTCCTTGTAGCTGCGCACCGAGCCGAGGATCCGCTGCCAGGCCGCTCCCGTGTTCGGCGGCCACCCCAGCGCCTCGCACACGCCCGTCTTCCAGTCCCGCCCCCGCGGCACCCGCGGCCACGCCTCGATGCCCACCGAGGCCGGTTTCACCGCCTCCCACACGTCGATGTAGGGGTGGCCCACCACCAGCGCGTGCTCGCCGGTCACCCGCGCCGCGATGCGGGACTCCTTGGAACCGGGGACGAGGTGGTCCACCAGGACGCCCAGCCGCGCGTCGGGGCCGGGGGAGAAACCGGCGACGATCGCGGGGAGGTCGTCGATGCCCTCCAGGTATTCCACGACGACGCCCTCCACGCGCAGGTCGTCGCCCCAGACCCGCTCGACCAGTTCCGCGTCGTGCCGGCCCTCGACGTAGATGCGCCCGGCGCGGGCGACCCTGGCCCGCGCCCCGGGGACGGCCACCGAGCCGGACGCGGTGCGCGCGGGGCGTACGGGAGCGGCGGCCGCACCCGAGGCGGGGCGGACCAGCGTGACCGTCCTGCCCTCCAGGAGGAAGCCCCGCGGCTCCATCGGGAAGACGCGGTGCTTGCCGAAGCGGTCCTCCAGCGTCACCGTCGGCCCCTGCGCCGTCTTCTCGCAGCGGATCACCGCCCCGCAGAACCCGGTGCCCACCTCCTCGACCACGAGGCCGGCGTCCGCCGCCACCTCGGGAACGGCCTTCGGCTTCTTCCAGGGGGGCGTCAGATCGGGTGAGTACAGGCGGCGCTGCGGGCCCGTGGGGCCCTCGGCGGGGTGACGGCGGGAGACGGGTGGGCGCATTTTCCCGACGATAGGAAGAGAGCGCGGGCGGACCGCTACGACACGCCGAATCGCGCCGCCAGTGTGGCGCGCTGCGCACGGACAAAAGCGGCATCCACCACCGCGCCGTGCCCCGGCACGTAGCGCGCGTCCTCGCCGCCCAGCGCGAGCAGCCGGTCGAGCGCCGCCGGCCACCGCCCCGGCACCGCGTCCGGTCCCGCCTGCGGTTCGCCCGACTCCTCGACGAGGTCGCCGCAGAAAACGATCTCCCGCCCGCCGTCCGTCGCGGGCACCAGGACCGCCAGGTCGTGCCCCGAGTGCCCGGGCCCGACGTCGGCGAGCAGGACCTGACGCCCGCCGCCGAGGTCCAGCGTCCACTCGCCGCACACCAGGTGGTGCGGACGGACCAGGAGGTCGGCGGCCTCCGCCGCGGCCTCGGGGTCCACGCCGTGCCGCACCGCGTCCGCGCGCAGCTCGTCGCGGCCCTCGGCGAGGACCGTCTCGATGCCGACCGCGCCGTACACCTCCACCCCCGCGAACGCCGCCGCCCCGAGGACGTGGTCGAAATGGGGGTGCGTCAACGCGAGATGCGTCACGCGCCGCCCGCCGCCGAGGAGCTCCCGCGCCCGCGTCCGCAGCGCCGCGCCCTCCGCCAGGCTCGACCCGGCCTCGATCATCAGGGCCGCGTCGTCACCGACGACGAGCCCCGCCGTGCAGTCCCACACGGGCAGGCGGCACCGCCCCACACCAGGTGCGAGCCGCTCCCAGCCCGCCGCTTCCCATGCCGGCTCCACATCCATACGGTGACGCTAGCCGTTGCGCGGCCCCTCGGCAGCCTCCGGCGAACCCTCGGCGGACCGACCTGGGGTCCGGCCTTGCCGGGCCCGTACCCCACGGCCGTACACTGAGCCTTTGACAAGCTGGCACTCACCCGCGTTGAGTGCCAGAGCGGGGGAACACCGCGACGGATGACGGCTGGAGGTGTGCGCGATGCTCAGTGAACGCAGGCTCGAAGTGCTGCGCGCCATCGTCCACGACTATGTCGGGACGGAGGAGCCCGTCGGCTCCAAGGCGCTCACCGAGCGGCACAGTCTCGGCGTCTCCCCGGCCACGGTGCGCAACGACATGGCGGCGCTGGAGGAGGAAGGGTTCATCGCCCAGCCCCACACCAGCGCGGGGCGCATCCCGACCGACAAGGGCTACCGGCTCTTCGTCGACAAGCTCGCCGGCGTCAAGCCGATGACCGCCCCCGAGCGCCGCGCCATCCAGAACTTCCTCGACGGCGCCGTCGACCTCGACGACGTCGTGGGGCGCACGGTGCGGCTGCTCGCGCAGCTGACCCGGCAGGTCGCCGTGGTGCAGTACCCCTCGCTGACGCGCTCGACGGTGCGTCACGTGGAGCTGCTCTCGCTCGCGCCCGCGCGCCTGATGCTCGTACTGATCACCGACACCGGCCGGGTCGAGCAGCGCATGATCGACTGCCCGGCGCCCTTCGGGGAGACGTCGGTGGCCGATCTGCGGGCCCGGCTCAACAGCCGGATCGCGGGGCGCCGCTTCGCGGACGTGCCGCAGCTGGTGCAGGACCTGCCCGAGGCATTCGAGACCGAGGACCGCGGCACGGTCGCGACGGTCCTCTCCACCCTCCTCGAAACGCTGGTCGAGGAGACCGAGGAACGGCTGATGATCGGCGGAACCGCCAATCTCACCCGTTTCGGACACGACTTCCCCCTCACGATCCGGCCGGTGCTCGAAGCCCTTGAGGAGCAGGTCGTGCTCCTCAAGCTGCTCGGCGAGGCCACGGATTCGGGCATGACCGTACGGATCGGTCATGAGAACGCCCATGAGGGCCTCAGCTCCACCTCCGTGGTCTCGGTCGGCTACGGTTCGGGCAGCGAGGCAGTCGCGAAACTAGGCGTGGTCGGACCGACCCGCATGGACTATCCGGGAACGATGGGAGCAGTACGCGCAGTGGCACGTTACGTCGGACAGATCCTGGCGGAGTCGTAAGTGGCCACGGACTACTACGCCGTACTCGGCGTGCGCCGCGACGCTTCCCAGGACGAGATCAAGAAGGCCTTCCGGAGGCTGGCGCGTGAGCTTCACCCGGATGTGAATCCGGACCCGAAGACTCAGGAGCGCTTCAAGGAGATCAACGCCGCCTACGAGGTGTTGTCGGACCCGCAGAAGAAGCAGGTCTACGACCTCGGCGGCGACCCGCTGTCCCAGGCGGGCGGCGGGGGCGCGGGCGGCTTCGGCGCCGGTGGCTTCGGCAACTTCTCCGACATCATGGACGCGTTCTTCGGGACGGCGTCGCAGCGCGGACCGCGCTCGCGCACGCGCCGTGGCCAGGACGCCATGATCCGGCTGGAGATCGACCTGAACGAGGCCGCCTTCGGCACCACCAAGGACATCCAGGTCGACACGGCGGTCGTCTGTACGAGCTGCAGCGGTGAGGGCGCAGCGCCGGGCACGTCCGCCCAGACCTGTGACATGTGCCGCGGTCGCGGCGAGGTGTCGCAGGTCACGCGGTCCTTCCTCGGGCAGGTCATGACCTCGCGCCCGTGTCCGCAGTGCCAGGGCTTCGGCACCGTCGTGCCGACGCCCTGCCCGGAGTGCGCCGGTGACGGCCGCATCCGGTCGCGGCGGACGCTGACCGTCAAGATCCCCGCCGGTGTCGACAACGGCACGCGGATCCAGCTCGCGGGCGAGGGCGAGGTCGGCCCCGGCGGCGGCCCCGCCGGCGACCTCTACGTCGAGATCCACGAGCTGCCGCACGCCGTCTTCCAGCGGCGCGGCGACGACCTGCACTGCACGGTCACCATCCCGATGACCGCGGCGGCCCTCGGCACGAAGGTGCCGCTGGAGACGCTGGACGGCGTGGAGGAGATCGACATCCGGCCGGGCACGCAGTCCGGCCAGTCGGTGCCGCTGCACGGGCGCGGCGTCACGCATCTGCGGGGCGGCGGGCGCGGTGACCTCATCGTGCACGTCGAGGTCCTCACGCCGACGAAGCTCGACGCCGAGCAGGAGCGGGTGCTGCGGGAACTCTCCCAGCTGCGCGGTGAGGAGCGGCCCACCGGGCAGTTCCAGCCGGGGCAGCAGGGGCTCTTCTCCCGGTTGAAGGACGCGTTCAACGGGCGGTAGCGCCTGGAGCTGGTGCACTGTGCCCCCGGGTGGTCGTTCCGTGCCCGGGGGCGCCTTGTTATCCCGCGCGGGTCGGCTTTTGGTTGCTCGCGCCGTTCCCCGCGCCCCTTACGGGGTTGCTCGCGCCGTTCCCCGCGCCCCTTGCGGGGCTTTCTGTGCGGGGCCGTTGGGATGCTCGCGCCCTGCGGCGGAGCCGCGCGTGTCACGGGCTCGCGCCCCTTGCGGGGGGCTGTGGGGTGGCGTTCGGTGGGGTGAGTGGGGCATGGCACGATGCGTGTATGTCCTCCGTGCTGACCGAGCTCTGCCGCCATCCGATCGTGCAGGCCCCCATGGCGGGCGGTGCGTCCTGTCCGCGGCTGGCCGCGGCCGTCTCCGAGGCCGGGGGCCTGGGATTCCTCGCCGCCGGGTACAAGACCGCCGACGGGATGTATGAGGAGATCAAGCAGGTCCGGGGGCTGACCTCGCGGCCCTTCGGCGTCAATCTCTTCATGCCGCAGCCCGACACCGCCGACGCCGCCGCGGTCGACGTCTACCGCAGCCAGCTCGCCGGCGAGGCCACCTGGTACGACACGCAGCTCGGCGACCCCGACAGCGGGCGCGACGACGGCTACGACGCCAAGCTCGCCATCCTCCTCGACGACCCCGTGCCGCTCGTCTCCTTCACCTTCGGCTGCCCCACCCGCGACGTCCTGGACTCCTTCGCGCGCGTCGGCACCCTCACCGTCGTCACCGTCACCACGCCCGAGGAGGCGCAGGCCGCCCAGTGGGCCGGCGCCGACGCGGTGTGCGTCCAGGGCGTCGAGGCGGGCGGCCACCAGGGCACCCACCGCGACAACCCCGAGGCCGACGGCGCCGGGATCGGGCTGCTCTCCCTCGTCACGCAGGTCCGCGAGACCGTGCAGATCCCCCTCGTCGCGACCGGCGGCCTGATGCGCGGCGCGCAGATCGCCGCGGTGCTCGCGGCGGGCGCCGACGCGGCGCAGCTCGGCACGGCGTTCCTGGTCACCCCGGAGTCGGGCGCCAACATGCTGCACAAGCAGGCCATGACCAACCCGCTCTTCCTGCGGACCGAGCTGACCCGGGCGTTCTCCGGGCGGCCCGCCCGCGGCCTCGTCAACCGCTTCATGCGCGAGCACGGCCCGTACGCGCCCGCCGCCTACCCCGAGGTGCACCACCTGACCAGCGGCCTGCGCAAGGCCGCCGCGAAGGCCGGGGACGCGCAGGGCATGGCGCTGTGGGCCGGGCAGGGCCACCGGCTCGCCCGGGAGCTGCCCGCCGGACAGCTCGTGGAGGTCCTCGCGGCCGAGCTGGCCGAGGCGAGGGACGCGGCGGCCGGCGAGGACCGGGACGGCACGGCGTGACCGCCCCCGTCTTCGTCGTCGAGCACTTCGACGCGCGCGCCGACGGACACTACGTGCTCGAAGGACCCGAGGGGCGGCACGCGGTCTCCGTGAAGCGGCTGCGCGCCGGGGAGGACGTCGTGCTGACCGACGGCGCGGGCCGCTGGGCGCACTGCGTGGTCCTGGACACCGAGGGCAAGGACCGGCTCGTCGTACGGATGGACCCGGTCGCCGAGGAGCCCGAGGAGTCGCCCCGCATCACCGTCGTCCAGGCGCTGCCCAAGGGTGACCGCGGTGAACTGGCCGTCGAGACCATGACGGAGACCGGCGTCGACGCCGTCGTGCCGTGGGCCGCCTCGCGCTGCATCACGCAGTGGAAGGGCGAGCGCGGCCTCAAGGCGCTGGCCAAGTGGCGGGCCACCGCCCGCGAGGCGGGCAAGCAGTCGCGCCGGGCCCGCTTCCCCGAGGTGGCCGACGCCGCCTCCACCAAGCAGGTCGCCGCCCTCCTCGCGGACGCCGACTTCGCGGCCGTCCTGCACGAGGAGGGCAGCGAGCCGCTGGCCACCGCCGAACTCCCGGCGAGCGGCCGGATCGTGCTCGTCGTCGGGCCCGAAGGGGGCGTCTCCCCCGAGGAGTTGGCGGCCTTCGCCGAGGCCGGCGCGAAGCCGTACCGTCTCGGCCGCAGCGTGCTGCGCACCTCGACCGCGGGAACGGCGGCGACGGCGCTGCTCCTGGGCCGCACCGGCCGCTGGTCCTGACGGGCCCGCCCCTCGCCGGGCCGCCGGCACATGGCCGCATGCGGTCTACCGCACCGCCGCCCGAAGTGGCACTCTGCCGCCCATGGGGGCATTGAGGCGGTTACGGCAACGGAACGTGTGGAAACGGCGTACCCCGATCCTGTACGCCGTCGGGCTCGCGGGCGCCGCCGCGCTCGGCGTCACGGCGTGCGACCCCGTGGCCGGCGGCCTGAACACCTCGGCGGTCTCGCTCACCGTCGACCAGCTGGGCACGAAGCAGCTGGAGCGCCGGCATCTCGACGTGGCGTGGCTGAGCTGCACCGCCCGCTACCGGGACCGGGTGACCCCCAAGAGCGGCGCCCCGACGCCCGAGGCCGTGGTCGAGGTGGACTGCCGGGGCGAGTCCGACGACGGCAAGGACATCACCGTCGAGGGCACCGTGCGCGCCGTCGTCAACGGCAGATGCGTACGGGGGGACCTCACCGCGAAGGTCGACGGCAAGCAGTGGTTCCGCGTCGACGTCCTCGGCAACTGCGGGGCCGGCACAGGCGCGTCCTCCCCGCCGCCCGGCTCGCAGCCGCCGCCCTCCCACGACGAGCCGGAGCCCGGCCCCACCACCACCGTCACGGTGACCGTCACCCCGCACCCGCGGCCGACCCCCACCTGCGACTGCGCCCCGGGAAAGTGACCCGGGTGACCCGGCCGGCCCCCGGACGGTGGTGACCACCCCCGAGGACCACGCGCCGGGCCGCGACCCGCGGTTGGCCGAGACGGTACGGGGCGCGCTCGCCGCGCCGCAGGAGAACCCGGCCGAGGCGGCGCCGGACCTCCCCGGGACGCCGTGGGCCCGCCCGCGCCTGCCCGGGAGGGGCACGACCCCTGGCGCCGCGCCCCCTCGCGACACGGAGGGATAGCATTCCGTGCGTACCGATCACTGCTGACGAGGAGGCCGGACCCATGGCGGGTGAAGCGCGAAGCGACTGCCTGTTCTGCAAGATCGCCGCGGGGGAGGTGCCGGCGAGCGTGGTGCGCGAGACCGAGACGACCGTCGCCTTCCGCGACATCAACCCGCAGGCGCCGACGCACGTCCTGGTCATCCCCAAGGCGCACCACCCCGACGCCGCGTCGCTGGCCGCCGCCGAGCCGCAGATCGCCGCGGACGTGCTGCGGGAGGCCGAGGCGATCGCCGCGGCGGAGGGCCTGGACAGCTACCGCACCGTCTTCAACACCGGTACGGGCGCCGGGCAGACGGTCTTCCACGCGCACGCCCACATCATGGGCGGCCGCGGCCTCCAGTGGCCCCCCGGATAGCGGGGCCGGCTCCTCTTGTCGTCACGTGAACTGGTGGTGCTCGGCACCGCCAGCCAGGTCCCGACCCGGCACCGCAACCACAACGGCTACGTCCTGCTCTGGGACGGCCAGGGCATTCTCTTCGACCCCGGCGAGGGCACGCAGCGGCAGTTGCTGCGCGCCGGGGTCGCCGCCCATGACCTGCACCGGATCTGCGTGACGCACTTCCACGGCGACCACTCCCTCGGTCTCGCGGGAGTGATCCAGCGCATCAACCTCGACCGGGTACCGCACCCCGTCACCGCCCACTACCCGGCCTCCGGGCAGCGCTTCTTCGACCGGCTGCGGTACGCGACCGCCTACCGCGAGACCGTCTCGCTCACCGAGGCCCCGGTCGCCGCCGACGGGCCGCTGGCCACCGGCCCCTCGTACACCCTCGACGCGGTGCGGCTCTCCCATCCCGTCGAGTCGTACGGCTACCGCCTCGTCGAGCCGGACGGGCGCCGCATGCTGCCGCGCCTGCTCGCCGAGCGCGGCATCCAGGGGCCCGACGTCGGGCGGCTCCAGAGGCAGGGCAGCCTCGGCGGTGTCACGCTGGAGGAGGTCAGCGAGGTGCGGCGCGGGCAGCGCTTCGCCTTCGTGATGGACACCCGGCTCTGCGACGGCGTCCACACGCTCGCCGAGGGCTGCGACATGCTGGTCATCGAGTCGACGTTCCTGGACGAGGACGTACGACTCGCCACCGACCACGGCCACCTGACCGCGGGTCAGGCCGCCCGGGTGGCCGTCGACGCGGGCGTGCGCCATCTCGTGCTGACCCATTTCAGCCAGCGCTACCCCGACCCGGACGTCTACGCACAACAGGCCCGCGCCGCCGGTTTCGACGGCGAACTCACCATCGCCCGCGACCTGTCCCGCGTCCCCCTGCCCAAACGCACCTGAGCCCACCCCCCCCCACAGCACAGAACTGAGCGAGACCGCACCATGCCGATCCCCAAGGCCGAACTCCACCTCCACATCGAAGGCACCCTCGAACCCGAGCTGGCCTTCGAACTCGCCGCGCGCAACGACGTCGAGCTGCCCTACGCCGACACCGAGGAACTGCGCAAGGCCTACCTCTTCGACGACCTCCAGTCCTTCCTCGACCTCTACTACGGCCTGATGGCCGTGCTGCGCACCGAGGCCGACTTCGAGCAGCTCGCGGACGCCTACCTCACCCGCGCCGCCGCCCAGGGCGTACGCCACGCGGAGATCTTCTTCGACCCGCAGGCCCACATGAAGCGCGGCGTGCCCATCGCCACCGTCATCGAGGGCCTGAGCCGCGCGCTGGAGCGCAGCGAGGAGCGGCACGGGGTCTCCACGCGGCTCATCATGTGCTTCCTGCGCGACGAGTCCGCCGAGTCCGCGAGGGAGACGCTGGAGGCGGCCAGGCCCCACCTCGGCCGGATCATCGGCGTCGGCCTCGACTCGGCCGAGGTCGGCCACCCGCCGGTCAAGTTCAAGGAGGTGTACGAGGCCGCCGCCGCCCTCGGCCTGCGGCTCGTCGCCCACGCCGGCGAGGAGGGTCCGCCCGCGTACATCACCGAGGCCCTGGACGTGCTGCGCGTCGAGCGCGTCGACCACGGGCTGCGCTGCATGGAGGACCCGGAGCTGGTCGAGCGCCTGGTCCGCGAGCGCGTGCCGCTCACGCTCTGCCCGCTCTCCAACGTCCGGCTGCGCGCCATCGACATGCTGGAGGAGCACCCGCTGGCGCGGATGCTGGACGCCGGGCTGATGTGCACGGTCAACTCCGACGACCCGGCCTACTTCGGCGGATACGTCGACGACACCTTCCACGCCGTGCGCGAGGCCCTCGGCATCGACCAGGAGCGGCTGCGCACCCTGGCGCGGAACTCCTTCGAGGCGGCCTTCCTGGACCGCGACGCGGCGGACGAGGCCCTGCGGGCGCGCTACCTCGCCGAGGTCGAGGCCTACTCGTTCGACTGACCGCGAACCCCGGGCCCGCCCGGGATCGGCGTACATGTGGTTCCGCCTCGCGGGGGAGAGGGGACGGCCCCGCGGGGCGATGTGGGCGTGCGCCCCCGCGACGAGCATGGCTCGCATGCCGACAGCGAAGGTATGGCCCGGTGTGCCCCGCTGGGCCCGGCGCGCCGCCGTGGGTGCCGCATGGACCAATGTGCCCTCGGCGCTCTGCCGGTCGGCCATCGCCGTGGGCGTCCCCGTGGGGCTCGCGCCCTCGGTGGCTGTCGGGGCTGCGCGGACGCCGTGTCCCGGTCGGTCCGGCGACCGGGGTGGCGGCGCTCGGCGCGCTGGCCACGACCGTCTTCGGCGCGCTGTTCGTCCACACCTCGCTCCACGCGGACATGGCCGCCGGTACCTGGGGCATCTGGCTGCTCGACATCGTCTACGCGCCGCTGCTCCTCTGGGGCCCCCTGCTGGGCACGGTCACCGTGCACTACTACCGGCGCCGGACGGCCGCCTCCCCGGGCACCGCACCATTGACGGCCAACCGTTCGCATACCTAGTCTCCGTTCTCATGTATGGACAGAGCCTGGTCATCACGGACGTCCGCCTCACGCCGGTCCTCGTCGCCGATCCGCCGCTGCTCAACACCCAGGGCGTCCATCAGCCCTACACCCCCCGCCTCGTCGTCGAGGTGGTCACGGCGGGCGGGGTGACCGGGGTCGGGGAGACGTACGGCGACGCGAAGTATCTGGAGATCGCCCGGCCGCTCGCCGCGCGGCTGGTCGGCACGGACGTCTCGGACGTGAACCGGCTGTTCACACTCGCGGACGACACGGCCGTGGACGCCGCACGGGTCGTGGACGCGGTGGACGTCGGCGGCCTGCGCGGCGTGCAGAGCGCCGACAAGCTGCGCCTGTCCGTCGTCTCCGGCTTCGAGGTGGCCTGCCTGGACGCGCTCGGCAAGGCGCTCGGGCTGCCGGTGCACGCCCTGCTCGGCGGCAAGGTGCGGGACGCCGTGGAGTACAGCGCGTACCTGTTCTACAAGTGGGCCGAGCATCCCCCGGGCCGCGCGAGCGAGCCCGACGACGGCTGGGGCGCCGCCCTCGACCCGGCCGGCATCGTCGCCCAGGCCCGCCTCTTCGCCGAGCGCCACGGCTTCAGCTCCTTCAAGCTCAAGGGCGGCGTCTTCCCGCCGGACGAGGAGATCGCCGCGATCCGCGCCCTCGCCGAGGCCTTCCCGGGCAGGCCGCTGCGCCTGGACCCCAACGGCGCCTGGTCGGTGGAGACTTCGCTGCGGGTCGCCGCCGAACTCGCCGACGTACTCGAATACCTGGAGGACCCCGCGCTCGGCACCCCCGCCATGGCCCGGGTCGCGGCGGGCACCTCGGTGCCGCTCGCCACGAACATGTGCGTGACGACCTTCGAGGAGATACCGGAGGCCTTCACCGAGGACGCCGTGCAGGTGGTGCTCTGCGACCACCACTACTGGGGCGGTCTACGGCGCACCCGCGAACTGGCCGCGGTCTGCCGGACGTTCGGGGTCGCCGTCTCCATGCACTCCAACACGCACCTGGGCATCAGCCTCGCCGCGATGACGCACGTGGCGGCGACCGTGCCCGACCTGCATCACGCCTGCGACTCGCACTACCCCTGGCAGGCCGAGGACGTGCTGAGCGAGCGACTGCCGTTCGTGGCCGGCCGGATCGTCGTCACCGACAGCCCCGGACTCGGCGTCGAACTCGACCGGGACAAGCTCGCCGCCCTGCACGCGCGCTGGCTGGACGAGGACTTCCGCGTCCTGCGGGAGCGGGACGACGCCGCCGCGATGCGGGTCGCGGACCCCGCCTGGACGACCCCTTCCGTGCCGCGCTGGTAGCGCCGGGCGACGCGACGATCAAAGAACCCGGGACCTTACGCGCCTCGTCCGTTACGTTGCCTGCATGGTCGTATCCATAGAGCCCACCGTCGACCCGCTGAAGGCGTCCCGCAGAGCCGGCGATCCGGCCTGCGACGTCTACCTCACCGGCACGGTCTTCCTCGACATCATCTTCACCGGCCTCGACTCCGCGCCGGTGCGCGGCACCGAGTCCTGGGCGCGCGGCATGGGGTCGAGCCCCGGCGGCGTCGCCAACATGGCGACCGCGCTCGCCCGGCTCGGTCTGCACACCTCCCTGGCCGCCGCCTTCGGCGACGACCACTACGGGGAGTACTGCTGGGACGCGCTCGAAGGGGGCGAGGGCATCGACCTCACCTCGTCGCGAACCATCGCCGGCTGGCACACCCCGGTGACCGTCTCCATGGCGTACGAGGGCGAGCGGACCATGGTCAGCCACGGCCACGAGCCGCCGCCGGACGCCGACGCCCCGGACGGCGGCGCCCCCTCCTGCCCGCCCCGGGCGAGGGCCGCCGTCGCCTCGCTGACCCCCGGCACCCCCGCCCCCTGGATCGCCCGCGCCGCCCGCACCGGCACCCGCATCTTCGCCGACGTCGGCTGGGACGACACCGGGCGCTGGGACCTCGCCGCCCTCCCCGACCTGCGGCACTGCGAGGCGTTCCTGCCGAACGCGGAAGAGGCGATGCGGTACACGCGCACCTCGTGCCCCCGGGCCGCCGCACGGGCGCTGACCGAGCACGTGCCGCTGGCCGTGGTGACCCTCGGCGCGGAGGGCGCCTACGCGGTGGAC
This sequence comes from Streptomyces sp. NPDC031466, assembly GCF_055581265.1. Classification (NCBI taxonomy): domain Bacteria; kingdom Bacillati; phylum Actinomycetota; class Actinomycetes; order Kitasatosporales; family Streptomycetaceae; genus Streptomyces; species Streptomyces sp. NPDC031466. The sequence continues at coordinate 486,543 of NZ_JBVIJT010000007.1, forward strand.
CGGCGGACCGGGGAGACGGCGGAGGTGCCCGCGATCGAGGTGGAGGCGCTGGACCCCACGGGGGCGGGTGACGTCTTCGTGGCGGGCTTCGTCACCGGGACCCTCGCCGGCTGGCCGCTGGCCGACCGGCTGGCCTTCGCGGGCCTCACGGCGGCGCTCTCCGTGCAGGAGTTCGGCGGGTCCCTGTCCGCGCCCGGCTGGGCGGAGGTCGGCGCCTGGTGGCGGCGGGTGAGCGAGTTCGACGAGCAGGACCCGGTGGCGCTGCGCCGCTACAGCTTCCTGGAAGCCCTGCTCCCGGCCCAGAGCCGCCCCTGGCCCCTACGCCGAGCGGTCCCGACGATCGGCTTCAAGCCCGCATAAAGGGGAAGGCGGTTTCGGCAAGGACGAGACCCGGGGCAAACGGGTGGGTGGGAAACATCCGTCGTGCAGCGGCGGCACGAAAACTCCTACGGCACAGCGCCGGCGCCGTCGTACCCTGGAAGCGCAAGGCCACGCGGCCCCCGCCCCGCACGAGGAGGATGAGCAGGCCTTCAGAGCCGGCCCATGACGCAGACACCCATCACTCCCACCGCAGGCCAGGACGAGGCGCGAGCCCACTTCACGGTCCCGGCGAAGCATCCCATGGTGACCGTCCTCGGTTCCGGCGACGCTCTCCTGCGGGTGATCGAGAAGGCCTTCCCGGCGGCCGACATCCATGTCCGGGGCAATGAGATCAGCGCCGTGGGCACGGCCCGCGAAGTCGCCCTCATCCAGCGCTTGTTCGACCAGATGATGCTGGTGCTCCGCACCGGTCAGCCGATGACGGAGGACGCAGTGGAACGCTCGATCGCCATGCTGAGGGCGGACGAGAACGGCAGCGGCGACCAGGAGACCCCCGCCGAGGTCCTCACGCAGAACATCCTCTCCTCCCGCGGCCGCACCATCCGCCCCAAGACGCTGAACCAGAAGCGGTACGTCGACGCGATCGACAAGCACACCATCGTCTTCGGCATCGGCCCCGCCGGCACGGGCAAGACCTACCTCGCCATGGCCAAGGCCGTGCAGGCATTGCAGTCCAAGCAGGTCAACCGCATCATCCTGACCCGCCCCGCGGTCGAGGCCGGCGAGCGCCTGGGCTTCCTGCCCGGCACCCTGTACGAGAAGATCGACCCGTACCTGCGCCCGCTCTACGACGCGCTGCACGACATGCTCGACCCCGACTCGATCCCGCGCCTGATGGCGGCGGGCACGATCGAGGTGGCCCCCCTCGCCTACATGAGGGGCCGCACGCTCAATGACGCCTTCATCATCCTCGACGAGGCGCAGAACACCAGCGCCGAACAGATGAAGATGTTCCTGACCCGGCTCGGCTTCGACTCGAAGATCGTCATCACCGGTGACGTCACCCAGGTCGACCTGCCCGGCGGCACCAAGAGCGGTCTGCGCGAGGTCCAGCAGATCCTGGAGGGCGTGGAGGACATCCACTTCTCCCGGCTCACGTCCCACGATGTCGTCCGGCACAAGCTGGTCGGCCGTATCGTCGACGCGTACGAGCAGCACGACAGCCGCGACGGGAAGTAGACCAGCACCACCATGTCGATCGACGTCAACAACGAATCCGGAACCGAGGTCGACGAGCAGGCGATCCTCGACATCGCCCGCTACGCCCTCGCGCGGATGCGCATCCACCCGCTCTCCGAGCTGTCGGTGATCGTCGTGGACACCGACGCCATGGAGCAGCTGCACATCCAGTGGATGGACCTGCCGGGGCCCACGGACGTCATGTCCTTCCCCATGGACGAGCTGCGGCCGCCCATGAAGGACGACGACGAGCCCCCGCAGGGCCTCCTCGGCGACATCGTGCTCTGCCCCGAGGTCGCCGTGCGGCAGGGCAAGGACGCGCCCACGCAGCACTCCATGGACGAGGAGCTCCAGCTCCTGACCGTCCACGGCGTGCTGCACCTGCTCGGGTACGACCACGAGGAGGCCGACGAGAAGGCCGAGATGTTCGGCCTCCAGGCCGCCATCGTCGACGGCTGGCGTGCCGAGAAGGGCCTCACCGGCCCCTCCCCGGCGCCCACCGTCTCGTAGCGCCATGAGCTTCCAGCTGATCGCCGGGGCCGTCGCCCTGGTCGTCGTGGCATGGCTCGCGGCCTGCGCCGAGGCGGGCATCGCCCGCGTCTCCAGCTTCCGCGCCGACGAGGCGGTGCGCTCCGGGCGCCGCGGCAGCGCGAAACTCGCGCAGGTCGCCGCCGACCCCACCCGCTACCTCAACGTGGCGCTGCTCGTGCGGGTGGCGTGCGAGATGGCCGCCTCCGCCCTCGTGACGTACGCCTGCCTCCAGGAGTTCACCGCGACCTGGGAGGCCCTGGCGGTCGCCATCGGGGTGATGGTCCTCGTCAGCTATGTGGCCGTCGGCGTCTCGCCGCGCACCATCGGCCGCCAGCACCCGATGAACACCGCGACCGCGGCGGCGTACGTCCTGCTGCCGCTGGCCCGGATCATGGGCCCGATCCCGCCCCTGCTCATCCTCATCGGCAACGCCCTGACCCCCGGCAAGGGCTTCCGGCGCGGCCCGTTCGCCTCCGAGGCCGAGCTGCGCGCGATGGTCGATCTCGCCGAGAAGGAGTCCCTGATCGAGGACGAGGAGCGCCGCATGGTGCACTCGGTCTTCGAGCTGGGCGACACCCTGGTGCGCGAGGTGATGGTGCCCCGCACCGACCTGGTCGCCATCGAGCGCTTCAAGACGATCCGCCAGGCCCTCACCCTCGCGCTGCGCTCCGGTTTCTCGCGCATACCCGTGACGGGGGAGAGCGAGGACGACATCGTCGGCATGGTGTATCTGAAGGACCTGGCCCGCAAGACGCACATCAACCGCGACAGCGAGTCCGAGCTGGTGTCGACCGCGATGCGCCCGGCGACCTTCGTGCCGGACACGAAGAACGCGGGCGATCTGCTGCGCGAGATGCAGCAGGAGCGCAATCACGTGGCCGTGGTCATCGACGAGTACGGCGGCACGGCCGGCATCGTGACCATCGAGGACATCCTGGAGGAGATCGTCGGTGAGATCACCGACGAGTACGACCGCGAGCTGCCGCCCGTGGAGGAGCTGGCCGACGGCTGCTACCGGGTCACGGCCCGCCTCGACATCGGCGACCTCGGGGAGCTGTTCGGCCTCGACGCGTTCGACGACGAGGACGTGGAGACGGTCGGCGGGCTGCTCGCCAAGCAGCTGGGCCGCGTGCCGATCGCCGGCGCGTCGGCGGTCGTGCCGCTGCCGGACGGCCGGGAGCTGACCCTCACCGCGGAGTCGGCGGCCGGCCGCCGCAACAAGATCGTCACGGTGCTCGTGGAGCCGGTCGCGCCCGCGGGCGCGACCGAGGAGGAGGAAGCCGGATGACGCCCGAGGAGCTGCGCTCGTTCTGCCTCTCCTTCAACGACGCGGTGGAGGACTTCCCGTTCACGCCGGAGACCTCGGTCTTCAAGGTGGCGGGGAAGATGTTCGCGCTCTCGGCCCTCGCCGGGAGCCCGCTGACCGTCAATCTCAAGTGCGATCCGGACATGGCGGCGCAGCTGCGGGCCGCGCACCCCGAGATCGTGCCCGGCTGGCACATGAACAAGCGCCACTGGAACACCGTCACGGTCGACGGCGGCCTCCCGGACCGGCAGCTCAGGGAGCTGATCGAGGACTCGTACGACCTGGTGGTCGCGGGCCTGCCCCGGGCGGAACGGCTGCGTCTCGACCGCCTCTGAGTGACCCCTGGTACGCGGGCGCACCCGGCAGAGTGTCCCGACTGCCCCTCGCCATCGGCGTGGAGGGGCGGCAGAATGGGGTGCGAGGCGGATCCGAAACGCTCCCACTCCGGGCCGCCCGGCAAAAGGAACTCGGAGTGGAAACGTCCGTGCGATGGCGTCCGCCATATCTGGCCCCGGCCCCCAGGTCGGGGCCAGTTCCGTTTACACGTGGGGCAGGACCCACTTGTCGACGATCTCCTGGATCACGACGACGAGGCTGATCCAGGGAGCCGACAGCGCGGCCCAGTCGGTCCACGTGCGGATGGTGCGGCGCCCGTCCGGCTTCTCGGCCATCGGGCTGTTCTCCTTCCTGGTCCCACGGGAGTCGTGGATACCGCGGCGAACCACGAACGGGTGGCGCCAGGAAGAGGGAATCAGCGGGTGGTGACACTCGAAGGAGTGAGCCGAGGGCGGGTTGCTGCTGCTGTGCCAACCTCCTTGCCCTGTCCGACAGTTGGACGTGCATGTGCGTCGGACCAGCGTAGCCTGTGGGTGCGCACCTGGGTAGAGTGCTGTAGGACAGGTCGCCGAAGTAAGCATCTACTTCGGAGCCTCCGATGCGCAGCTCCCAAAGTGCGATATAGCTGACCGGACCAGCCGGGACCCCGCTGTTGCCAGTTGCACGCACTCGGGTTCTCCTGGTGGTGCCGTGAACTGTCGCCCGGGAAGGTCTCGATGAGTAAGCTGCTAGTCTGCTATGTTGCACCTCGCACCGTCCAGTTGGGGGTGGAGCCATCATGAGCGTGCCGAATGCGGCACTCCAGCGGCTGCGGCTGCGCACCGAGCTCCGCAGGGCGCGGACCGCCGCGCGCCTCACGCAGCGCCAGGTCGCGACCAAGATGGAGTGGAGTCCCTCCAAGCTGATCCGGATCGAGGCCGGCGAGGTCGGCGTCTCGGTCAACGACCTGCGCCCGCTCCTGGAGGCGTACGGGATCAGGGACCGGCGCAAGATCGACGAACTCCTCGACCTGGCCCGCGGCAGCCGCCGCATGCCCTACAGCGAGTACCGCGACCTGTACAGCAAGGAGTTCCTGGAGTTCCTCGCCCTGGAGTCCTCGGCGTCGATCATCAGGCACTACGGCGCGCTGCTGATGCCCGGTCCGCTGCAGACCGAGGAGTACGCCCGCGCGATCATGCTCTCCTACAACAAGCACATCCCCGAGGAGCGCCTGGAGCGGGGCGTCGAAGTCCGCCTGGCCCGCCAGGAGTTGCTCACCTCGGGCGGTCGTGAGCTGTTCTACATCCTCGACGAGGCGGTCGTCCGCCGCCACGTGGGCGGACGCGGTGTGATGCGCGCCCAGCTGGAGCGGCTCGCCGAACTGTCGGCCAAACCCGGTATCACCATCCAGATCCTGCCGTTCAGCATCGGCGCCCACGCCGGGATCCAGGGGCCCTTCAGCCTCTTCGAGTTCGACGCCGAGGAGATGCCGGACACGCTCTATCTGGAGAACCCGCGCGGCGACACCTACACCACCAACGCCGCGGAGGAGACCGGGCGTTACCTGGAGCGGTTCTGGGAGCTGGAGGACCTCGCCATCAAGGACGACGTCGGCACGCTGCTGCGGGCCCTGGCCGAGCGGACCGAGGAAGGGCGGGACGATCTGGAGACGCTGGTGGACAGCGCCCCCGTGGGCGCCGTGGCGCAGGAGTAACTCGCCCCGGACCGCGCAACCTTGGCGAGAACAGGGCCGTTCATATTCGTATGACGCCCCGTTATTCTGGAAGAGGTGCTGCGTGTCGCCTTCCGCACCCGGGGTGGAGGAGAAGCGTGGGCAGCTCATGGACGTGGCGCAAGAGCAGCGCCAGCGACGGCCCGGACACCAGCTGCGTGGAGACCGCCTGGACCGGTGAGACGGTCCTCGTGCGCGATTCCAAGCAGCGCCGCGGCCCTGTGCTCACCTTCCGCCCCGAGGCCTGGACCGCCTTCCTCGTCCTGGTGTCGGGGCCGGCTCCCGCCGTCGTGCCCCGCCGCCCGCCGCACACAGCGACGGCCCGCCGTTGAGCGGCGGGCCGTCGTCGCCACCGTCAGGCGCGGGCGGTGGTGCGGCGCAGGCCCGCGAAGACCACTGCCGCCGCCGCGAGCACCGCCACCGCGTCGATGAGCAGGACCGTCCGGGCGCCCGTGAGCAGGTCCGGCGTGGTCGTCGCGAGGACGCCGAGCAGCGGGATGCCGATCGTGATGCCCACCTGCTGCGTCGAGGTGACCAGGCCCGTCGCCAGACCCTGCTCCTCGTCGGGGACCCCCGAGGTGACCGTCACGCCGTACGCGACGATGGCGCCCAGGTGGAACATGCTCGCCACCGACACCGCCGCCGTGGCCAGGTACACCGACCAGCGGGCCTCGCCGACGCCGACCAGTGCCGCCACGAACACGCCCTGGCCCAGCAGCCCCCCGACCAGCGTGCGGTGCGCCCCGAAGCGGCCGATGACCTTCGGCGCGTACACCCCGGCCACCACCGACAGGGCGCCCTGCACACCGAAGACCACGCCCGTCTCGAAGGCCGACAGGCGCAGCACCTCCTGGAGGTAGAGGGAGAGCACGAAGACCACCGTCGTCATCATCGAGAAGGTGACCAGGCCGGCCACGTTGCCCCACGCCACCGTGCGGCGCCGCAGCATGGGCAGGGAGACCAGCGGCGCCGCTGCCCGTGACTCGACGTAGCCGAACGCCGCGAACAGCAGGACGCCCGCCACCAGCGTGACGATCACGTCGGTGCCGCCGAAGCCGCGTTCGGCGGCCGTGGACAGGGCGTAGATCAGGGCGAGGAGTCCGCCGGTGACCGTGGCGGCCCCGGGCAGGTCGAGGCGCGGGCGGTCCGGGGTGCGGGACTCTTGCAGCAGCAGGGGTGCCAGCGGCAGCACGATCAGCGCGAAGAGGGTCAGCAGGCCCATCGTGGAGCGCCAGCCGAGGGTGTCGGTCAGTACGCCGCCGAGCACCATGCCGACCGTGAAGCCGAGCGAGAGCAGCGTGCCGGAGATGCCGAGCGCCCGGTCGCGCTGCGGGCCCTCGGGGAAGGTCGTGGTCAGCAGGGACATGCCGGTGGGCACGATGGCCGCCGCGCCCACGCCCTGCAGCGCCCGCCCGGCCAGGAACGACGCCGGGTCCCACGCGAACGTGGCGAGCAGCGAGGCCAGGCCGAACAGCGCGAGCCCGGCGAGGAAGAGCCTGCGCCGCCCGAACAGGTCGCCCATCCTGCCGAAGAGGAGGAGGAAGCCGCCCGAGGGCAGCGCGAAGGCGGTGACCGCCCACTGGAGCGCGGAGTGGCTCATGCCCAGATCGGCGCCGAGCACCGGCAGCGCCACGTTCAGCACGGAGAAGTCCAGCGAGACCATGAACTGCGCGGCGCACAGGACGAACAGGACGAGCCGGTCACGGGAGGAGAGCGCGGGGCCGTGGGGGTGCGGCGCCGGCGGTGCGGCTTGGGGAGAGGGAGCGGGTGAGGTGTCGATCGCCATGGCCATGAGCCTGCGGCAGCCGGAACAACGCTGGGGAGCGGGAACTTATGCTGGTGGTCGGAACACCAGTCAGGGCTTGGGGGAGCGCCACATGTCGTCAGCGTCGGTCGCGGACACCTCGGACATCTCGGATACCTCGGAGACACGGTACGCCGCGGAAAGCTCCAAGGCGCGCAGGCTGGGGGAGCTGCGGGAGTTCCTGATGAGCCGCCGCGCGCGGATCACCCCGGAGGAGGCGGGCCTGCCGGGCGGTGGCGGACGGCGGCGCACGCCGGGGCTGCGCCGCGAGGAGGTCGCCGTGCTCGCCGGCGTCGGGGCGTCCTGGTACCAGTGGTTGGAGCAGGGCCGGGACATCTCCGTGTCCCCGCAGGTCCTGGACGCCGTGGCGCGTGTCCTCAGGCTCAGCGGCGCCGAGCGGCGCCATCTGTACGTGCTGGCCGGACTCAATCCGCCGCCGCCCGAGGTCGCGCGGGACGACATGAACATGTGCGCCGGGCTGCGCCGGATCATCGACACCTGGATGCCCTACCCCGCGCACATCATGGACGCGTACTGGAACTGCGTCATGTACAACGACGCGGCCGCCTCCGTGCTCGGCATGCGCTCGGAGACCTCCGAGAACTGCCTGCTCACCTTCTTCGCCGACCCCATCTACCGCGCTCGCGCGAGCAGTTGGGAGCGCAACGCGCCGCAGGTGGTGGCGATGTACCGGGCCGCGTGCTCGGACCAGCCCGGGGACGACGGCTTCGCCGCGGTGATCGCCGAGGCGAAGGCGGTGAGCCCCGAGTTCGCCGAGCTGTGGGAGCGGCGGGACATCATGCCCGGCGGGCAGGTCGCCAAGGAGATCGAGCATCCGGTCGCGGGCACGCTGTTCCTGGAGTCGACGCAGCTGAAGGTGCCCGCGAGGCCCGACCTCACCATCGTGCTGCACACACCGCTGCCCCACGCCGAGACCGACACGGCGGGCAAGCTGGCGTGGCTGGCCTCGGCCGAGGGACGCCGCGAGACGATCCGCTCGGTGGCGGGCTGATCCACCCGGGGCCCGGGGACCGGTCCGCGCCTCCTTATGCTCGTGCCATGACGCAGAGCACCGACCTCGGTCCCGAGGACCGCAAGATCGTCACCCTCGCCCGTTCGGCCCGGGCCCGCAACGGTGTGCCCGAGGGCGCGGCCGTGCGGGACGAGACGGGACGTACGTACGTGGCGGGGACCGTCGCGCTCGACTCGCTCCGGCTGTCCGCGCTGCGGACGGCCGTGGCGATGGCGGTCGCCTCGGGCGCCGAGTCCCTGGAGGCCGCGGCGGTCGTCTCCGGTGCGCAGGAGCTGCCCGCGGAGGACCTCGCCGCGGTGCGGGACCTCGGCGGGGCCGGTGTGCCGGTGTTCCTGGCGGGGCCCGACGGCGAGGTCAGGGCCCGGGTGGCCGCGGGCGAGTAGAGCCGGTCCCGACGACGGGGGACGAACGCCGCGAAGCCGGTGATTTCCCGGCCCCGGCCCGCGGCGGGGGCCGCACGGTACGGCGGCGCTCCCGGGATCAGGGACAATGGGCGCCATGAGCGTTCGTACCCCGTCATCAGCCGAGCCGTCCGAGGCCGTCCACCGCGCCGGCTTCGCCTGCTTCGTCGGCCGCCCCAACGCGGGCAAGTCCACCCTCACGAACGCTCTGGTCGGCAAGAAGGTGGCGATCACCGCCGACCAGCCGCAGACCACCCGGCACACGGTGCGCGGCATCGTGCACCGGCCGGACGCCCAGCTGATCCTGGTCGACACCCCCGGCCTGCACAAGCCGCGCACGCTGCTCGGCGAGCGGCTGAACGACGTCGTACGCACCACCTGGGCCGAGGTGGACGTCATCGGCTTCTGTCTGCCGGCGAACGAGAAGCTCGGCCCCGGCGACCGGTTCATCGCCAAGGAACTGGCCTCCATCAAGAAGACGCCGAAGATCGCGATCGTCACCAAGACGGACCTCGTCGACAGCAAGACGCTGGCCGAGCAGCTCATCGCCATCGACCAGCTCGGCAAGGAGCTGGGCTTCGAGTGGGCCGAGATCGTGCCCGTCTCCGCCGTCGGCGACCAGCAGGTCGGCCTGCTCGCCGACCTCATCGTGCCGCTGCTGCCCGAGGGGCCCGCGCTCTACCCCGAGGGCGACCTGACGGACGAGCCCGAGCAGGTGATGGTCGCCGAGCTGATCCGCGAGGCCGCGCTGGAGGGCGTCCGCGACGAGCTGCCGCACTCCATCGCCGTCGTGGTCGAGGAGATGCTGCCCCGCGAGGACCGGCCCGCCGACAAGCCGCTGCTGGACATCCACGCGTTCGTCTACATCGAGCGGCCCAGCCAGAAGGGCATCATCATCGGCCCCAAGGGCAAGCGGCTCAAGGACGTCGGCATCAAGTCCCGCAAGCAGATCGAGGCGCTGCTCGGCACGCCCGTCTTCCTCGACCTGCACGTCAAGGTCGCCAAGGACTGGCAGCGCGACCCGCGCCAGCTGCGCAAGCTCGGCTTCTAGGCCGGACCCGCTCCGGGACGCGCCATGGGGCCCGGAAGTCCACGGCATCCGAAAGCGGCGGGGCGCAGCGGTGGACCCCCGTCCCGCCGCTGCGCCCCGCCGCTTTCGGCAACCACGCGGGGCGGACCGGCATTCCCGGATACGGGCGGCGCGCGGTCTTTTCGGCAGGGCGGCATAACGCTGTTATGGCTATCACAGCGTTATGCTGCGCGGATGTCAACCGGCAACCCGAGCGGGCGAGCAACCGGCGGACGAGAGCCGGCCGAGGTCCGCCGGCGTCTCCTCGACGAGGCCGCGCGCGTCCTGGCCGAGCAGGGCCCGGCGGCGCTGAGCGCCCGGCGCCTGGTCAAGGCGGTCGGCGCGTCGACGATGGCCGTCTACACCCACTTCGGCTCGATGCCCGCTCTGGTGCGCGAGGTGATGCGGGAGGGCTTCGCCCGGTTCGGCGCACGGGTGAACGAGGAGTGCCGCGGCGCCGACCCCGCCGACCCCGTCGCCGGGCTCGCCGGACTCTGCCGCGTCTACCAGGAGTTCGCCCGCGCCGAGTCCGACGTGTACGCCGTGATGTTCGGCGGCTCGGTCCTCGTCGGGTTCGAACTGTCCGACGAGGACCGGCGGATGGGTACGTTCATGCTGCGCTTCCCGCGTGACGCGATCCGCCGCTGCGTCGAGGCGGGCCGCTTCCGGGCGGACGCCGACCCCGACCTGCTGGTGCGTCAGCTCTTCGGCTCCATGCACGGCCTCGCCCAACTGGGCGGCGCGGGCTACCTCCTGGGTGAGTACGCCCCCGACGACGTACTCGCCGGAACACTGCGGGACTTCGCCGTGGCGGCCGGGGACACACCCTCGGCCGCCGAGCACTCCGTGGCCGCCGGCCTCAGGCCGCGCCCCTGATCCGGCGTGCGGCGCGTCACGCGCGCCGCGCCCGCAGGGCCGCGCGCAGCCAGTGGTAGGACGCCTTCGGGGTGCGCTCCAGCGTGGTGTGGTCGACGTGGACGAGGCCGAAGCGCTGCCGGTAGCCCTCCGCCCACTCGAAGTTGTCCATCAGCGACCAGACGAAGTAGCCGCGCACGTCCACGCCCGCCGCCAGGGCCCGGTGCAGGGCCCGCAGGTGTCCGTCCAGGTAGGCGATCCGCTCCTGGTCGTCCAGCCCCTGGTACGAGCAGCCGTTCTCGGTGACGACGAGCGGCGGGAGGCGGTCGCCGTAGCGGTCGCGGAAGGCGGTGAGGAGTTCGGTGAGGGCCTCGGGTACGACGGGCCAGCCGAAGTCCGTGACCGGGTGGCCCTCGATCTCCCGGGGCGCGAAGGGCAGTTCGGGCGGCAAGCTGAGGCCCGCGAAGTCGGTGGCGTGCGGGAGCGGGGCGCCCACCTTCGTCGGCTGGTAGAAGTTGATCCCGTACCAGTCGAGCGGCTCGGAGATGACCGCCAGGTCGGCGTCGAGATCGTCGGTGGGCATCGACTCGCCGAAGCCGTCCGGGTACCGGCCCAGCAGCAGCGGGTCGGCGAAGAGGCGGTTGAGGAGTACGTCGTAGAGGTCGGCGGCGGCCGTGTCCTCCTCGGCGGCCGATGCGGGCCAGGTCGGGCCGTGCGAGTTGGCGATGCCGATGTCCCGCGCGCCCGCCGCGCGCAGCGCCCGCACGGCGAGTCCGTGGGCGAGGAGCTGGTGGTGGGCGGCCGGCAGCGCGTCGAACAGGAGCCGCTCGCCGGGCGCGTGCCGGCCGAGCGCGTGACCGAGCAGGGTGTGTTCGGCGGGCTCGTTGAGGGTGATCCACTTCTCGACGCGGTCACCGATGCGGGCCGCGACGACGGCGGTGTACGCGGCGAAGTGTTCGGCCGTGTCGCGGCTCAGCCAGCCGCCCGCCTCCTGCACCGCGAGCGGGGTGTCCCAGTGGAAGAGGGTGGGGACCGGCCGCACGCCCGCCGCGCACAGCTCGTCCACGAGGCGGTCGTAGAAGTCCAGGCCCGCCGGATGCGCCCGGCCGGTGCCGGTGGGCAGCACGCGGGGCCAGGAGACGGAGAAGCGGTAGGCGTCCACGCCGAGGTCGCGCAGCAGCGCCACGTCCTCGCGGTAGCGGTGGTAGTGGTCGCAGGCCACGGCGGCCGTCGTGCCGTCCTGCACGTTCCCCGGCACGGCCGTGAACGCGTCCCACACCGAGGGCCCGCGCTCGTCGGCGGCGCCCTCGATCTGGTGGGCCGAGGTGGCCACGCCCCACAGGAAGTCGCGGGGGAAGGGGGATATCGGGCTCGCCGCGGTCGCTGCCATGGGCGGGATCCTGCGTAGCGCCGGGCAGGGAAGTCAATGGGCGGGCCGGAAAAAGGTGAACAACGCTCAGGTTCTTACGCGCCCTCCTTGAGGACCCGGGAGATCAGCTTCCGCTGGGGCTCGGTCAGCCTCGGGTCCGAGCAGTACACCGTGCGCCCCTCCACCGTCAGCTGGTAGCCGAAGCCGTCCGGCACCCCGATGGGGGGCGTGTCCCGGCCGTCGGCCAGGGCCTGTTCCGCCAGGGCGTGCCATTCGGGGGCATCGACCAGCTCCGAGGTGTCCACCTCGGCGTGCCGGTCGATGCCCGCGAAACCGCCCGTGCGCTTCACCTGGATACGCATGGCTCCTGTCTACTCCACCGCGCGGGCGGCCGGTAGCGCGCCGTCAGCCGTTGGAGGCCTTCTTGGCGGTCTTGGCGGTCTTGGAGGCGGCACCGGAGACCGGCACCTTGACCGTGGTCCAGGCGTCGGTGACGGCCTTCAGCTCGTCGCCGTCGCCATACTTCTGGCGCGCGGCGGCCACCGTCAGCTTCGCGAAGTCCTCGAAGGAGGCGTCCTGCGCCAGCTCGCCGCCGGTCAGCACGGCGTACCAGATCTGTCCCGCCCGCTCCCACGAGTGGCCGCCGAGGGCGTCGGCCACCAGGTAGAACGCGCGGTTGGGGATGCCGGAGTTGATGTGCACGCCGCCGTTGTCGCGGCCCGTGCTGACGTAGTGGTCCATGTCGGCGGGCTGCGGGTCCTTGCCGAGCACGTCGTCGTCGTACGCCGTGCCGGGCTCCTTCATGGAGCGCAGCGCCTTGCCCGTGACGCGCGGGGCGAGCAGGCCGGCGCCGATCAGCCAGTCGGCCTCCTGTGCGGTCTGGCCGAGCGTGTACTGCTTGATGATCGAGCCGAAGACGTCCGCCATCGACTCGTTCAGGGCGCCGGGCTGGCCGAAGTACGTGAGGTTCGCCGTGTACTGCACGACGCCGTGGGTCAGCTCGTGGCCGATGACGTCCACGGGGATGGTGAAGTCCAGGAAGATCTCGCCGTCACCGTCGCCGAAGACCATCTGCTCGCCGTTCCAGAAGGCGTTTCCGTAGTCCTCGCCGTAGTGGACGGTCGCGTCCAGTGGCAGGCCGTTGCCGTCGATGGAGTTGCGCTCGTACGCCTTCTGGAACAGCTCGAAGGTCGCGCCGAGACCGGCGTACGCGCGGTTGACGGTGGCGTCCTTGCCGGGCTTGTCGCCCTCGCCGCGGACCTTGCGGCCCGGCAGCTGCGTGCGGTTCCTGGCGTCGTACACGGTGCGGTGCGGCTTGTCCGCCGCGGCTTCCTCGGGCAGGGCGACGGCGGGCGCGCCGATCACGGTGGTCAGCCGACGGCGGGTGCGCTCCACGGCGTCCCGTTCCAGGGTGCGGCGGGCCGGTCCGGCGAGCGCCGTGTCCTGGTTGCGGGCCAGGGTGTCCAGGACGTGCGGCGGCACGATGGTGCAGAAGACGGGTTCGAAGCCCGTCGGTTTGGCGGTCATGGCGGCAATGTGGCACTGGGTCATGCCGCTGTCACTACCTGCCACCATGATTGCTGAAATAGAGGGATTGATCACCGCTCGACGTTTAACCCGCCGCGGTCCCGCATACTGATACGGGCCCGCGCGCCGGGCGCGACTCGGCTAGGCTGCGGCACATCATGCGATTCGGGCTGCTTCTCCTTAGCTGCCGCGGCGAGGGCCTGTAGTCGAGGCCGACCCCCTCCCCGCGGAGTTCGGCGTTGCGCTAAGACCGTCGGCCGTCCTTCAGGACACTTCCGAGGAGCCCCGCACATGCCGAACTTCCAGCGCCCCACGTCCCTGCCGATCCACAAGTACGGCCGGTACGAGCAGGTCGACATCCCGGACCGCACCTGGCCGGACAAGCGGATCACGGTCGCTCCCCGCTGGCTCTCCACCGACCTGCGCGACGGCAACCAAGCGCTGATCGACCCCATGTCACCGGCCCGCAAGCGCGCCATGTTCGACCTGCTGGTACGCATGGGCTACAAGGAGATCGAGGTCGGCTTCCCCTCCTCGGGCCAGACCGACTTCGACTTCGTGCGCTCGATCGTTGAGGACGAGGACGCGATCCCCGAGGACGTGACGATCTCCGTCCTGACCCAGGCCCGCGAAGAGCTGATCGAGCGCACCGTGGAGTCCCTGAAGGGCGCCCGCCGCGCGACGGTCCACCTGTACAACGCGACCGCGCCCGTCTGGCGCGACGTGGTCTTCCGGGGCTCGCGCGAGGCGGTCAAGCAGATCGCCGTCGACGGCACCCGGCTGGTCATGGAGTACGCCGACAAGCTGCTGGACGACCGTACGACGTTCGGATACCAGTACAGCCCCGAGATCTTCACCGACACCGAGCTGGACTTCGCCCTGGAGGTCTGCGAGGGCGTCATGGACGTCTGGCAGCCCGACGCCGAGCGGGAGATCATCCTGAACCTGCCCGCCACGGTCGAGCGCTCCACGCCCTCCACCCACGCGGACCGCTTCGAGTGGATGTCCCGCAACCTCTCCCGGCGCGAGTTCGTCTGCCTGTCCATCCACCCGCACAACGACCGCGGCACCGCCGTCGCCGCCGCCGAGCTGGCCGTCATGGCCGGCGGCGACCGCGTCGAGGGCTGCCTGTTCGGTCAGGGCGAGCGCACCGGCAACGTCGACCTGGTCACCCTGGGCATGAACCTCTTCAGCCAGGGCGTCGACCCGCAGATCGACTTCTCGGACATCGACGAGGTCCGGCGGGTGTACGAGTACTGCACCCAGATGGAGGTCCACCCCCGGCACCCCTACGCGGGCGACCTGGTCTACACCGCCTTCTCCGGCTCCCACCAGGACGCCATCAAGAAGGGCTTCGACGCGCTGCAGGCGCGGGCGGCCGCGGCGGGCAAGACCGTGGACGACATCGAGTGGGCCGTGCCGTACCTGCCCATCGACCCCAAGGACGTCGGCCGCTCCTACGAGGCCGTCATCCGCGTCAACTCGCAGTCCGGCAAGGGCGGTGTCGCGTACGTCCTGAAGAACGACCACAAGCTGGACCTGCCGCGCCGCATGCAGATCGAGTTCTCCAAGATCATCCAGGTGAAGACCGACGCCGAGGGCGGCGAGGTCACCCCGGCTGCGATCTGGAGCGTCTTCCAGGACGAGTACCTGCCCAACCCCGACAACCCGTGGGGTCGGATTCAGGTCAAGAACGGTCAGACCACGACCGACACGGACGGCGTCGACACCCTCACCGTCGAGGCGACGCTGGACGGCGCGGACACCGTCCTGACCGGTTCCGGCAACGGCCCGATCTCCGCGTTCTTCGACGCGCTGCAGGGCGTCGGCATCGACGTGCGCCTGCTGGACTACCAGGAGCACACGATGAGCGAGGGCGCGTCCGCGCAGGCCGCCTCGTACATCGAGTGCGCCATCGGCGACAAGGTGCTGTGGGGCATCGGCATCGACGCCAACACCACGCGCGCCTCGCTGAAGGCCGTCGTGTCGGCCGTCAACCGCGCGGCACGCTGACCCTCCCCCCGCGTTCCACCGGCCCCGTCCGCCTCCCCGGCGGGCGGGGTCGCGTCATCTCCCGGCCATGTCGGGACCGCTCTCCTGTACGAGATGCTGACGCCGCATCATCGATGTGGCTAACATCACGCCAACGCGGCAATGCAGCCGGGGAGTCACGGAGGTGCGTGGTGCTGCCAGAACGGGGAGCGAACGGCAAGAAGGCCCGTATCTCCGCAAGGCCCGTCTCGCGCGGTCGGGCGCTGTGCAAGCGGGTGGTCGGCGTGCACACCGCCTGGGACGCCGTCGGCGACGGCGAGTTCTTCTGTCCCGCCTGCGGGGGCGACCGCAACTACCAGCGGCTCACCGGCCGACGCCGCTTCATGCTGCTGGGCCTGCCCGTAGTGCCGCGCGGCGACGCGGGGCCCGTCGTCCAATGCGCCGCCTGCCAGGACCTGTTCGACCCCGACGTCCTGGACCACCCCACCACCACACGGCTCTCCGCCATGCTGCGCGACGCCGTGCACACCGTCGTCCTCGCCGTCCTGTCGACCGCGGGCTCCCTCTCGCGCACCACCCTCGACACGGCCGTCGGCACGCTGCGCGCCGCGGGTTACGACGACTGCTCCGAGGAGCAGCTCGTCGCCCTCGTCGGCGCGCTCGCCGCGGACACCGGCCGCGCCACCGAGGCCGACTGCACGCCGGGCCTCGCCATAGAACTGCACGAGGCGCTCGGCCCGCTGGCCCCCCACCTCGCCCCCGCGGGCCGCGAGGCGCTGCTCCTCCAGGGCGCCCGGATCGCGCTGGCCGACGGCCCCTACACCCCCGCCGAACGCGATGTGCTCACCACGGCGGGCTGCGCGCTCACCCTCCGCGCGGAGGACGTGACCCGTCTGCTGGTGACGGCACGCACGCCGTCCTGAGTCCCGGTGCCGCGCTTCGAAATCGTGACAGCCGTCGCCGCGCCCCCGGACCGGGTGTGCGAGGCGTGCCTTGACGTGGAGGCGCACACCCGGTCGATGGCCGGTTCGGCGGAGCGGGCGGTCGGCGGCAGGACCCGAGGCGCCCTCTCGCTCGGCGACACGGTGACCTTCGAAGCGCGCCACTTCGGCCTGACCTGGCGGCTCACCGCCCGCATCACGTCGTACGACCCGCCCCGGTGCTTCGTGGACGAGCAGGAGTCCGGCCCCTTCAAGCGATGGCATCACAGCCATCGCTTCGAGCCGGACGGCACCGGCGGCACCGTTATGAGGGACGTCATCGAATTCGCCTCGCCGTTCGGACTTCTCGGCCGCATCGCTGACCGCACCGTTCTGAGCTGGTACATGCCCCGCCTCATCAGAACCCGCAACGCCTATCTCGCCGACGCCTTGCGCTGAGCCAGGATTGCGGTGGTTGCTCCGAGAGGCAGCCCCTCAGAGCAGCCCCGCCGCCGCCAGGTGCCTGCCCACCGTTTCCGTCTCCCCGGGGGACAGCGGGATCTGCGGTTCCGCCGTCGTCGGGCAGGTGATCACGCCGCGCAGGTGCAGCGCCGCCTTGAAGGCGCCCAGCGCCGACGAGCTGCCGCCCATCCGGGTCGGGTCGCCCGCCGTGACCATCCCGAACAGGGCGCACAGCCGCTCCTGTTCGGCCCGCGCCCGCTCCCAGTCGCCCTCGCGGCAAGCGGCGTACAGGCGTACGTATCCGGCGGGGTCGACGTTGCCGAGGCCCGGCACCACTCCGTCCGCGCCCATCGCGAGCGCCGCGTCGGCCGTCACCTCCGAACCGGTCAGCACGCTGAAGGGCGTCGGTAGCGACCGCCTGCCGAGGAGCACGCTCCGGAAGGCTCCCTCGGCGCCGCTGGAGTCCTTCAGGCCCGCCAGCACGCCCTCCGCGGCCAGTTCGAGCACCAGCTCCGCGCTCAGCTTGGAGTGCACCGACATCGGCATGTCGTACGCGATGACCGGCACCGGTGAGCGGTCCGCGACCAGCCGGAAGTGGTGGGCGATCTCGGCCGGATGGGTGCGCGTGTAGAAGGGCGCGGTGACGACGGCCGCGTCCGCGCCCGCCTCCGCGAGCGTGCGCACATGGTCCAGGACGCGGGGCGTGGTCATGTCGATCGCTCCGGCGAGCACCGGCAGTCGGCCGCCGACGTGCCGGACCACCGTGTCGACGACCAGCGCCCGCTGGCGGTCCGTCAGGTACGCGGCCTCCGAGGTGGAGCCGAGCACGAAGAGGCCGTCGACGCCGCCCCCGATCAAGTGGTCCACGAGCCGGACGAGGGAGGCGGTGTCCACCTCGCGGTCCGGTGTCAGCGGGGTGCAGACGGGCGGGACGACACCGGTCAGCGGGGTGGGCAGGGTCATGGGCGCTCCCTGGGGTGTGCGGCGGTGGCGGCGGCCGGGGTTCGGGCCGTGGCGGCGGCCTGGGTGGCGAGTTCGTGGGTCGACTGGCCCGCGCCGACCGGGTGGTGGCAGCGGAACCGGTGCCCCGGGCCCGCCCGTTCGGCGTCCGGCATCATCTCGGCGCACACGGCGTCCGCCTTCCAGCAGCGCGTGCGGAACGGGCAGCCGCTCGGCGGCCGGGTCGCCGACGGCACCGGTCCCACCAGCGGAATCGGGTCGATGGGGGCCAGCAGGCCCGGTGTGGCGGAGAACAGGGCGCGGGTGTACGGGTGGCGGGCGCGGTCCAGGATCTCGGCGGCGGGTGCCTCCTCCACGATCCGGCCCAGGTACATGGTGATGACGCGGTCGCTCATCCTGCGCACGGTCTGGATGTCGTGCGAGACGAAGACCAGGGCGAGGCCGAGGCGTTCCTTCAGGTCCAGGAGGAGGTTGAGGATCTGGGCGCGCACGGACACGTCGAGCGCGCTGGTCGGTTCGTCGGCGACGACCAGGTCCGGTTCGAGGGCCAGGGCGCGGGCGATGGCCACGCGTTGGCGTTGTCCGCCGGAGAGCCGGCCGGGCAGTCCGTCCGCGAGGGCCTTGGGCAGGCCGACCAGGGACATCAACTCCCGTACCCGGTCCTCCCGTTCCCTCGGGGTGCCGCGCCGGTGCACGTCGAGGGGGTCCCGGAGGATCTGCCGCACCGACAGCCTGCGGTTCAGGGCGGTCGACGGGTCCTGGAAGATCATGCCGGTGCGGGTGCCGATCTCCGTCCGCCTTCTCGCGGGGGCCATCGTCCAGAGGTCCCTGCCCCTGAACGTCACCGTTCCGCCGGTGGGGCGCTGTACGCCGACCAGGACCTTGGCCAGGGTGGACTTGCCGCAGCCCGATTCGCCCACGACGCCGAGGGTCTCGCCGGGGGCGATTTCCAGGTTCGCCTCTGTGAGGGCGTGGACCTGGTCCCGGGAGAACAGCCCTCCGGAGCGGGCCCGGTGGGTGACGTGCACGTCGGTCAACCTGAGCAGGGGAGTGGTCATGTGTGCTCCCCGGGCGCGGGCTCGTCGTGGCTTGTCGCACAGTTCCCCGCGCCCCTGCGGGGCGCCTCCCGACGGGGCACTGCCGGATGGTGGCACGCCGTTTCATGGGGCGCCGGGCCCACCAGCGCCGGGGTCACATCCCGGCAGACCGTCGAGGCCAGCGGGCAGCGGTCCGCGAACCGGCAGCCCGCCGGGAAGTCCGCCGGGGACGGCACCACGCCCTTGATCTGCGTGAGCCGCCGCGCCGCCGACTCCAGGGAGAGCACGGAGCCGAGCAGCCCGCGCGTGTAGTGGTGCGCCGGGGCGCCCACCAGGTCGGCGGTGACGCCCGTCTCGACGATCTGGCCGCCGTACATCACCACCACCCGGTCGGTGACGTCCGCGACGAGCGCCAGGTCGTGCGAGACGAGGATCAGCGCGAACCCCAGCTCCGCGCGCAACCGCAGCAGCAGTTCGATGATCTGGGCCTGCACGGTGACGTCGAGCGCCGTCGTCGGCTCGTCGGCGATGATCAGCTTCGGGTCGCGGGAGAGGGCCATGGCGATCAGGACGCGCTGGCGCTGGCCGCCGGACAGCTCGTGCGGATAGCTGCACAGGGTCCGCTCGGGGTCCAGGCCCACCAGTTCGAGCAGGTCGGCGGCCGTGCGGCGGCCACCCCTGCGGACGACCTGCCCCAGCTGGGAGCGGACCGTCATGGCCGGGTTCAGCGAGGACAGGGCGTCCTGGTAGATCATCGCCATGTGGTGGCCGAGGAGCCGGCGCCGGGCCCGCGCGGGCAGGCCGACCAGCTCCCGCCCGTCGAAGACGACGCTGCCCCGCACCCGGGCGCCCCGGGGCTCCAGGCCCATCACCGTCAGCGCCGTCAGCGACTTGCCGCAGCCCGACTCGCCGACCAGGCCGAGGACTTCGCCGGGGCGTACGTGGAAGCCGATGGCGTCGACGATGTCCGTCCCGGCGTGCCGCTGGGCGAAACCGACGGCGAGGCCGGTGACGGTCAGGACGGGCGGCCCCTCGGGCAGCGGCCGGGCGCGGGCGCGCAGCCGCTGGGCGGCCTCGGTCAGGCCCGGCAGGTCCAGGACCTCGCCGGTGCCGGGCTCGGGCGCTTCGAGGCGGTCCTCGGCGCGGGCCGCGTCGGGCACGTCCCGGCCGGAGGGCGCGGCCCACGCGTCGGAGACGCCCTCGGAGAGGATGTTCAGGGCGAGGACCGTGATCAGCATGAGCAGGCCGGGGAAGACCGTCGCCCACCAGCCGCCGATCAGGACCATGTTCTTGCCGTCGGCGATGACGCTGCCCCAGGAGGGGTCGGGCGGCCGGACGCCCGCGCCGATGAAGGAGAGCGAGGCCTCGAAGACGATGGCCTCGGCGACCTGCACGGTGCAGAAGACCAGGATGGGCGCCGCGCAGTTCACGGCGACGTGCCGGATCAGGATGTGCGGGGTGCGCGCGCCGACGACGCGTTCGGCCACGACGTAGTCCTCGCCGTACTGGTCCAGGACGTTGGCCCGGACGACGCGGGCGATCGGCGGGGTGAACAGGAACGCGATCGCGCAGATCAGTACGGTGATGCCGCCGCCGAAGACCGCGACGAGGACCGCGGCGAGCGCGATGCCGGGAAAGGCCATGACGACGTCGAGACAGCGCATCAGCGTCTCGTCGACGGCCTTGCGGGAGGTCGCGGCGACCGCGCCGACGAGCGCGCCGACGGCGAGGGCCAGCAGCGTCGCGCCGAGCCCGATGGCCAGCGACCAGCGCGCCCCGTACATCAGCCGGCTGAGGATGTCGCGGCCGAGGCTGTCCTGGCCCATCCAGTGGCCGGCGGAGGGGTGCCCGGTGCCGTCGGTCTGGCGTTGCTGGTCGAGGGGGTCGTGCGGGGCGACGAGCGGGGCGAGGGCCGCCACCAGGACGACCAGGGCGAGGACGCCCACCGCGACCCGGGACAGGACGGGCAGCCGGCGCAGCGGGCGGAGCCGCAGGCCGGGCACGGACAGGCGCTCGGTCAGCGCCTTGCGCGAGGTGAACGTCAACTCGTCCCCCTCAGGCGGGGGTTGACCAGCAGGTGCAGGATGTCGATGACGAGGTTGACGATCACGAAGCCGACGGCGGTGGTGATGACGACGCCCTGGACGACGGCCGGGTCGCCGTTCTTCACGGCGTCGATCATCAGCTTGCCCATGCCGGGCAGCGAGAAGATCGTCTCGATGACGACGGCGCCGCCCAGCAGGTAGCCGACGCGCAGTCCGAGCACGGTGAGCGGGTTGATGAGGGCGTTGCGCAGGACGTTGCAGCCGACGACGACCACCGGGGGCAGGCCGCTGCCGATGGCCGTACGCACGTAGTCCTTGTCCAGCTCCTCGACCACGGCGGTGCGGATGACGCGGGTGAGGCCCGCTGCCACCGGCAGGGAGAGGGCGAGGGCGGGCAGGGTCATGGTCCGCAGCCAGCCGGTGAGGGAGTCGGCGGGGTTGATGTAGCCGCCGGTCGGGAACCAGCCGAGGTCGACGGCCAGGTACTGGATCATCAGGAGCGCCAGCCAGAAGCCGGGCGCCGCGACACCGGTCAGGGAGGTGACGCGGATGAGCTGGTCCGGCAGCCGGTCGCGGTGGATCGCGGCGGTCACGCCGAGGGTCAGCGAGAGCACGACGGCGATGCCGAGGCCGAGGAACGTCAGCTGCATGGTGAGCGGCAGGGCGGTGGTGACCTGGTCCAGGACGGGGGAGCGGTTGAGGACGCTGATGCCCATGTCGCCGTGGAGGAGGTCCCCGACAAAGGCGATGTAGCGCGCCGGCAGCGGGTCGAGGAGGCCGTTCTCCTCGCGGAACCGGTGCAGCTGCTCGGGGGTCGGGTTCGCGCCCTGGAAGAAGGCGGAGGCCGGGTCGACGTCGGAGAACCGCATCACGAGGAAGACGAACAGCACGATGCCGAGCAGCAGCGGGACGAGCAGGGCGATGCGGCGGGCGAGGATTCTGAGGACTGCGGTCACGGAGCACGACCCCCGAACTGGCCGGTGGACTGGGCGGTGGTCAGGCCCACTTGGCCTGGAGGAGGTTGATCCCCGGATACGGCTGGGCCCGGACGCCGCCGATCTTCCTCGGGTCCCAGGCCGTCATGAGTTCGTTGTGCACGACCGGATAGAGCACCGCCTGCTCGGCGACGACGTCGATGTACTCCTGGATCATGGTCTTCTTGCGGCTCGCCTCGGGCTCGCGGGTGGCCGCCGCCATGTCCTTGAAGAGTTTCCTGGCGACCGGGTCGCCGGCCCAGCGGGCGTAGCCCATCCACAGGTTCTCGGGGCCGTAGTTGTAGTGCATGATCAGGTCGGCGTCGAGCCCGAACTGGTTGGGGTTCGAGGCGGCGGCGACGACCTGGAAGTCCTTCTTCTGGTCCAGTTTGGTGAAGACGGCGGTGGTCTCCTGCGGGTCGAGCGTCACCTCGACGCCGAGTTTCTCCCAGCCGTCCTGGATGGTCGGCAGGCAGTCCACGATCCAGCTGACGTTCACCGCCATCAGATTGACCCGCAGCTTGCCGACGCCCGCCGCCTTCAGGAGCTTCCGCGCCTTCGCCAGGTCGTACGCGTAGACGGTCCGCGCGGGCCGGTAGGAGGGGTTGGCCTCGTTCAGGAAGGACGTCGACGCCTTGCCGTGTCCGCGCAGGGCGGCCTCGATCATCTTGTCGCGGTCGATGGCGTAGTGCAGCGCCTGGCGCACCCGTACGTCGTCGAACGGCTTGTGCGCGGTGTTGAAGAGCAGGAAGAGGTTGTTCATCCCGGCGCCGCCCTCGACGCTCATGCCGCTCTTCTCCAGCTGCGCGATGTTGGCGTACGGGATGTTGTCGGCGATCTCCGCGTCCGCGCTCGCGCCGGAGATCTTCGCGACGCGCGGCGCGGCGTCCACGATCGTCAGCCAGTTCATCTTCTTGAACGCGGCCTTGCGGGGGCCGTTGTAGTCCGCGAAGGCCTCGAAGGTGGTGTTCGACTTCGGGTGGTGCGCGGTCTGCCGGTACGGTCCCGACCCCACCGCCTTGCCCTTGGTCGCGTCCTCCCAGGCGCCGGGCTCGGAGAAGACGTGCTTCGGCATGATCTTCGCGAGGGAGAGGCGGGCGGCGCCGTCGGGGAAGGGGAACTTCAAGATCAGCTCGACGGAGGTGGCGTCGACCTTCCTGACCTCCTTGAGCCAGCTCGCGAAGAACCCCTTGGCGAGCGTCTGGGTCCTCGGGTCGAGGATGCGGTCGAACACGAAGACCACGTCGTCGGCGGTGACGGGCCTGCCGTCGTGCCACTTGGCACCCGGGCGCAGGGTGAACTTCCATGTGGTCGCCCGGAGGTCGCCGGGGATCTCGGTGGCGAGCGCCGGGTAGGGCTCGCGGCTGATCGGGTCGGTGCCGAGCAGACCCTCGTAGATGTGTTCGTTGCCCGCCATGGCGAAGGCGGAGGCGGTCTGCGTCGGGTCCCAGCTGCCGTCGTTGCCGTAGCCGATGACGGCGGTGAGCGTGGCGTCGCCGCCCTGGCCGCCGCCCCCCGTGTCGTTGGTGGACTCCGGCCCCGAGGAGCAGGCGGAGAGCGTGGTGGTGACGGTGGCGGCCGCGCCCAGGGCGCCGGTGTACCGCAGGAAGGACCGGCGGTCGGGCCGCGTCGCGGTTCGAGGGATCGGGTCGCTCACGGTGTCTCCCTTGTTCCCTGGAGAGATCCCACGTCCTACGTCGTGGGTGGCGTGGCGACCATAAGAGGGGTGCGGGGGCCGGTCAAGGCCCCGCACACGGCCTTTCACCCCCATTGGCGAGCGGGGCCCGGCGGGTGGCCCCCGGCGGCCCGGGGGCACCGCCGGTCTCGTGGACCGGGCGCCCGGCGCACGGGGCGGAGCCGGTTTGTATTCTCGGCAGGCGCGACCCACCGAACGCGACCCCCGCGTACCCCACCGGGGGCGTGGCCCCGCGTGCCCCACCGGGCGCGCCCCGACCGACCGCCGCCCGACCGTGCGCGACCCCACCGCGCGCGACCCACCGAAGCCGCACCCTGCGAGAGGCAACACCATGACCACCGAGCTGAGCCCCGACGCCCCGGCCCTGGACGGGCTCCTGGAGCGGGCCCGGAAGGACTACGCGGAGCTTGCCGCGCGCGGGCTCTCCCTCGACCTCACCCGGGGCAAGCCCGCGCCGGAACAGCTCGACCTCAGCGAGGACCTGCTCGGCCTGCCCGGCGGACGCCACACCGCCGCCGACGGCACGGACGTACGCAACTACGGCGGCCTCCAGGGTCTGCCCGAGCTGCGCGAGATCTTCGCCGACCTGCTCCAGGTGCCCGCGGGCCAGCTGCTCGCGCTCGGCAACTCCAGCCTGGAGCTGATGCACGACTGCCTGGTGCACGCCCTCCTCGGGAAGCTGCCCGGCGCCGAGTCCTGCTGGGTGGACCAGGAGCGCATCGCGTTCCTGTGCCCCGTGCCCGGCTACGACCGGCACTTCGCGCTCTGCGAGCGGTTCGGCATCGACATGATCCCCGTACCGATGACCGACCAGGGCCCGGACATGGACGCCGTGGAGCGGCTCGCCGCCGAGAACCCGGCGGTCAAGGGCATCTGGTGCGTGCCCAAGTACAGCAACCCCGACGGCGTCTCCTACAGCGACGAGACCGTGGCCCGCCTCGCCCGCATGGAGACCGCCGCCCCCGACTTCCGGATCTTCTGGGACAACGCCTACGCCGTCCACCACCTGACCGACGAGCCCACCGGGATCGCCGACCTCCTCGGCGCCTGCGCCGAGGCCGGCAACCCCGACCGGGTGTTCGTCTTCGGCTCCACCTCCAAGATCACCGCCGCCGGCGCGGGCGTCGCCTTCTTCGGCTCCTCGCCCGCCAACGTGCAGTGGCTCCTGGCCAACAACCAGAAGCGCTCCATCGGCCCCGACAAGATCAACCAGCTGCGGCACGTGCTGTTCCTGCGGGACGCCGACGGCGTACGCGCCCACATGGAGCGCCAGCGCGCCCTGCTCGGGCCCAAGTTCGAGACGGTCGCCCGGATCCTGGAGGCCGAGCTGGGCGGCACCGGCCTCGCGACCTGGACCTCGCCCAAGGGCGGCTACTTCGTCACCCTCCAGGTCCCCGACGGCTGCGCCAAGGAGGTCGTGCGCCGCGCCGCCGAGGCCGGCATCGTGCTGACCCCGGCCGGCGCCACGCACCCCTACGGCCAGGACCCGCGCGACGCCGTCATCCGGATCGCGCCCAGCTACCCGGGCCTCGCCGACCTGGAGCAGGCCATGCGCGGCCTGACCGTCTGCGTCCGCCTCGCCGGCTACGAGCAGCGGGCCGGCCGGGCCGCCTGACCTGCCGCCGCGCCGACCGCTCGGCGCGGCGGCACGCTCAGTGCTGCTGCGCCTTCTGCGGCGTCACCTCGCTGGGGCGGACGATGACGTAGCCCTCGCCCCGCAGCATCAGCTGGACCGCCTCGCCCGAGCCGCCGCGGATCATCGACCCGATGGACTGCGAGCGGTGCAGCGAGGTGGCCAGGTCGGCGGTCCAGCCGACCACCGCGTCCGTGTCGACGTACACGGGCTGCTGCGGGGAGACGGGGATCACCAGCGGGTTGCCGTCACACACCAGGCCGAGGCGGCCCGAGCCCGTGAAGACGCTGTTGAACAGGCCGCCCCCGGTCACGCCCGCGCCCTTCACCGTCTTGATCTCGTACGAGAGGGTCGCGTCGAAGCACAGGACGTTGCGGCCGTTGACCGTGAGGACGTCGCCCGGCTCGACGTCCACGATGAAGCAGTTCTGCGCCTCGTGCGCGAACCACGCCTCGCCCTGGCCGCGCACGGCCATCAGCGGCAGCCCCTCCCCGGTCATGGCCCGCTTGAGCATGCCGCCCACGCCCTGCCCCTTGCGCTCGAACTGCAGATCGCCCCGGTAGGCGATCATCGCGCCCTGCCGGGCGAACATCTCGCCGTTCACCGCGTACTTGATCGACTTGGCGTTCTGGAGGGTCATCCCGGGGGCGAGGGCCGGCTGCGCCATGTGGTCACTGGAGAACAAGTCACTCTTCATGAGGGCATCTTGGGCCAGGAGCCCCGGGGAGCGGAAGCGCGGCCGGTTCCGCGCGGAACAACCTTTCCGGGCCGACGGTCTGGCCGCGCAGGTGGCCACGGACCTCGCCTGGGCGGTGAGGTTTCGGTCCTCGCCGACGCCTCGCGCCCGTACGGTCGGACCATGACCCTTCGCCACGAGCACTTCCGCGACCTGCACCGTTCGCCCGGCGCGCCCCTCCTGCTCCCCAACGCCTGGGACCACGCATCGGCGGCCGCCCTGGCCGCCGCCGGTTTCCGGGCGGTCGGGACGACCAGTCTCGGGGTGGCCGCGGCGGCGGGGCTGCCCGACGGGAACGGGTCGGGCGCGGCGCGCGAGGAGACCGTCCGGCTCGCCCGCGGTCTCGCCCGCCTCGACGTTCTGGTCAGTGTCGACATCGAGGGCGGCTTCAGCGACCGGCCCGAGGAAGTCGCCGCGCTCGCCGTGGAGCTGGCGGAGGCGGGGATCGTGGGCGTGAACATCGAGGACGGCCGCGCGGACGGCACGCTCACCGACCCCGCCCGGCAGTGTGACGTGATCCGGGCCGTGAAGGAGGCCACGGGCGGCCGCCTCTTCGTCAACGCCCGCACGGACACGTACTGGCTGCCCGGCGCTCACGTGACGCAGACCGCGGACCGCCTCACCGCGTATCGACAGGCGGGCGCCGACGGACTGTTCGTGCCCGGCCTGCGGGATGTGCGGGCCATCACCGAGCTGACCTCGGTGTTCGACGCCCCTCTCAACATCCTCCACGCGCCCGGCGGTCCCACCCTCCCCGAACTGGCCGAGGCAGGCGTGGCGCGCGTCAGCTGCGGATCACTGCTGTTCCGCGCGGCACTGCGGGGCGCTGTCGCGGCGGCCGAGGCGGTGAGGGACGGGGCGTCCCTCCCGCCGGGCATTCCGTCCTACGCCGACACGCAGGCGCTGTCCGACGCGTTCGCCTCGTCGGCGGTCACTCGCGGGTAGGGGCGGCGGCGCCGCTGACGAACGCCTGCCAGGCAGGGGCGCCGATGATCAGGGTGGGGCCCTGCGGGACCTTGCTGTCCCGCACGGGCACGACACCGGGGACTCCGTCGGCGACCTCCACGCAGTCGCCGCCCTCGCCGTTGCTGTAGCTGCTCTTGCGCCAGCGGGCGGCGCCGATGAAGTCGTGGGCGACCTCGACGCAGTCGCCGCCGCTGCCGTTGCTGTGGCTGCTTTTGCGCCAGCGGGCGTTGCTCAGGTCGTACTCGCGCATCGTCTGTAGTCCTCAGCCGCCGACTCGATCAGGGCGAGGGACGCCTCCGGCGACAGCGCGGCGCCCCTGAGCAGATCGTATGCGCGCTGTGCGCGCTTCACCACTGCCGGGTCGTCCAGCAGGGTTCCCGAAAACGACGTCTCTGTATAGGCGGTTGGCGGCGCGTCCTCGAAGTCCATGAGCTTCAGCGTCCCGAGCATGGCGGCGTGCGCCCCCGCCTCGTACGGAAGCAGCATCACCAACACCTGCCGCTCACGCATCAGCGCCGCGACATGGTCCAGCTGCTGCGCCATGGCCGCCGGGCCGCCCACCGGGATGTACAGCACGTTCTCGTGCAGCACCACCCAATACTCGGGCCGTGTCGCGTCCTTGAGGATGCCCGACCGCTCAAGGCGGGCCGCAACAATGTCCTCCACGTACTCGTCCGTGACGAACGGATTGGCCGCGAGGGTGACGACACGCGCGTACTCGGCGGTCTGCAACAGTCCCGGAATCAGCGTGGGAGCGAACTCGCAGATCCGCGTCGCCTGCGCTTCGAGCTCGACCACCGGGGCGAAGTAATCGGCATACGGTTGTCATCGATCAGCTTCCGGCACATGCGTCCGAAAATACCGTCGGTTTGCAGGACCTCGTCGATCCGCTCGGCCACGTCCAACTGCGGTTTACGAATAGCCTGTTCGAATTGCCCAATGTAGC
Source organism: Streptomyces sp. NPDC031466 (assembly GCF_055581265.1). Taxonomy (NCBI): domain Bacteria; kingdom Bacillati; phylum Actinomycetota; class Actinomycetes; order Kitasatosporales; family Streptomycetaceae; genus Streptomyces; species Streptomyces sp. NPDC031466. The sequence continues at coordinate 514,412 of NZ_JBVIJT010000007.1, forward strand.
CGCCGGAGACGAAAACCCGGGCCCCCAGTGCCGACTGGGTGATCCCCGCGTCCTCGCGGCGCCGCTTCAGCTCCGTGCCGAAGAACTCCCACGCCGCCTGACGTGAACCATTGGCCATGGCCAACCGCCTTCCACTGCCCCGCAGTTGTAGAGGGCAGACCCCTGCCGAGTGTAGGCGCGATACGTCACCGTAGGGGTGCGAAGAGTGAAATCCGAAGGCGAAGGGGAGTCACGTGGAGGCGGAATCCAAGCGCCACGCAGTGGTATGCGTCGAACAGGCGGAGGAAACATTGAGGGAATTGCGCGCCGCACTCGCGCGAGCGGAAATTGCCCTGCCGTCCTTGCGGATCGACCCCGCGACGGTGGCCAGGGAGGCACCCTGCCCGCGCATCGAATTGGGCGGGTGTTCCGTCGCCGTGGCGCAACGCCTGGCCGCCGCCCTGAGGAGTGCGCCGTGAGCCTTCCCGCGCACCTCCCCGTCGGCTCGTACGTCGTGGACACCAGCAGTGGACGCGTCGGCCGGGTGATGGGACACGAGGGCCCCTACGTCCAGCTGCGCCCCTACGGCGGCGGCCGCGAGTGGGACTGCGCCCCGGAGGAGGTCCGCACCGCGACCATGGCGGAGCGGCTGCGCGCGGCGACGGCGTACGCGAACGCCCGCAGCAGGGGCGAGGTGGTGTGACCGCTCAGCCGTACGGCGTACCTCGCACCCCCCGCCGTACGCGAGAATGGCCCCATGAGTCTGTTCCGCGACGACGGCATCGTGCTGCGCACCCAGAAGCTGGGCGAGGCGGACCGGATCATCACGTTGCTCACGCGCGGTCACGGGCGGGTACGCGCCGTGGCGCGGGGGGTGCGGCGCACCAAGTCCAAGTTCGGGGCCCGGCTCGAACCCTTCTCCCACGTCGACGTGCAGTTCTTCGCGCGCGGGAGTGAGCTGGTCGGACGCGGGCTGCCCTTGTGCACGCAGAGTGAGACCATCGCGCCGTACGGCAGCGGGATCGCGGCCGACTACGCCCGCTACACCGCCGGCACGGCCATGCTGGAGACGGCGGAACGGTTCACCGACCACGAGGGCGAGCCCGCCGTGCAGCAGTACCTGCTGCTGGTGGGCGGGCTGCGCGTCCTCGCGCGCGGGGAGCACGCGCCGCACCTCGTCCTCGACGCGTTCCTCCTGCGCTCCCTGGCGGTGAACGGCTACGCGCCGAGCTTCGGCGACTGCGCCAAGTGCGGCCTGCCGGGACCGAACCGCTTCTTCTCGGTCGCGGCGGGCGGCTCCGTCTGCGTCGACTGCCGGGTGCCCGGCAGCGTCGTACCGTCGCAGGAGGCCCTCACCCTGCTCGGCGCGCTGCTCACCGGCGACTGGGCGACGGCGGACGCGTGCGAGGCGCGGCACGCGCGCGAGGGCAGCGGGCTGGTCTCGGCCTATCTGCACTGGCACCTGGAGCGCGGCCTGCGCTCGCTGCGGTACGTAGAGAAAAGCTGAGCAGCACCCCTTGAAGTCACGTAGGAGAGAGAGCCCCATGGCACGACGCGGAATCCTCGGACGGTCCCGCCGTGAGTACACCACCCCGGAGCCGCACCCCACGGGCGTGCGGCCGCCGAAGATCCCCGCCGAGCTGGTGCCCAAGCACGTCGCCATCGTCATGGACGGCAACGGCCGGTGGGCCAAGGAGCGCGGGCTGCCGCGCACCGAGGGGCACAAGGTGGGCGCCGAGCGCGTCCTGGACGTCCTCCAGGGCGGCATCGAGATGGGCGTCGGCGCGATCTCGCTGTACGCCTTCTCCACGGAGAACTGGAAGCGTTCCCCGGACGAGGTGAAGTTCCTGATGAACTTCAACCGTGACTTCATCCGCAAGACCCGCGACCAGCTCGACGATCTCGGCATCCGCGTGCGCTGGGTCGGCCGGATGCCGAAGCTGTGGAAGTCGGTCGCCAAGGAGCTGGAGATCTCCCAGGAGCAGACCAAGGGCAACGACAAGCTGACCCTGTACTTCTGCATGAACTACGGCGGCCGCGCCGAGATCGCCGACGCCGCCCAGGCCCTCGCGGAAGACGTGCGGGCGGGCCGGCTGGACCCGTCCAAGGTCAGCGAGAAGACCTTCGCGAAGTACCTGTACTACCCGGACATGCCGGACGTGGACCTGTTCCTGCGGCCCAGCGGCGAGCAGCGGACCTCCAACTACCTGCTGTGGCAGAGCGCGTACGCCGAGATGGTCTTCCAGGACGTGCTGTGGCCGGACTTCGACCGCCGCGACCTGTGGCGCGCCTGCCTCGAATACGCTTCGCGCGACCGCCGCTTCGGCGGGGCCGTCCCGAACGAGCAGCAGATCGCCGAGAGCTGACCGCGCCCGTGCGCGTACGAAGGGGCCCGCACCGTCACAGTGACGGTGCGGGCCCCTTCGTAGGTATGGCTACTTGCTCGCGCACTCCGCGCAGGTGCCGAAGATCTCGACCGTGTGCGCCACGTTCACGAAGCCGTGCTCGGCGGCGATGGCCTCCGCCCACTTCTCGACGGCGGGACCCTCCACCTCGACGGCCTTGCCGCAGAGGCGGCACACCAGGTGGTGGTGGTGCTCACCGGTCGAGCAGCGGCGGTAGACCGTCTCACCCTCGCTGGTGCGCAGCGCGTCCACCTCGCCGGCGTCGGCCAGCGACTGGAGCGTGCGGTAGACCGTGGTCAGACCGACCGAGTCGCCCTTGTGCTTGAGCATGTCGTGCAGCTCCTGCGCACTGCGGAACTCGTCCACGTCGTCGAGTGCCGCGGCCACCGCCGCGCGCTGGCGGGTGGATCTGCCTCGAACCGGGGCTCCCACGGTTGTCTCCTCGCGTCTGCGCTCTGGTCTGGGCCTGCCGGGCCATTGTGCCAGGTCGGCCCGGACCGGGGTCAGGTCCTGGCCATCGGCTGGGCCGGCACCGAGCACTCCGCCGGATCCCCGGCCGCCCGCGCGGCGGCCGAGGCCCGCGCCCTGCGCCTGGCCAGCGGCGTCGCGAGGACCGTGAGGGCGATGAACACCCCGATGGTCAGCAGCACGATCGTCGCGCCCGGCGGCACGTCCTGGTAGTACGAGGTGGCCGTGCCGCCGATCGTCACCGCGACGCCGATCGCCACCGAGATCGCGAAGGTCGCCGCGAAGCTCCGGGTGAGCTGCTGGGCGGCCGCCACCGGCACCACCATCAGCGCGGAGACCAGGAGCAGGCCCACCACGCGCATGGCGACGGTCACCGTGACCGCGGCGGTGACGGCGGTGAGCAGGTTCAGGGCGCGCACCGGGAGCCCGGTCACGCGCGCGAACTCCTCGTCCTGGCTGACCGCGAAGAGCTGGCGGCGCAGACCGACCGTGACCAGCACCACGAAGGCGGCGAGCAGGCAGATCGCGCTGACGTCCTCCTCGGAGACCGTCGAGAGCGAGCCGAAGAGGTACGACTGGAGGTTCGCGTTCGATCCGCCGGGGGCGAGGTTGATGAACATCACGCCGCCCGCCATGCCGCCGTAGAACAGCATGGCGAGGGCGATGTCGCCGCGCGTCTTGCCGTACCAGCGGATCAGCTCCATCACCACGGCGCCGACGATCGCGACGGCCGTCGCCATCCACACCGGGGACGCGGAGAGCAGGAAGCCGAGGCCGACGCCGGTCATCGCGACGTGCCCGATGCCGTCGCCCATCAGGGCCTGGCGGCGCTGGACGAGGTAGATGCCGACAGCGGGCGCGGTGATGCCGACCAGGACGGCGGCGAGCAGGGCCCGCTGCATGAAGGCGTACTCAAGGATTTCCATCGCCAGGGTCCTCAGGTGAGCAGGCCGGTGCGGACCGGCTCGGCGTCGGCGGCGTGCGGGTGGACGTGGTCGTGGCCCGGCAGGGCGTGCTGGCCGACCGCGTGCGGGGGCGGCCCGTCGTGCAGGACGCAGCCGTCGCGCAGGACCACGGCGCGGTCGATCAGCGGCTCCAGGGGGCCCAGTTCGTGCAGGACGAGCAGGAGCGAGGTGCCCTTGGCGACCTGCTCGCGCAAGGTGGCCGCGAGCACCTCCTGACTGGCCAGGTCGACGCCCGCCATCGGCTCGTCCATGATCAGCAGCTCGGGCTCGGAGGCCAGCGCGCGGGCGATCAGGACCCGCTGGTGCTGGCCGCCGGAGAGGGCGTTCACGGAGTCCTTGGCGCGCTCGCCGAGGCCCACCAGGTCGATGGCGCGGGCGACGGCCTCGCGGTCGGCCTTGCGGAGCACGCCGAAGCGGGCGCGGGACAGCCGCCCGGAGGCGACGACCTCGCTGATCGTGGCCGGGACGCCGCCGGCGGCGGTGGTGCGCTGCGGGACGTACCCGACGCGGGCCCAGTCGCGGAAGCGGCGGCGCGGGGTGCCGAAGATCTCTACGTCGCCGCCGGTCACCGGCACCTGGCCGATGATCGAACGCACGGCGGTGGACTTGCCCGAGCCGTTGGCGCCGAGCAGGGCGACGACCTCGCCGCGCCCCACGGTGAGATCGATGCCGCGCAGCACGGGGCGCGAGCCCAGCTCGGCCGTCACCTTGCGCAGGGATATGACGGCGTCCCCGTCCGCGGATGTGGCGTGCTTGCTCATGGCTCGTGCCTCCGTAGCCACAGGGGGTGGGGTCATTTGGCGCCCAGGGCCTTGCGCAGCGCCTTCAGGTTGGACTCCATGACCTGGATGTAGTCCTCGCCCTTGGACTTGCCGGTGATGCCCTCGACCGGGTCGAGTACATCAGTCCGCAGGCCCGCGTCCTTCGCCAGGGTCCTGGCGGTCTCGTCGCTGACGAGCGTCTCGTAGAAGACGGTGGTGACGCCGTCCTCCTCGGCCATCTTCTGGAGGTCCTTGACGCGCTTGGCGCTCGGCTCGGCCTCGGGGTCCAGGCCGCTGATGGCCTCCTCGGTGAGGCCGTAGCGCTCGGCGAGGTAGCCGAAGGCGGCGTGGGTCGTGATGAAGACCTTGTTCCTGGTGTTCTTCAGGCCGTCCTGGTAGCTCTTGTTCAGGCCGTCGAGGTCCTTCACCAGCTTCGCGGTGTTCTTCTTGTACGTCGCCGCGTGGTCGGGATCGGCCTTCGCCAGGGCCTTGCCGACGCCCTCGGCGACCTCGGCGTACTTCACCGGGTCGAGCCAGATGTGGGGGTCGGCGCCCTCGTGGGAGTGGTCGTGGCCGTGGCCCTCGTGGCCCTCTTCCTCGTGCCCCTCGGCGTGCCCGCCGACCTCGGTGCCGTGCTTCTCCATGCCGGTCAGGGAGCCGGCGTCGACCTTGGTGTCGATCCCGGACTGGTCGATCGCCTTGTCCACGGCGGGCTGCAGGCCCTTGAGGTACAGCGCGACGTCGGATTCCTCCAGCTGTCCGCGCTGCTTGGCGGAGACGTCGAGGTCGTGCGGCTCCTGGCCGGGCTCGGTGAGGGTGGTGACCGAGACGTGGTCGCCGCCGATGCGCTCGGCGAGGTACTGCATGGGGTAGAACGACGCCACCACGTCGAGCTTGCCGTCCTTGTCGTCCGCGGTGGAGGAGCAGGCGGTCAGCGCCGTGAGGCCGAGGACCGTCGCGGAGGCGAGGGCGGCGGTGGGTATGAGGCGTCGTCGTACGTTCATGACACTCATTTTCAACAAATGTGGAAACGATTGTCAATAATGCTCCCGGCGGGGGCCCGGCAACGCTCCCGGCGGGGGCCCGGCGGAGGCTCGGCGGCAGGGCCCCGAAGCGGCTCGTGGGGAACCGATTTGATTAGGGGGGCCGGGCCGCCGGTAACCTGAGGCATTCGCCTCGCCCACCGTCTTATGAAGAGAGCACCGTGGCCGCCGACAAGATCGACACCATCGTCAGCCTGAGCAAGCGCCGTGGCTTCGTTTTCCCCTGTAGCGAGATCTACGGCGGCCAGCGCGCCGCCTGGGACTACGGACCGCTGGGCGTCGAGCTGAAGGAGAACCTCAAGCGCCAGTGGTGGCGCTACATGGTCACCTCGCGCGAGGATGTCGTGGGCATCGACTCGTCGGTGATCCTGGCGAGCGAGGTCTGGCAGGCCTCCGGCCATGTCGCGACCTTCTCCGACCCGCTCACCGAGTGCCTCTCCTGTCACAAGCGCCACCGCGCCGACCACCTGGAAGAGGCCTACGAGGCCAAGCACAACCGCCCGCCGGCCAACGGCCTCGCGGACGTCAACTGCCCCAACTGCGGTACCAAGGGCCAGTTCACCGAGCCCAAGCAGTTCTCCGGCATGCTCGCCACGCACCTGGGCCCGACGCAGGACACCGGCTCCGTCGCCTACCTGCGCCCCGAGACCGCCCAGGGCATCTTCACCAACTTCGCCCAGGTCCAGCAGACCTCCCGCCGCAAGCCGCCGTTCGGCATCGCGCAGATGGGCAAGTCCTTCCGCAACGAGATCACGCCCGGCAACTTCATCTTCCGCACCCGCGAGTTCGAGCAGATGGAGATGGAGTTCTTCGTCAAGCCGGGCGAGGACGAGCAGTGGCAGGAGTACTGGATGGAGCAGCGCTGGAACTGGTACACCGGCCTGGGCCTGCGCGAGGAGAACATGCGGTGGTTCGAGCACCCGAAGGAGAAGCTCTCCCACTACTCCAAGCGCACCGCTGACATCGAGTACCGCTTCCAGTTCGGCGGCAACGAGTGGGGCGAGCTGGAGGGCGTCGCCAACCGCACCGACTACGACCTGACCGCGCACTCCAAGGCGTCCGGCCAGGACCTCTCCTACTTCGACCAGGAGGCGGGCGAGCGCTACACGCCGTACGTCATCGAGCCCGCCGCCGGTGTCGGCCGCACCATGCTCGCCTTCCTGCTCGACTCCTACTTCGAGGACGAGGCGCCCAACGCCAAGGGCAAGCTGGAGAAGCGCACGGTCATGCGCTTCGACCACCGCATCGCCCCGGTGAAGGTCGCGGTGCTCCCCCTGTCCCGGAACCCGGAGCTGTCGCCCAAGGCCAAGGGCCTGGCCACCGCGCTGCGCCAGAACTGGAACATCGAGTTCGACGACGCGGGCGCCATCGGCCGCCGCTACCGCCGCCAGGACGAGATCGGCACCCCGTACTGCGTGACCGTCGACTTCGACACCCTCGACGACAACGCCGTGACGGTGCGCGAGCGTGACTCGATGAAGCAGGAGCGGGTCTCCCTCGACCAGATCGAGGGCTACCTCGCGACGCGCCTCGTGGGCTGCTGACCCACGCCGCGTGACGTCGGGCCCCCGGTTCCGCTCATGGAGCCGGGGGTCCGGCGCGTTCCGGGGCCTCTGTCTATGGGGCCGCTGTCTCCGGGGTCTGTGTTTCCGGGGTCTGTACGAGGAGAACGGCGCCGCTCGGCCGGGGCGCGCGGAGCAGCGTCATGCCGTACGCGCGGGGCGGCGCACCCGAGCCGTCCGGCGGGGTGATCTCCACCGTCCGCGAGGCGAAGTCGCCCACCGAGCGGCAGGCCCACCAGTGGTCCAAGTCCGGCCGCTCGGCGCGCAGTCGGGCGGTGACGCCCTGGAGGGCGGGGGAGTGCGGGCGCCGGTCGGCGCGGGTGCGCACGTGCCGGTACAGGTCCATCGCGACGGGCTCCCAGGCGGGCAGCAACCGCTGGTGGTCCGGGTCGCGGACCAGCAGGAGCAGCAGATTGCGCCGCTCCTCGGGGAAGCCTGCGGGGTCGGGCCACAGCGCCGCGTACGCGCGGTTCCAGGCGAGGATGTCCAGCGCGAGGCCGAGCAGCAGGGCCGGGCTGTCCGGCCAACTGTCGAGCACCGCCCGCAGACCGGGGTCGCCGGCGTCGTCGCCGTCCTGCTGCCGGGCGGTGAAGCCGGCGAGGGCCAGGGCGTGCCGGTGCGCCTCCCGACCGAGCCGCAGGGCGCGGGCCACGGCGTCGAGGACCTGCCGCGAGGCGTCCACCCGCCCCTGCTCCAGCCACGTGTACCACGCCACGGAGACCCCCGACAGCGCGGCGACCTCCTCCCGGCGCAGCCCCGACGTACGCCTGCGCCGCGTGGCCGGCAACCCCACGTCGGCGGGCGCCAACCGTTCGCGGTGGGCCCGCAGGAAGCCGCCCAACTCCCGCCGTAGAGCCGCCTCGTGCGCCGCAGCCACTGTCCCCATGCGCCCAGCCTATGACCTGGACCCACCCCCATGAACACCTGTCTGGCCGCGGCGCCCGGCACGGCGGAGGCTGCCTCCATGACCGACACGACCGAACACGCACCCGCCACGCCCACCATGTGGCGCCGCCGCAACGACTCCTCCGACCTGGCGCAGCCCCGCCCCTTCATCCGCGTCTACACCGGCCCCGGCACCCTGGACGCCCTGGCCGCCTCGTACGAGCGCCTGCTCGGCACGGAACGGGACATGTGGTTCACGTACCCGGAGAAGCGACTCGCCCTGGCCGCCGTCGGCCCGTTCCTCCTGATCGAGGGCACCGAGGAGATACTGGCGCCCTTCCGGGCGACGGACGGCACCCTGCTCGTCGACTCGGCGCGGGCCTACCTGGAGCGCCTGGAGGCCGAGGGCGCCGAGATCACGGAGCCGCTGATCGCCGTCCCCACGGGCTCCGGCTTCACGGCACGCCATGCCGACGGCACGGTGATCGAGTACGTGGAGCACCGGCCCGACCGGGACGGGCGCTAGGTCGTTTCTGATGGCTCTTGGACGGTGTCGCGGAGCCAGATGGCGATCGCTGCGACGGTGAGGGTGCCGTTGAAGATGTAGTCGCGTTTGT